>JABABZ010000009.1 GCA_014237965.1 Phycisphaerales bacterium | reverse complement strand
GAGCCGGACGCTGAGGCTCTTGAACATCCGGGCGGCCGGTATCACGACTTCTTCCCCGTCGGCGAGCACTCCGTGGCATTCGAGAAAGATCGGCGCCTTCCGCGCAGGCGTCGAATACATGGCCCAGTGCACGAATGGGTAGGTCCGGCGGCCGTCAGCGACAAGCTGCCCGGCGATGAGGAGGGCGACGAATGCGACGATGATCCGTCCGTACCCGGCATCATCGCCGCGCAGCCTTCGTCGGACCTCGGGACGCCGGGCGAGCCACGCCAGCAGCAGGCCGTAGAAGAGGCACTCGCCGAGGAAGACGGCGTCGACGCCGCTCCGGAGCCGCATCAGCGATGCGGCGACGATGGTGAGGCCGATGACCCACGCGACGCCGTACGCAGGGGTGGTTCTGGACTTCGGTCGATCCGCCATCTCATCACCTCGTTGCGAACGTCTCTGAATCAGAGGAATAGAATGGAATCCGGAGCGCTCCGGCTCGTCCCTCGGCACTCAACCGAGGGCGTGCCTGATCGCTTCCGCGCTCGCCGGAAGATGAAGTCGGCGTGCGGCGGATCCGGAAGCGCAGGAGAGCGCATGCTTGGCCGCCGACCACACTGCGATCGCATGTAGAAGCGGCGGTTCGCCCACTCCCTTGCTGCCCGCGATCGCGGTGACTCGATCGTCCGTCGAGAAGAAATCCCAATTGAACACCGGCGGTACGTCCGACGCGGCCGGGATCTTGTAAGTCGACGCACCGGTCGTCAGCAGGCGGCCCTGCTCGTCGTGCACGAGGCATTCGTTCGTCACCCAGCCCATGCCCTGCACGAAACCACCCACCAGCTGCCCACGGTCGATGCCGGGGTTGATGGATCGTCCGACGTCGATCAGCACGTCCGCACGTGGTACCGACAACTCGCCCGTGAAACGATCGATCCGCACTTCGGCCACCGTGGCACCCTGGGCGAAGTAGTAGAACGGGCTTCCTTTTTCGGTCTCGTGGTCGAAGTCGATCCGGGGTGTGGCGAAGAAGCCCCGGGCGCCGAGATCGATCCGGTCCATCCGGGCGTCCCTGCAGGCATCCGGGAACGACATGCGGTTCGACGGATCTCGACGGTCGAACAGGTGGCCATCTTCGAAGACGATCCGGTCGCGGTCATCGCCAGCCTCGCTCGGCGTGTCGGAGGAGGTCTTCGCGTTGAATCGTCGAGTCGCCCATTCGGACATTCTCGCGCGAATCGTCCGCGCCGCCGACACCGCCGCCGCGCCGTTCAGATCCGTGCTCGCCGATGCCGCGGTCGGCGAGGTGTTGTTGTTCTTCTCCGTCGACGTGGTCATGATCGCCACGGACTCCGGTGCGATGGCGAAGACATCCGCGACCAGCTGCCGGATCTTCGTGTTCAATCCCTGGCCCATCTCCGTGCCGCCCGTCGACACCTGCACCGTGCCGTCGGTGAACGCCAGCACGAGGGCGTTCGCCTGGTTCATCATCTTGGAGGTGAAGGACAGGCCGAACTTGACCGGCACCATCGCGATGCCGCGGAGCCAGAGCGGGTCGTTCGCGTTCCGGCGTTCGATCTCCGCGAGCCGCCGGTCATGGTCGCTTCGTTCCAGCACCTGATCCACGATTTCGTGCAGGTGGTTCTCATGAACGACCTGGCCGTACGGTGTGACATTGCGTTCGTCGGTCCCGTACAGGTTGAGTCGTTGGATGTCGGCGGCCGTGGGAGACGTCGGATTCGATTCCCGCAGGTGGATCGCCATCTCCTGCACCGCATTCTCGATCACCGCCACCCCCTGGGGTCCCCCGAAACCACGGAACGCCGTCGCGGGCGGATGATTCGTGAAGCAGACGCGTCCGCGAATGTCGATGTGCTCGATGTGGTACGCGCCATCCGCATGGAACATCGAGCGTTCGAGCACCGACGGGGAGAGATCGAGTCCGGCGCCCCCGTCGGAATGCATGGTCACTTGGTAGGCGAGGATTCGTCCCGCGTCGTCGAATCCGATCTGCCATTCGGACCTGTAGGGGTGCCGTTTTCCGGTGGACTCGCCGTCCTCTTCGCGGCCGTAGGCGATCCGTGCGGCCCGTCCCGTGGCCCGTGCGACGAGGGCCACGAGCACGGCGGGTGAGGTTCCCTGCGTCTCCTTGCCACCGAAGGCCCCGCCCATCCGCTTGCAGGTGACCACCACCTGGTGCATGCCGATTCCCAGCACCAACGCGACCACTCGCTGGATCTCGGTCGGTCCCTGCGTCGACGAGTGGATCGTGATCTGGCCGTCTTCGCCGGGGATCGCCAGAGCCGCCTGGGTCTCGAAGTAGAAGTGCTCCTGCCCCCCGCTGTGGAAGACACCCTCCAGGACGTGGGGGGCCGTCGCCATCGCCGCGGCGGCGTCTCCTTGATGAAAACGTCGTTCAGGCCCGAGGAAACGCTGGCGAGCGATTGCATCGTCGACGGAAAGCGTCGGTTCGGTGGCCTCGATCCGAACCTGCACGAGGTTCTTCGCCCGATCCAGCGTCGCCGGGCAGTCGGCGGCGATCAGGACCACCGGCTGTCCGATGAAGAGCACTTCCTCCTCCGCGAGGACCGGTTCGTCCGATTGCAATGGACCGAAACGTCGGGCGGCGGGCAGGTCCGCGGCCGTGAGGATCAGGGCGACGCCGGGACAGGCGCGGGCCGCCGTCACGTCGATCTCGACGATCCGTCCGCTCGCCGTCGTGCTCCCGACGAATCCCACGCACAATTCGTCCGAGCGTGCGGGAATGTCGGTGATGAACTCGGCGGCGCCCGTGACATGGCCGATCGCCGATTCCAGCGGAATCGTCTTCCCGGTCGTGCCTGGCTCGTCTTGTTTCCGGTCTCTGATCATGGGCGCACCATTCATCGGCTATTCGCCGGCCCCCATGTCGGACGACACTTCGTGGAAATAACGTGTGAGAAGGCCACCGACGACCTGTCGCCGGTATTCGGCGGTCCCTCGGACGTCGGACCACGGCGAGATCTCGTCGGCCGCCAGCCGTCCCGCCGCTTCGAAGGTCTCTTCCCGGCAGGGGCGGTCGATCAGCCATCGCTCGACCCCTTCCAACCTCCGAACGGTCGGTCCAACCCCGCCCAGGGCGATGGCGGCCCGCGTGATGCGTCCGGCCTCGAACGTCAGGCAGAAGGCGGCCGAGACGGTCGCGATGTCGAGGTCGTGACGCCGGCTCACCTTGTAGAGCCTGAGTCTCTGAAGCGGCGATGGCAGGGGGATCCGCACGCTCGCCAGCAGTTCGTCGGCTTGAATCATCGTGCGACGATTCGCCGTGAAGAACCGGTTGACGTCCACCCGGCGCCGACCCTCCGACGATGCCAGTTCGAGGCTCGCATCCATCACGCTGAGTAATGGAAGCGAATCGGCGATCGACGAGGCATTCACGATGTTCCCGCCGATCGTGCCGTAATTGCGGATCTGCGGACCACCGAAGCGCTCGAGTATCGAGGCGAACTCGGGCAGGTCGGTTCGGGAGCGATCGAGCAGCTCCGCCCAGGTCGCCATCGCGCCGGCTTCGATCACGCGGGCCGCGCCTCCATCCGCCGGTTCGTCACCGGATCGGTCCGGTTCGGCCTCGCACACGGTGATGCCCCGCAACTCCGGAACTCGACCGAGGTCGATCCACACCGCCGCGGCCTTTCGGGCCTTGGTCCACTGGACGCCGAGGTCCGTCGCACCCGCGATGAGTTGCGCCTCCGGGAGGTCGGCGCGGATCCGCAACGCCTCCTCCAGCGTCACGGGGCTCAGTACGCGGCGTGCCGCTCCTCGGTGCGTCCCGCTCGCGTCGAACGGGGTGTTGCCGAGCAGGTCGAATCGACGGCGGGTCGTCTCGGTGACCCTCGACCATTTCGAGATCTCGCCGTCGCTCGATTCGCATCGGCGAGCGGCCTCGAGAATGGGAAGGTAGCCGGTGCATCGGCAGAGATTTCCGGAGAGTTCCAGCGGCCAGTCGACCGGTGGGGATTCCTCGGGTGAAGTCGCGCGCTGGTGGCAGGTCGCGGTCATCGCCATCACGAACCCGGGCGTGCAGAAACCGCACTGGGAACCATGGCATTCGACCATCGCCTCCTGGACGGATGTCAGGCGCCCGTCCGAAGCCAGGGCTTCGACCGTGACCATGTCGCATCCGTCGAGTTGAAACACGAATCGGATGCAGGAGTTCATCGGGAGATACGAGGTTCCCTGATCGGTCGGTCTTCCGACGAGTACCGTGCAGGAGCCGCAGTCACCCTCTTCGCAGGCGATCTTCGTGCCCGTCCGCCTCGTTCGCTCGCGCAGGAATTCGCTCGCGGTCAGGAAGACGTCGCCGCCTTCCACCTCGTAGGGACGACCATTCACGCTGAATTCCACGCTGGATCGCTCGGGGCGGTTCATGCATCATCCTTCCGACGGGGCGCGGCGATCGCGGATCCCCACCCCGGGGGCACGCGATCCACCGACGAATGATGCTCGCACATCGCCTTCAGATCGAAAAGGTCCTCCGCGAAATATTCGACGAGATCACGCCGAATCGACGGTTCCAGCGATGGTTTCTCGATCTTCGACAGGAAGGCCCGGCCCGCCAGATCGCGAATGGATTCCGGGAGATGCTTTCGGAGACGGGCCCGCACCAGCGAGGTCCGGGTCCAGGCGCTTCGCAGCAGCGGATTCCGGATGATGCCCCCGCGATTCCGGTGATCCATCGGAATCCGATCGCCGAGCCGCTCGACCTCGAGGAAATCGAAGAGTTCCTGAAGCACGTGAACGGGATCCCGCACCAGGTCGTCGAAGAACACGACCTTGATGCGATCGACGGGGAATTCCCGGTAGAAGCTTTCGAGGAAGAAGGCGTAGCGGCCGATGGCCAGATATCGATTGAAGGCGATCGCTCGGGGTTCGCGATCGGTCAGCTCGGAGGCGATCGCCTCTTCGAAGGTGTCTCGATCGTCGAGGCCGTCCCGCCGGCGGCCGATGTAGTGGGCGAAGGCACGCTCCACCGGATCGCGGAGGATCGCGATGATCCTCGCCTCCGGTGCGAACGCCGCGATCCTCGCGGCGGTATGGATCGACTGCAGGTAGACGGGCGACACCTCGCCACGCAGCTGGTCGTCGGTCGCCTCCGTGAAGAGATCAAGGTAGTCGTCTCGATCGGTGATCGAGTGGCCCTTCATCGCGATCATCGCGGCGGCCGCCGGAAAATCGGCCATGTCCGGCGCCGTGAAGTAGTTGGGCGACTTCTCGCGCGGCACGAAGATACCCGGATGGCGGACGAAGGCGCTGTGGAGGCTGGTGGTGCCACAGCGACTTCCTCCCACCAGGAAGAAGGCCGGTTTTCGGTCAGCGCCGCTCATGCGTCGGGTTTCCTCGCCAGCACCGCCGAATAGTGGCCCGTTCGACTTCTGGTCGGCAGTTTGTTGAGGAGTTCGAAGGAGTTCATCAATCCCATCATGCCTCTTCCGGACGGGGATCCGGCGGCGAAGAGACGACTCGCATGAAGGAAGAGCACGCGGGGGAGATGCATCAGGTAATCGCTTCGCTCCACCGTCAGGCCGGCATCCTGCACCATTCGAATCAGTTCGAGACGGGGTACGGTGCACCCCATGAAGTAGGGGATCAGGCCGGTACTCTTCGACGGGACGGACGAGCGGCGATTTCGGATCGACACGATCGGATTCTGCGGGTTGTCCAGCGTCACGAACAACAGGCCGCCGGGCACGAGTACGCGGGCGAGTTCTCCCAGCGATACGCTCAGATCCGATTCGTCCTTGAAATGATCGAGGGTCGAGTTCGACACGATGAGATCGAAGCATGGCGTGGGATAGGCCTTCAGGAACCTCACGTCGGCCTGACGGGTGATGATCCCGGGGTGGCGATCTGCGGCTCGTTTCGCGATCGTCGGCATCAGATCGAGGCCTTCCATCCTCACGCTGACCGAGCAGATCCAGTTGGCGAGGCCGACGCCGACGGCTTCGTCGAAGAGATCCGTTTTCAGCGACGCTTCGAAACGCCGTCCGCCGAGCCAATTGTTCAGGAGGCGGAGGTGGAGTCCGTCGCAGAAGTCACGCCACAGGGGAATGGAGAAGTCGGCGAGTCCGCCGTCGACCATCTTCTGCCATTGCCGCTCTTCGAAATCTCCTTGATCCTTCATCCGGTGGCTCCGAGCTTCAACTGCATCGCGGCGTTCGGCTGCCAATGACTCCAGTGTCTCATCTCGCGTCTCAACGGATCGGCGCAGGTGACTCGCAATTCTCCTGCGTGGGCGATCCGATTCAGAAAGGCGAGGCAGATCAACTCGTTCACTTCGCCGCCATTGCAGGCGTGGGCACCCATGCCAAGTGGTGCGAACTGCCGTCGACTGGGCTTGGCAGCCGCTCTTCGCAGTCGAAATCGGGCGGGTTCGTCGATCCCCTCGGCCGTTCGATGGCTCTCCCAGACGCAGCCTCGCACCAGCCAGCCCTTGGGAAAACGATGCCCCTCGAATTCGAACTCCCGGGCCACCCGCCGGTAGAGATACTCGCTCTGGCTGGTGCGGAGCGTCTCCATCAGAAACAGCCGTAGCGAAGAACCGCGTGTTTCAGGATCCTCATCATGGATTTCGGCGGTGATCGAAGACTCCGTCGCCCATCGATAGAGCAGCCAGCTCAGGAGTGACGAGACGTTCCCGGTCGCGATCCGATGCATGACGATCATGTTGTCGAGGCAGATCCGGTCGGGCATGGTCGGATCCTGCTGTCGCAATCGGGCCAGCACCGAAGTGTCGTCGATGTCTTCGGGTCCCGGCACGTTCGAATCGACTTTCTCGAGAAGCAGCTCGCGCATTTCGGCCAGCATCTCCTGATCGCGGCGAACCAGCGAACGACTGATGCCGGCCTTCGAGAACTTCTGCGCCAGTTCATCGAATCTCGCTTCCTCTTTGGTATCCGCGTCGAACCCGAGCAGCAGGCAGTTCAACGATCGTCTCGCGATCGCCTGCAACGCCGGGTACGGACTCGATTCGCCCGCCGAGAACCGCTGCAGATGGTGTTCGCAGAGGTGATCCAACCGGTCCGTCTGCGTCGCGGCGAACGGCTCGGTCATCGCGATGCGAAAGAGCCGCCCGTAGACCGCATGAGTCTCCGGCGGCATGTATCGGAGAAAGGACCCCTCCACGCTCTTGGAGATCGGCAGCGTGCTGGGTCCCAGATACTCCGAGTGTCCCTTGATCAGTCTGCCGATTCGGTCCAGCCCGAGCACGCAGATCGTGGGTTGGCCGAACTGGGACATCTTGAAGAAGCCGCCGTGCCGGTCGAATTCGTGAAGATAGTAGTCGCGTCGAGCGAGTGCTCGAATGCCCCGCAGCACCGACAGCCGACCAGGAGGTGAATCGTGTGCCCTGCGCCCGGAACGGAGATCCACCAACACCACGATCACCCCGACGCCGAGCGCCACGCAGAGGAGCCACGGGAGTGCCGCCGGCAGGTACCACCAACTCCCCATGGACACGCCGCACCAGCCGAGGAAAGCAAGACGCACCGACCAGCCTTCGCGCGGAAACGTCCGTGTGAAGCCCGGGGAACCGCAGACGGACGCCATCCATGCCGCGACCGCGAGCGTCGTCAGGAGGGTAAGGAATGGGTGGTCTGAAATCAGGTTCACACGATGGACTCTTCGTGGTGATGCGATGGCGTTTCGTTGAAATGGCGGTGAACGACAGGGCATCGCTCACGGTTGGAAAAGTGCAAATTCATTCAAGCGAAAATCGCCGACGATTGCTGGCAAATACCGGCAATCATCAGCAAATATGAATAGTTATGAGCAACTACCGACAGTTACCGGCAACTTCGCCGGAATCCGGATGGAATCCTGGTCTCAAGCGTCGGGGTCTTGGGCTTTCAGACACTCGATACCGGGGATGCCACGGGCGGAAAAAGCGGTTCGTCCACTACGGGGCGGGCGGCGTCAACCACGCCGACAGATCGCGGTCGGTCATTCGCTCGAGCGTTTGCACGTCGTCGCGGTAGACCTCGATCAGCCGGCGCCGTGTTTCGGGGCGGATCGGAACCTTGTCGGTCTTGTCCGTGATCTTCCTGAACATCCCGTCGCGAAGCGATTGCGGCAACCACGGCCGTAGTGCCTTGCGGATGGGCAGGCTGGACGACCAGAGACCGCCGACGGTGGAGTTCCGGATGCGTCCTCCGCTGCGGTTGTGGATCCGTTGCACGTCGAACTGGAATTCATCGTCGACGCCGAGGAACCGCGATATCGACGCCATCACGCCCTGGGTGTCGCGTGCGAAGTCCTCGTAGAAGTGGATCAGGATGTTCGCGCGGGGGAATGCGTCCAGATAGGTGCGTAGATAGTGGGAGACCATCCCGCCTGCGAGATAGGTCGCGTGAGCATCCTCCCGCACCAGATCGGTGTCGATCTCCCGTTCGACCAGGTCCTCGAACGTCGGCGTCGAATCGAGGCCGTCGCGCCGTCGGCCCACGTATCGGGAGTAGACCCGATCGACGGGGTTCCGCATGAGGGCGATGATCTTCGCATCGGGCCGCACGGCGGCGATCCGTCCCGCCACGCGGGTGGAGGCCAGATAGACGGGTGAGACATCGCCGCAGATCGCACCGGTCGGGGCCGGTGCATAGAGCTCAAGGTAGTCGGCTTCATCCTGGACGAACCACGCGGGTATCGACGCGTCTTCGTCCGCGAGCGGCGATCCCGTCAGATCACGGGCGTAGAAGAAACTGGATGACTTCGAGGACGGCACGAACAACCCGGGATGTTGGGCGAGGTAATGGCTCACGGAGGTCGTTCCCGCCCGTCCCGCGCCGACGACGTAGAAGTCGGGAAGCGTCGATGTGTGTTGGCCGTCCACGGTCCATCTGCTCCTGACTTCGAGGAATCCAAGTCGCCGATCATCGATCGGTCATGACGCCCGGCGTCGACGTTGACGCGGTCCTGCATCGTCGATCCGGGAAGAACACCCCCGGGGAAGATTCGAACTTCCGACCTGCGGATCAGAAGTCCGCTTCTCGATCCCACTGAGCTACCGGGGCAGGAGCGTTGATCCTAGTGTCTGGCGTCGACGGAGTCGGCGGCGGTGGACTCGCCTCGCCGTCTCCCGCCCCCGCGGCCGGGTCGGGTCTTCCCCTCGTCGTCTCGCGAGGGTCGGTCCGGAGGGGATGCGGGCCGGGCGGCCTGCTCGATCACCGAACGGCTGGCGGCGACCGCGATGTTGCGGAGCAGTCTCTGGCGTCGCTCGTCCGGAGCCTCGGCGGACGGGCAGGCGATCCGTTCGGCGAGGGGCAGAGCGTCGAGTTCGGTCAACGATCCGGCACCTCGCCGGAGGGTTCGTCGGCCGCATTCGACCAGACCCCAGCCGGTGGGAACCTCGTGGGGCTTGAGAAGCCCGGTCGGCGTGAAGAGATAGAAGTGGTCCGCGAGCCGATATCGCGGCATGGTGTGGAACTTGGTCTCGCCGTGCAGTCGTCGTTCGATTCGCTCGGTCTCCCGGAGGCACCGGCGATATGAACTGGTCCGGCTTCCTTCGAAGTCCCAGGTCTCCATCTCAGGGAAGAGCGCCGAGCCGGACTCTCGAAGATGTGGTTCGCTGCCCGGGATCAGGTCACGCTCGAACTTCTTCCGGGTCCGTTGCAGCATCTCGAGTTTGCGCTTGAGTCGTTCCGCGTCACGGTCATCCCGAACGAAGTCGGCGCGGCTCTGCTTGCACTCGATCACGATCGTTCGTGGTCGTGCCGGCCCGCGGCGGGCGGATCCTCGGGAGGCGTTTCCGAAGAGCGTCGCGTCCACGCTTCTTCGTCGGCCTTCGAGCCCACCGGCATCGAGCAGACTTCCGTCCGCATGATCGAGCCAGCCGGCGGCATCGACGCGGTACCTGGCGATCGGGCAGCGGACCTCGGTCGCGACCGCCCGGCATCCGAGCCGGGCGAGCCACGCGACCGCAAGACGCTTGAGTTCCAGATGTTCGATCGATTCCATTCGATCCTCCGATTCTTCCGTCGTGAGACGTTGGTTCTTCCACGGCCGTTTCGGGCCGACGCGCGAACACGCCCCGGACGAATTGGTCGTCCGGTTGCCAGCGGTGCCGGTGTGATTCCCACGCCGGAGCCGATGATTCAAGGTTGACGGCGATCCTCGCCGTGTTCAGTCGATCGTCTCGACCCGGGCAACATACTCGACGCCGCGGCTCTTGAGTTCCTTGAGCATTCGATCCAGCAGGCCCTTGTCGTTGGCGATCTGCTCCGGAGCGAAGACGCCGCGTCGCTTGAAGGTCCCGTCCGCGATCATTCGAGCCATCGCCGCCGCGGGGAACGCCGTGCATCGGGACATGCTGGAGAACCCGGTCTTCGGGTCGAGATCGTCCACCAGATCCCAGGTGAGCCGGGTGCCGATCTTCCCCAGGCGGCCTTCGGCGGTCACCCGCATCACGGTGCAGTCCGGTTCGCCCTTCTCGAACTTCCATTGCGGGAAGAGGAGGTGACCGGTCAGGTCGAGGGGTCGCACGGTCGTGCCGTCCGGGAGGGTGACCGGCTCGGGGCTGAAGAGTCCCACGTGCCGCAGCACCCGCATGAGTTCGATGTGGCCCGGATATCGCATCGTCTTCTCGACCATGTCGGGCACGTCGAGCGTGTCGGCCAGGGATCGAAGGCCGTCGGTCAGGAAGGTCTCGAGCGTTCCCACGCCTTCGAAGTCCGCGAGTTCCGGCTCGGCCAACGCCTCCTTCCAGACGATCTTTCCGCCTTCGACCACTCGAACCGGCCGAACGTACTCTTCGAGCACGTCGCTCGGCGACCAGCTCGCCTTGTACTCCCAGGGCCAGTGTCGATGTCGAGGCAGCCCGCCGACCAGGATTTCGAGCCGATCACAACGATCGAGCTTCCGGGCGCCATATCCGCAGAGCATGTTGCTCATGCCCGGCGCCACGCCCATGTCGACCACCGCGGTGACCCGCTTCTTCTTCGCGAGTTCCGAGAGATGGAGGTTGCCTTCGGACATGAAGGAGATGTCGACGTAGTGTCGGCCGGCGTCGATCACGGTCTCGAGCGCATTCAAACCGAGGCCGCTGGGCAGTGCGCCGACGACGAGATCGGCCTCCGCCACCACGCGGGCGATGTCCTCGGCATCGGAAAGGTCCGCTTCGACGGTGTCGATCTTCCTGGTGGCCCGGCGGATGCAGTTCTTCAGTGACGCACCACTGGAGTCCGCCACCGTCACCTTCATGCCCCGGCTCGATGCGAGATCGCTGGCGATGACGGAACCGATGAGGCCGCCGCCCAACACCAGGACGTTGGTTCCGGTGGAGGACTTTCGGGAGGTCTTCTTGGTCGCGGTCATGGCCTCGGCTCCTCGCGAACCGCTTCGGAGCGGTGACGGCCTCTCCGGAACCGGACGCATTCTAGATTTGAGAACGGTCGTACGACTTCACACGTGAAGTCGGCGAGTCAGCGGGCGTCGCGGTCGAGAACCGAATAGAACTCGCGCTCGCCACGGCCTCGAAGTGGGTAGTCCTTCCGGAGCGGATGCGCGGGATAGTCCTTCCACAGGAGGATCCGGCGGAGGTCCGGATGATTGCGAAAGCGAATGCCGAACATGTCGAAGACTTCGCGTTCCATCCACTCGGCGCCGGCCCAGATGTCGCAGACGCTGTCGACGAAGAGTCCGGGATCTTCCGTGATGCCCTCGGTGTCGAGGGTCGGATCGATCCAGGTCTTGATGGTGATCCGTCGGTCGTTCGTGTGGCTCAGAAGGTTCCAGACCACACCGAAGCGGGCGGGTGTCTCGACCACGTAGTCCAGGTAATCGACGGCGGTGACGTCCGAGAGAAACTCGTAGTTGCAATCGGGATCATCGCGGAGAAACCGAAGAACATCATGAGTCCGCTCGACGGGGACCATCAGGGTGGTGGTCCCTCGGTATTCGGTGGCCTGGAAACGAATGTCGGCGAACGCCGCCTTGACCCGCGGAAGGTCGGGGTGGTCGAGGTTCGGTTGAGGGGAATTCGGCACGAGAAGGCTCCAGGATCGGACCGGGTTCGGAGTCCGCGGGCGGACATGGTAGCACCACGACCGTCGGCGACGACCGGAGAATCAGTGTCGGAAGTGTCGAATTCCGGTGAGCAGGCAGGTGATTCCGTGCTCTTCACAGACCGCGAAGGTCTCGTCGTCCCGCTTCGAGCCGCCTGGATGGATCAAACAGGTCACGCCGGCGTCGATGAGAATCTGCGGTCCGTCCGGGAACGGGAAGAAAGCATCGCTGGCGGCGATGACCGGACCCTGCACCGCGGTGAGGTCGCCGGCCTTGGCGACGGCGAGTCGGCAGGCGGCCACTCGGTCCATCTGGCCCGCACCCGCACCCAGAAGACGTTCCGGAGTCGCGATGCAGATGGCGTTGGACTTCAGCAGCTTGACCACCGCCCAGGGAAGCCCCGCGGCTTGTCGCAAGGTGTCGTCGGCTTTCGGTCCCGCGGCCTGTCGGAGATCCGATGCGGAGAACGGATGGGTGTCTCGTTCCTGGGCCAGAAGGCCGCCGGGGATGGAACGAAGAGACAGGCCTTCCTGTCCTCGATCGTCGAGGGCGCCGATGGCGAGCAGGCGACAGTTCTTCCATCGGCCGGCGAGAAGGGCCGCGGCGTCGTCATCGAAGGACGGCGCGAGGACGACTTCGAGGAATCGGCCGCCCGCGACGATGGACTCCGCCGTTGCGCGGTCCACGGGGCCGCTCAAGGCGACGATGCCGCCGTACGCGGCGAGCGGATCGCCCGAGTACGCGAGATCGAATGCACCCGAGAGCGTGTCGCCGACCCCAGCGCCGCAGGGGTTGGTGTGCTTGATGACCGCCGATGCGAATCGTCCGGAGTCGATGTCGTGGAGATCCTGGACGATCTCCAGAGCGCTGGCCGCATCCAGGAGATTGTTGTACGAGAGGGGCTTCCCCGAGATCAGCTTCGCGGAAGTGACGCTCGGCCCCTGGAAGTCGGGGTCGCGGTAGACGGCGCCGGCCTGATGGGGATTCTCCCCGTATCGGAGTTGCTGCTGACCGACGAAGTTGAGCCGCAGCACGCTCGGGAAGCGGGCGGAGGTGGTTCCGCTCATCCAGGCTGCGATCGTCGCGTCGTATTCGGCGGTCCTCGCGAAGGCGGCGGTTGCAAGATCTCGTCGGAGCTCGATGGTGGTGCAGCCATCGTTGCCGTCGAGTTCTCCGATCACCCGGTCGTACTGGGACGGGTCCGTGACCACGGTCACGAAATCATGGTTCTTCGCGCCTGAACGAAGCATCGAGGGGCCACCGATGTCGATCTGTTCGATCGCTTCGTCGTTGGTCACTTCGTCCTGTCGAATGGTCTGTTCGAAGGGGTAGAGATTGACGCAGACGATGTCGATCGGCTGGATGTCGTGCTGCTTCATCGCCGCGACGTGCGAGTCCAGATCGCGGCGAGCGAGAATCCCACCATGAACGGTCGGGTGAAGCGTCTTCACTCGGCCGTCCATCATCTCTGGAAACCCGGTCAGGGTGTCCACGGCGATGGGCGAGAGTCCCGCTTCGGTCAGCGCGCGATTGGTGCCACCGGTCGAGATGATTTCGATGCCGCGTTCCACGAGTCCCCGGGCGAAGGGGATGAGATCTTTCTTGTCGCTCACGGAGATGAGGGCGCGGCGGATGGGGACGAGATCAGTCATGCGGTTCCATGCGAGAGCGACGCGATGGTCGTGGTCGGCCGTGAAGTTCGTCGACCGGGTTCTCTCGGTCGTTCGAGGCGTCGATGGGAGTCAGGGCCGGCCTCTGGGGAAGATCGTCACTTGATCGGATCGAGGCGAACCACCCGTCCGTCCGCAGCGACTGCGAAGATGGAGTCGCCGTGCATGGAGAGGTGGTCGACCTGGGGAAGTTCGAGAGTATTGGTGACCGCACCCTGAGCGACGTTGACGAGGCGGAGCGTGTGGGAATCCGCGTCCCAGATCGCGACGTCACCGTGGATCATTCCGATCGCCTTCCCGCGGGCTTCCTTGATGGTCCAGACGGTCCGGCCTTCGATCGCGTTGTCCGGGTGGGCTTCCAGGCAGACGAGCCCTTCGGTCTCCACCCATTGCATGACACGGCCGCCGTGGTCGTCGACGTAGATCGGGGAGTCGACGAGCGGGCTTTCGGTGAAGTAACGCCAGGCCACCTTGCCGGTCCAGTTATCGAAGGCCCAGAGATACTGGTCGGTGCTCGCAGCGAAGAGCTTTCCGCCGCCTGCGGTGACCGCCGCCTTCACGCCGTCGAAGAGGTTGTCGCCCCAGAGCTTTCGTGCCGACTTGCCGTCGAGGAGCAGAAGCGTTCCGCCCTCGCTGGCGCAGGCGATGTCGCTGGTTCCGACCAGCGTGGGATTGGCGACCACGGGGCCCTTCAGTTGGTTCGCACGCCACGCCTGGCCGACGACGAACTGGTGCCAGACGATCTGGCCGCTTCGCGTTCCGAAGACCAGATGGTTGCCAAGCGGAAGCACCTCCGTCGAAGGGATCCGTTCCAGATCCTGACGACCGACGACCGCGCCGGAGTTGTAATCGAGTTCGAAGATGCCGGGGTCGGAAGTGATGTAGATCTTGTCGTCGTCGTTCTGGCCGAACGGTCTTCCGCCGGGGGGCGCCACACCCGGGGTCACGCCCCAGATGGTGTCGAGCGCATCCGCACCGGTCACGCTCCAGACTCTCGCACCGGTATTCCGATCGAATCGCGTGAGATGGTTTCGCGTGTTCATGGCGAAGACGTCGTCGCCGAAGACATCGAGTCGTTTGACCTCGCCGTCGACGGAACTCTGCCAGGCGATTCGGTAGTTGATCGCGCGGGCGGGGGAGGGGCCGAAGGCGTACCGACGATCCATTTCGGCCGTCCGGGCTGCGAGATCGGCGTCTCGATCCTGCGCTGACGCGACGGTGGCCCCGAGACCGGCTGGAAGACAGCCGACGAGAACGGCGAGGGCGAGGATGCGGGAGTTGGAACGCGCTGCGGACATCGGTATCTCCATTTGGACGGACGCGCTCGACGGGTGCCTCGCGCGAAGCGAACAGTGTATCGAGGCGGCGGGATCCGTTCATTCCCGGGGTCGCTTCTCCGCGTTTCCGGGCGTCGGGGGATGGGTTCCCGGTGGCGATGCAAGTGGGTTCGATCCGCACCGTCGGCAGGTTCCGAATCCTGGTCTGGACAACCTGTGGCCCGTCGAAGGGGATTCAAGGCCTCTGGATGGTCATTCAGGCGGCGAGCCGTGGTCGCCGTTAGGCTCCCGGCATGTTCACCGGACTCATAGAAGCCATGGGCAGAATCACCGAGATCGAGTCCTCTCCTTCCGGTCGGCGACTGGTCGTGGACGCCGAGGGCTGGGACTACCGGCCCGAACCTGGCGCATCGATCGCGGTCAACGGTTGCTGCCTGACCGTCGTCGAGTCCCAGCAAGGTCGCCATGGATTCGATGTGATTCCAAGGTCACTGGAGATGACCACGCTCGGCGGTCTCGAGGTCGGCGCATCGGTCAATCTCGAACGTGCCGCGACGCTCGACACGCTGCTCGGTGGTCATCTGGTCCAGGGCCATGTCGATGGAGTCGGCGTGGTCGTCGGAATCGACGATGGAGACGACTGGCGGGTGCGGATCGAGGCGCCGGTGGGCGTTCGTGAACATCTCGTCGATCGTGGTTCGATCACGGTGGAAGGCGTCTCCTTGACCATCGCCCGGGTGCTTCGGGCGGATGACGACTCTGGATCGAACGTGATCGGATTCGAGATCGCGCTCATTCCCGAGACCCTCGAACGCACGATCCTTCGAGATCTGCAGATCGACGCTCGAGTCAATCTCGAAGCGGATGCGATGGCGAAGATGGTCGCCGCGCACGTGGAGAGACTGCTTTCCGATCGCGATCAAGGTTCGAGCGTCTGATCTCCTCGCATTTCGACGTCCTTCGAGCGACGAGCGGGCCCGCCCCGTGCTTCAACGGAACGCGCTCGGCTCGGCTTCGACTTCGGCCAGCGTTCCAAGAAGTTCCAGCCGTTCCTGCGGGATGTCGATTCGATCGCCCGCTTCGATTCCGAGGGTCTCGAACATGCCTGGCGCGAGTTCGATCACGAACTGTGCGGGATATCGGCTGGGATATCCCGGAAGTCTGGCCTGATAGTCGAGCTCGAGTTCGTCGACGCCGCGCGGCGTCTCCTTCGGCATCGTATGAACGGCGGTGACGTATCCGATCGGGTCGATATACGCGATGTCGATGTCCATCACGCAGTCGTACATCCAGAAACGCTGCTGGGCCGCCTGCGGGAAGGCGAAGAGCATTCCTTCGTCCGAGGCCAGCGTGGTCCTGCCTCCGAGTCCGCGGCGACGGCGATCCGTGGAGAGGGCGAGTTCGAGTTTGAAGGTCCGATCCCCGATGCGGATCTCTTCCACTCCGCCGTCCACTGGGACGGTCGGTTCAGAGCATCCGGTCGGAAGGAAGGCCATGGCGATGACGCCGACCAGAAGTGACCGGGGAACTCGACCGCACCCGTCCATGGCGACCATCACATGTTGCGGAGCCATCGATCGTCCTCCTTGGTGAAGCGGCACGGCGTGAGGGATTCCCGATCGACCAGTCTACGCATCGCGGAGCCGTCAGTGAGACCGGGGACCGCCGAAGCCGGGAGCTCGCATCGTTCGGGAATGAGACCCGCCCAGGCTGCGATCAGTCCGATCACACGCTCCGCGGAGACGCCGGCGTCTCGAAGCGCCAGGATCCCGGCATCACCATCACGTTTGGAAAGCCGCCGGCCCTCTTGGTCGTACACCATGGGGAGATGCCACCATCGCGGGCTTCCCTTCATGCCGAGGTCTCTGCGGAGTCGTTGTTGTCGGGCGGCGCTCGAGAAGAGATCGTCTCCGCGAACCACGTCCGTGACGTCCTGACGGTCGTCGTCGACGACCACCGCGAGTTGGTAGGACGGACGGCCGTTTCTGGTCCAGACGATCATGTCACCGACTTCGGCGGAGGGGTCGAACTCCCGATCGCCTTGAAGTTCGTCCCGGACCCGCTCGGCTCCCGGTTCGACGACGAGGCGGTAATTCCCTTCCTGGTCGTTGAACAGAAACGCAGACGGATCCTTCGGGCGCAGTGACGCCGGAAACACCACCGGCCCCTTCTCGTGGGGCGCTCCGGCGGCTTCGCGGATTTCACGGCGGCTCAGATCCGAGGCGAAGATCCGTCGCTGTTCGGCGAGGCGGATCATGGCCGTTCGATAGGGCTCGAGATCGTCCGACTGCCTCAGGGCGGGGCCATCCCAGGTGATGCCCAGCCACGAGAGTGACGACTCGATGGCCTCGCATCCACCTTCGTCGGATCGCTCTTGATCGAGATCCTCGTGGCGAAGGACGATTCGCCAGTCCCGGGCGCGAGCGATCGCCCATCCGAGAAGCAGGGATCTCACGTTGCCCAGATGGAGATCGCCCGTCGGACTCGGGGCGAGCCTCGTCGTCCGTGGGCGATCGTCCGGGTGGTTCTCGGGCAGGAGGGGGGTCATGACAAGGGGTATAGTGACGTCATCTCCGCATTGCGACTTTGCGGCATCCGTTCAGAGGCATTCCGGTCGAATCGCGGCCGAATTCGCCGGGCTACCGGCAGTGGGAACGACATGGTCGAGAAACTCGCAGAAGACGCGATCGAGAGTGGTCTGGCGGAACGTCCGGAATGGTCCAGAAATGGAGACTCCATTCAACGGACCTTCGCGTTCGGCGACTTTCTGGGGTCCATGGACTTCGTCTCGAGAATCGCGGCGCGTGCCGAGGAGATCCAGCATCACCCGGACATCCTGATCCGCTACTCGAAGGTGACGTTGACGCTCTCGACCCATGATGCGGGCGGTCTCTCCGCCAAGGACATGGACTTCGCCGCCGACTGCGACCGCCTCTACACCGCGTGATTCGTCGCGGGCCGGAAGGTCTTCGTCGATCGCATCAGCGGGGATCGCTCATTCAGCCAGTGCGGTTCGAACCAGATCCGCACGGCGGCGGCGGGTTCGTTCGTCATCGAGCAGACGATCTTCGGCGACGGGCTCGAGTGCCGTGTCGTCGATGCTGTCGGGTTGAACGCGTCGGAGGTGGGCGGGTTGGACTTCGAGGAAGAGTCGCTGGACGGTTCCGAGCGGGATGTCGGTGAGCAGTCCGAGCGCGATGCCGAGCCGTACCCGGCTCAGGTGCTTCATGGATTCCTCGATGGCCAGGAGTCGCGCCGATCGCAGCGTTCCGAGGGCGCGATGGACCCGGTCCTCCAGCAGCGTCGAACTTCGTTCGATCAGAATGTCTCTGGCCATGCGTTCGTAGGCGACGATTCGCGGAACGATCTCGCCGACGAAGGTCGCCAGCAGATCCGTTTCCGAAACACCGAGCGTGAGCTGATTGCTGACCTGATAGAAGTCCCCGCTGCTGTCCGAACCCTCGCCATAGAAACCGCGAACCGCGAGGTCGAGGTCGTTCGAGGCTCGGCGAAGCCGCTCGAGTTCGTTGGTGAGACGAAGGCCCGGGAGATGAAGCATCACGGAGAATCTGATGGCGGTGCCCACGTTCGTGGGGCAGGCGGTCAGATATCCCCAGCGAGGGTGGACCGCGATGTCCGCGGTCCTCTCGAGACGTCGATCGAAGTCGACGACCCGCCTCCAGGCTTCTTCGAGTTCGAGTCCCGGAAGAAGAACCTGCATCCGCAGATGATCTTCCTCGTTGACCATCACGCTGAGTTGTTCGTCGTCCGCGATCGCGACGGCCCGCGGCGAGACCGACTCGAGGAACTGACGGGAGACCAGATGCCGTTCGAAGAGAAGGCGGCGATCCTCGGGAGTCGACTGTTGAAGATCGATCCAGACGAGTTCCTCGCTGCGTTCGCCGGCGAGTGGAAGCGTCTGCACGAGCCGGAGAACCTCTCGCTTCTCGACGTCGCTCGCCTGATTGACGAAGGGAAGTCCGCTCAGGTTTCGAGCGAGGCGGGCCCGACTCGAGACGACCACGTCGGCATCGGGGCCGGAGTGTTCTATCCAGGGTCCGGTCTGCTTCAACTTCACGGCGTGGTTTCCGGTTCGGGACATCCCGAGGACTGAGGACGGAGGGATTCGAAGGTCGGGCGGTTCGGGCGGGTGGCGACCGTCCCGTGGCGACGAGACGAGGCGTCAGTCGCCGCGGTCACTCGCAAGGGTATGAAGACGATCCCGCAGGCTCGCGGCTCGTTCGTACTGTTCGCTCGCCACCGCCCGATCGAGTTCTTCGATCAGACTTCGACGGAGTGCCTGGAGATCGACCAGCGCCGAAGAGCGATCCGGAACGCGACCCGTGTGGTTCGAGGCGCCGTTCTGCGATCGGGCGATCACGCCGTCCAACTGCTTGCAGAAGGCTTCGTAGCATTCGGGGCAACCCAGAAGTCCGGTCTTCCTGAATCGGGCGAAGGTCGATCCGCACGTCTTGCACGCTGCGGGTTTCTCGACCTTCTTCGGTGATTGAGCCGGGGTCTGCATGGTGGCGAACTGGGTGAGCAGATCGGTCACCGGAGCGCTTTGCGGAACCTGGAAGCCGGCCTCGACCGCGTGTTCCCTGCAGAGGTGCACGTGGACCCCTTTGATGGCGTCGATCTCATGGACTTCCGCCGGCTTGTCGCATTGGTCGCACTTCGTGTTCATGCCTGTCTCAACGATAGCGTGCCACTCGCATCAATGGCGAATCTTGCCCTGAACTTCCGGTGGTTGCCTCGATTCGTCGCGTGGGGTCATCGTCCCAGAACCCCTCGGATGCCGGCAAGCGACTCGATCAGGGACGCGGCCTCTTCGAGGGGGAGCACCGTGGCTCGGTCGCTGCGGGCACTCGGGGGATCGGGGTGGGTCTCGAGGAACACGGCCTCGACGCCTGCCGCGACCGCCGCTCTCGCCAACAAGGCCGCTCGATCCGGCCGGCCGCCGCTCATGGTCCCTTCGCCGCCCGGCAGTTGCGTCGAGTGGGTGACGTCGAAGCAGAGGGGGGCCTTGAACTCCGAAGCGATGTCCTGCAGATCGCCGAGTCCGACGAAATCGTTCACCAGACGGTGGTAGCCGAAGAAGGTGCCACGTTCCGTGGCCATCATTCGCGTACAGCCGGATTCGCGGAGTTTCTCCAGCACATTCCGCATCTCGGCCGGAGAGAGAAACTGGCCCTTCTTGACCGCAACAGGCGTCCCGGTCGCGCCGCATGCCGCCAGAAGATCGGTCTGACGGCACAGAAACGCTGGTACCTGAATGATGTCGACGACTTCCGAGACCGGTCCGGCTTGTCCGGATTCGTGGACATCGGTCAGCACGGGGACGTCGAAGGTCTCCCGGATCGAGGCGAGTTGTTGAAGCCCGGCATCGAGACCGGGACCGCGGTCCGAGGAAATGCTCGACCGGTTGGCCTTGTCGAAGCTCGCCTTGAAGACGAACGTCGCGCCTGCGGTGTCGCAGGCGGCCTTCATGGTTTCGGCGATTCGTCGATTCAGATCATCCGATTCGAGAACGCAGGGGCCACCGATGACCAGAAGCGGCCGGGCGGGGGCCACCGCTCCCTGGTCCCACCACTGATGAAGGCTTCGGGCGGTGTCGTCGATCGCGTGGGGCATCAGTGGCGTCCGAGTCAGGGTGGGGGGGATCCTGGTCACAATCGTCCATCCGGATTCTGCGTCCGATAACGAGTCGCTTTTGCGGCCTCGGGTAGGGCCCCCAAACCAAACGACCGGAACGAGCGTACCTGACCTCAGACGACGTCGCATCCATCCGATGCTGACAGAGATCCGTACTGTCCCCGACTCCGGTCGGGTATGACCCCTTGGAGGCTCCCATGGCTGCTCTTCCCCGTGAACCCGAAGCATTCGGCGAACAGGTCTTTGCCATCATGCGCCGAAACTGGCCCGATCACGAAGTGATTCTGACCGGCCCTTTCGACTTGGTGGTCAACGGTCGGCATCTTGGGCTGGAGAATCTCTACCGGATGGTTCTGGGATCTCCCGACCGAGGGACCGAGATCGTCGAGGACTACCTTGAGAAGATCTTCGACGGTGATGAATTCGGTGGTACGCCCATCCCCTGGGAACTCGCGAAGTTGCGGGTGATGCCGCGCATCCAGCCCGAATCGATCTTCCAACAACTCGACCGGGAGCAGGTGGCCCACGTTCCGTGGGTCAACGGCACCGTCATCGTCTTCGTGCTCGACATGCCTCAGGTGACCGTCTCGATCACGATCGAGCAGGTCATCCAATGGGGTACGAGCGTGGACGAACTGGACGAGATCGCCAGGACCAATCTCGAGCGATACTCCCCGGACCTGCAGATCCAGGTGATCGAAAGCCAGGACGGTGGCCGGGCGGCATTGCTGGGTGAGCACGACGGGTACGACGCCTCGCGTGTGCTTCTCGGGAAACTCCACGCACGGCTCGCTCCGGAACTCGACGGCGATTTCTTCGTCGCCACGCCTTCTCGCGACATGTTCGTCGCGATGACCGCCAATCCGGAGCACTTCGTCGATCGGTTGCGGAAGCGGGTCGATCAGGACTACAAGCGTCTGCCCTATCCGATCACCAAGGAACTGTTCCTGGTGACCCGCGACGGCATCGCCGGCACGGCCGCCTGATCGCCCGGGTCGCTCACCCGCCGGAAGACAGGAAGTTCGCCAGCAGTTTCGGGCCTTCAATGGTGAGGAAACTCTCCGGGTGGAACTGCACGCCTTCGATCGGTGGCCCCGATCCCTGGTGGCGAAGCCCCATGACCAGACCGTCAGCGAGCCATGCCGAGACGGTCCAGTCGTCCGGCACCGTCTCGCGTTCGACGATCAGCGAGTGGTATCGCGTCGCTTGAAACGGATTCGGAACGCCCCGGAAGACGCCTTGGTCGTCGTGATGCACGAGAGACGTCTTGCCATGAACCGGCACCGTGCTTCGGTTCACCACCATTCCGTGAAGATCCCCGATGGTCTGATGTCCCAGGCACACGCCGAGAATCGGAATGCGGCCTCGGAGTCGTTCGACGACACCGGCGCTCACGCCCGCCTCCTTCGGCGTGCATGGTCCGGGTGAGATCACGAGATGCGTGGGATCGAGCGCGGCAGCCTCATCCGGGGTGATGCGATCGTTGCGAACCACGTGTACGTCGAGATCCGGGTCGATCTCGCCGATTCGCTGGACGAGATTGAACGTGAACGAATCGTAGTTGTCGATGAGCAGCAGCATCGGTGTCGATGGACTCAGGCTTCCGCCGATTCCGGTGTGAACGTCGCGCCCGGGTGCATGTAGAAGTTCACCATCTCGCCGGTCGCGAATTCGTTCGCGGACTGGCCTTCGAACATCTCCAGCCGAATCGGAACCACGAGATCCAACAGGACTTCGTTGGCGCCGGGATCGACGGCCAGCACGGTGCCCTGCACGATCCGGGGTCGACCGTCGAGCGGTTCGATGAAGTTTCCGCCCGCACCGGTCCGGTGCATGCGAAGGGCCTGGCCGCGGACGTGTCCACGGATGCGTCGCCCGATCGGCGCATCGAATCCTTCTGGAACATGCAACGCCAGCCGGTATCCGGTCCCCGGAACGGCGAAGGTGCCGAGGCCGGCGTCCAGAGACACGAGTTTGAATTCCGCGATTTCAGGCACGGTCTGGCTGTTCAAGGACACGACTCCTCAGTTGGTCGATCGGACGAAGGCCGGCCCGGCGAAGCGGGCCCGGAGCCCGCGAATGATACCTCGTGCCTCGGGCGTCCGATGTGCGGTCGGCGCGGGCCGGGTGGGATGATCATTCGCCACCCGACTGACGCTGCTCGGTGAAGTCGGCCTTCTCCGGGCCGTGATCCGGGTGCTCCGCCGCCTCGGCCGCGGCTTCCGCGGAGTTCTTCCGGGCGAGCCGGGTCTCGATGGCGGCGGCTCGTTCCTCGTCGGTCATCTCGTCGAGCCGCTTCGTCTCTTCGGCGGAAAGGAAGTTGTACGGGGGCGGCTTCTCGCTCAACCAGTCGTCGCCGGCGACCACGTCGCGGGTGGCGACGCGGCCGGTTCGCCGGGCGCTGCTCGGATCGTCCTTGTCGAGTCCGGCATTCTTCGGTTCGGTGTTCGGGTCGGCGCGTCTGACGTGAAGGGTCCGGGTCGGGAACGCGAAGTCGATGCCGAGTTCGTCCGCGATCCGCATGATGTCGAGCATCAGTCGATGCCGTTCACGAAGTTCGGTCTGCCAGTCCGGGGCTTCCCAGAAGACGTAGACGAGCACCTCGAGTGCGCTGTCCGCGAATCCGTTCAGCCAGACCTGGTAGTAGTCCTTGCGGGTGTAGGGATGTTGTCGCACCAACTCGCGAATCCCCTCGCAGAAGGCGTCGATGCGGGCGGGTGGCGTCCCGTACAGGATGCCGACCTTCGTCGACCACCGGCGGTACTTGCGAGCGCCGTAGTTGTCGACCTGCTTCGTGATCAGATTCGAATTCGGAATCGAGACCAGGGAGTTGTAGAACGTTCGGACCTTCGTCGACCGGAGGCCGACGTCTTCGACGGTTCCTTCGACGCCGTCGATCACCACCCAGTCGCCCACCAGAAAGGGGCGATCGAGAATGACCGTGACACTGCCGAAGAGGTTCTCGAGCGAGTTCTTGAACGCGAACGCGAAACCGAAGGAACCGATTCCGATCGCCGCGAGCAGGGGGCCGAGATTGAGACCGAGAATCGGAGCCACGTTGAGCAGACCGAAGGTCACCAGAAGGACCTTGGCGGTCTTCCGGACCATCGGCACGAGGATGTCGTCGAGTTTGTTCTCGCTGGCCGCGACTCTGGCCCCGATGAGATCGGCAAGCAGATCGATGCCGCGCCATCCCGCCCACAGCAGGGCGAGCACGAACGCGAACTGGGCGGCCGGCTGCAGGATGGCGAGCCCCGCGATCGGCAGCTCGAGCAGGTTGATCAGGAGCAGCCAGGTGAGCGTCCCTGCCACGACCCCGATGCTCCGACTGGCTCGCCGGACCGCATCGTCGTCGGGCCCCGCCTCGATCCGTTTGTTCACCGATCGAAGGGTTCTTCGTGCGATGAATCGCGTCAGCGTGTCGATGACGATCCCGACGAGGATGACCAGTCCGAGCCCGATCCACTGCCAGATCGCGAGGAAGACGAATCGCTCGAGCATCCAGTCCGCGCCGTGGAGGTTGACCCATTCCGCGAGGTTCGTCGGCATGGCCTGCCCCTCCTCGGGGGTTCCGTTGCGCTCGCGTCGGAACGCGGAGATCGCGTCAAGGGCCGCGTCGAGGTTCGTGGACGCCACGGCCTCCTTCGCGAATCGATATCCCCCGTCCTCCCCGCGGACGATCTCGACCCGCCACTTGCCGCCGATCCGCTTCTCGAGCGCAGTGCTCCGTTCCCGTATCGCCTGGGGCATCGCCTCGGTGGCCGGGAAGATCACGGTCCGCATCGTGGCGTCGTCGGCTTTCGGAAGCGATGTCGACGTCGTCTGGTTCCATCCGAGCCAGATCAGCGCGTTGCGGAAGTCGCGCACGACCCGGTCGCGAACCGCGGTGGTGGGTGGAAGCGCATCCTTCGTGAAGCAACCGGCGACGGCCGGTCCGCCCACCGAGGAATCAGCCCCCAGCAGAAATTCGAGCACCACTTGGGGTGACGCCTGCGCGTCGGGAATCGGAGGCGGGGTGGTCGTGGCGGCATCAGCCGCAGGAGGGGGCGGCAGTGGCGGCGTGGCGGCCATCGCCGACGTCGCGGCGAGCGTCACGCCAGACAGGATGGCGAGCATCATCGCGAGGCGTTCTGTTCGTCGAGTTCGCATCCATCTTCTCCCCGAGTTCTCCGCCCGCGTCGCCATCGGAATCCTCATGGTGCCGACACCTTTCGCTTCCGGGTGGCAGATGCATCGTAGACCTCGATCTCGCCTTCGCCGCGTGCGTTCACTCCGACGCGAATCACCCTGGCGCCGTTCTCATTCTGGATCGCCATGACGCCGCCGGGACCATCCGTCGCGGCGCCCGCCGCGAATGCGACGCTGCCGCCGATGTCGAGGAGATTGATGAGACCGCCGCTCGGTGAGGCCGCGATGGCCACCGATCGTCCGCCGGGTCCGAAGATCGAGAGCGCCGCAGGTCCGTCGCCGCGGGCTTCGATCGAACCACCGATGCCCTTGCTCTCGACGCCCACCGCGATGCGTCCACCCTCGCCAAGGCCCTGCATCGTCGCGGCGACCTGTGCGTTTCGGTCGTAGACCTGCATCAGGCCGCCTTCGCTGTCGCCACCGGCTTCGAGGAACGGCTCGCCTTCGTTGTTTCCGAGGAAGAGCTTTCCGCCGGATTCGCCCACCACCAGAGAACCGCATCGATCACCCGACAAGCTGGAGATCTCGATCGCGCCATGGCCATCGGTGTCGACGCCGACCGCGGCCACGCTGACTGCATCACTGTTGCGAACCCGGACGCCGCTTCCGCCATCACCCGAGCCGATCGCGACGACTGGAACGTCGTTCCGATCGTGGGTCTGAAGGAGGCCGCCGGCATTCGATGCATCGGCGGTGATGCGAACCTGACCGCCGGGCGAGGAGAGTCGGAAGCCGCCACCGCTTCGAGTGGCCATCACGGAGGTCTGGATCTGGCGATCTCGAAGGAGATCGAGCCTTCCGGTGCCGATGAGCTTGGCCGACTCGCGACCGTCTTCGTCGAGGAGAGTCACCCGGCCGCCGTCGTTCCGAGCCGCGAGGACCGCGGTGCTCTGTCCATCGGCGATCGCGGCGAACTCGCCGCCGTCGGTTCCGACCCGAACCTCGGCAGCCGATTCTCCGTTGCCGTTGGAAACCGCCAGCAGCCCGCCGCGGTCGTTGGCGGAGATCGCGACGCCCACGGCGCCGCCTCGGGTGTTCACTTCCAGGCGTCCCGCGGTTCCATCCGCATACGCCGCGAACACCTGTTCGCCGGCCTGATTCCAGAGCGCGAGATCGCCGCCGGTTCCGTTCCCGCCGAGGCGAGCGGAATTCGTGCCGGCATCGTCCCACAAGTCGATTCGCCCGCCATGCTTCGCGGCGGAGGCGAGGGCGACGATGCGGCCGTTCTCGTCGACGATCTCGAGCCGTTTGGTCCGGACCACGTCGGAGGCCGCCTGCATGGACGAGGCCGCGATCGATCCGGCGCCCACGGCGACGAGTGCGAGTACCAGAACCCCCTTCTCAAGCCGGCGCCGGCGGTGACGTTCCGAGGCGAGTTCCCGGCTCAACTGGTCGAGTCGGGCACCAAGGTCGGAGGAATGGGACGTGGACGAATCGATGGGCATGTTTGGAGTCCTTGCTTCGGCGAGGCCGCGGAGCGAAACCGCGTCGGCCAGTAGGATAACCTTGGCGAGGAACTCCACCTGCCTCCCCGGAGAATCACAGAGATGGCCAAGAAGAAGACGACGCGAAGACGTTCCACCTCGGCGACCGCTCGGAGCTCGAAGAAGACCTCCGAACTCCGGGTCGCGATGCTCGGAACGGGATTCATGGGTCGAGCGCACTCCAATGCATGGCGGTCGGCGGGGACGTTCTTCAATCTGCCCAGGCCGCTGATGATGCATTCGGCCTGTGGGAGCAACCTTGCAGAAACCGAGAAATTCGCCCGGCAATGGGGATGGGCCTCCGGTTCCGACGACTGGAAGTCCCTGGTCTGTGATCCCGAGGTCGATCTCGTCGACGTCTGCACGCCCAACCATCTTCACGCCGAGATGTCCGTCGCGGCGCTCGAAGCCGGCACGCACGTCGCCTGCGAGAAGCCGATGGCCGGCACGCTCGACGATGCACGATTGATGCGGGACGCGGCGAAGAAGGCCGCTCGGAAGGGCGTGCAGAGCTTCGTCTGGTTCAACTACCGACGGGTTCCTGCGATCGCCTACGCCCACCAACTGGTGAAGTCCGGACGGCTCGGTCGGATCTTCCATGTTCGGGCGTCCTATCTGCAGGACTGGGGTCATCCCGACACGCCGCTGGTCTGGCGGTTCCAATCGAAGAAGGCGGGATCCGGAGCGCACGGCGACTTGAACGCCCACATCATCGACATGGCGCGATTCCTGACCGGAGACGAGGTCAGTGAAGTCGTCGGCTCGGTGCAGGAGACCTTCGTGAAGCAGCGCGAGTTGGTCGAACAGGCCGGCAGCGCGATCAAGGGGACCGGGAGCGGGGGCCGGGGACGGAAGCGAACCGGCAAGTCCACCGTGGACGACGCGCTCCTCTTCCTGGCTCGTTTCAAGGGTGGGGCCATCGGAAGTTTCGAGGCCACGCGGGTCGCCACCGGCAATCTGAATCGCAACACCATCGAGATCAACGGCGAGCTCGGATCCTTCAAGTTCGACTTCGAACGCATGAACGAACTTCAATGGTGGGATCACACCCTCGAGCCCGGCCTTCGCGGGTGGAGTCGGATCATGTGCACGGAGGCGGGTGAGCATCCTTACGTGCACGCCTACTGGCCTGCCGCTCACGGGCTCGGCTACGAGCACGCCTTCGTCTCCCAGGTCGCGGACATCGATCGGATGCTCGCAGGGGGCAAGCCGGAGGTCCCGATGCCGGATTTCGTGGATGCCTTCGAGACCCAGCGGGTCCTCGAGGCCGCGGTCATCTCCGCCCGCGATCGAACGCCGGTCCCCATGTCACAGGTGAAATGACCTCCAGAACCGCGACAGAGGCGCAAGAATTGCCGGCTCGACTCCTTTCAGGCTTCCGGCAAGGCTCGCGGTCCGCCAGATTTCTCGTGTCTGAGGCCCCAGTGGTGTCGCTCGGGAATGTCGTGGTGGTCCTCACATGCTTGGATCGGGCCGGACCGTATCGAGGGCGATCGTGCCGGGAGGACCGGGAATAGGTCCGGAATCGGGCAGGAACTGTGGGGAATGCCACTTCCGCGAACCGATGAACCAGCGTCGAGATGCCGGAATTCCGGCCGCTCGTCACGTTCATTCGTTTTCGAAAAGCGGAAGTAGCCCTCGTTCCAGCCCCTCTTAGGGAATGCCAGCATGCCGTCCAGCGTCCACCCGATCGATTCCACCGGACTCGCCTCCAACCGAGGTGTCATCCGTTTCCCAGGACTCCGAGCCGCCGCGGTGCTCACCGCGATCGGGAGCATGACGCTCGCCGCCGCCGGCCAGGACTCATATGACGGAGCCCTGGGCGGGGACTCGAACTTTGACACGCCTGCCAGTTGGGGCGGTGTGTATCCCGGCGACGACTTCGGCGGAAACATAATCGACATCCTCTCGATCTTCGGGGCGGAGATCAACGTCGCGAACGGCATCACCGGCATCGGTGGCTTGACCAACAGCAACGACCTCGCGGTCATCTTCAACGGTGACGGCTCCTTCACGTTCAGCGACGCCGCCATCATCAATCCCGAGGCCGGCAGCTTCACCTTCGAGATCGACGTCTTCGCGGGCTTGGGCCTGACCTTTGATCTCACCGGCGGTGGCCAGGTTCAGATCGACGGCGGCTTCACGACCATCGGCGGCACGATCCTCGCCGATGGCGGCGTCGTCGAGATCAACGGCGTGACCACCTCCGCGGCGGGGACCATCTGGGACGCCAACGATGGTGGGTTCAACTTCAACGGCGACTTCAACGCGACCGGCGATCAGAGCTTCGATCTCACCGACGATGGCCAGGTCCAAATTGGCGGGAACTTCACGACCGACGGCGGCACGATCCTCGCGGATGGCGGCATCGTCGACGTCAACGGCGAGACGACCTCCGGCGAGGGCACGGTCTGGAACGCCAATGACGGTGGGTTCAACTTCGATGGCGACTTCAACGCGACCGGGGCCCAGACCTTTGCCGGCACCAGCGGCACCGCGGCCGACGACGTCTTCACCTTCAACGACGCGAATTTTGAAAACGGCTTGGATCCATTGACCGACAGCGCGGCGTTCAACGCCGCGACCGTGAACTTCAACGGCGTGACGACCGTTGCCGCTGGATATTCGTTCGACCTCGACAATGCGGCGGCGGCGACCTTCAACGGCTTCGTCGCAGAAGGTGATCACTCGATCATCTTCCTCGACTCGGATTCGACGTTCTCGGTGACCGGCGATGCTTCCTTCATCGATATGGCCATCCTTACAGTGACCGGCGACGGCGAAGCCGACTTCTCCGGTGAAGTCGCGTTCGGTCAGAACTTCGCCGCGAGCCTGACGAACGCCGAATCCAGGCTGTCTTTCCGTGGCGAGACGAGCTTTGAATCCGACGCGACACTCACGGTAAATGGGGCTGGCACATTCCTGCTCGCCGGCACGACCGAACTGCCCGGGCCATTCACGTTGCTGGTGAACGACACTGCGACCGCCAACTGGCTCGCCAGCACCACCCTCGACGGCGATTTCACGATCGACACCACCGGCGGCGCGGTTCCCAACCCAAACGCGACGGTCGTCTTTGGAACCGACGGGATCACCTCTAGTGGCGGTTTCGCGAATGCTCCGGGCGCTGACGACCTGACGATCAACATCACGACCGACGGCGCCGACGACACTGTGAAATTCGTCGGCGGCTTCCTTCGTGACTTCACGGGGACGATCAACGTCAATGACGATTCCGCGGTGACCTTCGAAGGCGGCGGCGCGGGTGGAAACGGGACGGTGTCGCTCGAACTCAACGACAGTTCGGCCGTCACGCTCGACAGCGGGACGTCGGGTGGGACGATGGCCTTCGATCAGCTGACCGGATCCGACACCGTGGGTGCCATCACCGCGGTCGGCAACGACGACATCACGCTCTCGGTGAAGGGCGGCGGCAGCATCGCCGACCCCGAGACCGGCCTGTACATGGGTGACATCACCGACAATACGGGCGCCAACGGGGCGCTCTCGCTCACCGTGACCGACGGAACCTTCAACTACGGCGGTCTCGCAAGATACACCGGAAACACCACGATCAGCGGCGGCGGGACCTTCCGGATCGACGGTAACGGTCTCACCACCGGATCCGTGACGGACACCGACAATCTCATCATGAACGCGGGCAATCTGCTTCTGGAGAACAGTGCTCGACTTGAAGGCAGCGGTACGATCGGACTGTCCGCCGGATCGACCATCGACATCACCGCGGACGCGGGGAACGGTGCCAACCTTGAGTTCGACGATGATGCAAGCGTCGAAGGGGCCATCACGCTTTCCGGCGATTCCTTCGGGGCGTACAACCTGATCTTCGGAAACTCCACGGTCGACTCCACCACCATTCAGGGATCGATCACCGCATCGGGCAACTCCGGCGCTCGGTTCGGTGGCGACGTGACGGTCGGACGTACGGGCCAACTCGTGCTCGAAGACACCGCGAGGGCGGACATCGCTGGTTCGATGGAGGTGACCGGGCTGGTGGACCTCAGCGGAACCGCGGTCGACGGCCTCACCGTCGACGACGGGCTTGATATCGGCGAGAGTGGCCAGGTCCAACTCGCGGGATCACGAACCCTCTCGGTGACGGGCGACAGCACGGTGGCGGCCAACGCCAACGGCATACTGCTCGACGACGACTCGGCCGCGACCTTCACCGGCGATCTCGACAACGCCGGAACGATCTCGCTCAACGACGCATCGACCCTCGACGTGACCGGCGACACCACCGGTGGTGGCAATCTCACGCTTTCAGGGACCGCGATGGCGGACCTCAACGGCAATGCGGCCTTCGCGATCATCCAGGCCGAAGACACCTCGATGGTTGATGTGCAAGACAACCTCGATCTCACCGGAAACAGCACCTTCGCCGCCGGCACCACCTTGAGCGTGGGCGGCATGCTCGATCTCGCGGACGGCGCCATGCTCGATCTGCAGGGGACCGACATGGACGAGATGAACCTCACTGCCACTGGTGGCATCCTGGTCAACTCCGGTGCGACGCTGATGGGCAACGCGACCATCAACACCAGTCAACTCGAATACGGTGGAAAGGTGATCGTCGGGGCCACCGGATCGACCACCGGCCTTCTCACGCTGGACTCGGGCAACCTCGTTGCGGATACCGGCGGCGAATTGACGTTCGGGCTCACCGGCGACCTCATCGTCGGTCTTGCCAACGACGTCTACGGGCAGAACTCGCTGATCAACGTGGCCAACGGAAGCGCCGACTTCACGGACAGCGGTTCGATCGTGCTGGAGGTTCAGGGAACGACCTACATTCCCACCGATCACCAGTTCACCATCATCGAAACCTCGGGCGGCATCACCGGAGATACGTCGGTCACGACGAATCGAGACCAGTCGATCACGCGAGGCGCGGACAACGGCGACGGAGGCTGGGCGACCGACGCGGATGCGCTTTCCATCTGGGCCCAGTCGTCCGCCCAGTACACCAATACGCTCTCCGGTCCGGATTTCGAGACCGGCCTGATGCTTGATTCCTTCATTCCGTATGCCAACAGCGATCCGGGGAACACCTACGGTCAATTGCTCGGCCAGCTCGACCAGATCGACAATGCGGCCGCCTATGCCGCGGCCGTCGAAGGTCTCGGGCCGACGGTTCAGGTCTCGACCATCCAGCTTGCCGCGAACACGCAGTATTTCCAGGTGCTTCGCAGCGAAATCCGGCGTCGGTACGCGACGGTGAAGCAGCGCACCCCGGCGCCGTTTCGCCTGAGCAACGGAACCGAGTTCGCGTCCTCACAGGACCAGGCGGCACAGGCGAAGATCCGACGCAACGTTCGTCAGCCTTCGACCGCGGAAGGTTTCGGCGTCTTCTGGGGTCGTGACCTCGATACCCCTGACGAAGGTGACATCGCCGGTATCTCAGGGAACGAATACGGCGGTCTCGGTGGATTCGCCTGGGACCTCAGCGACCAGTGGGTCGCCGGCGTGAACATCGGCTACTCGCAGCTTTCGGGTGACGTCAACGGTTGATTCGGCAGCACGAGAGTCGGAACGGTCAGAGGTGGTGGCTTCGTCAGTTGGTTCGATGACGGTGGCCTGTTCTTCGACTG
>JABABZ010000099.1 GCA_014237965.1 Phycisphaerales bacterium | reverse complement strand
TCGCGATCGCGGACTTCTTCGCGGCCTGGTGGTGGCTGATGATCGCCGGGGCGATCGGAGGGTTCTTCGGATGGAGAGCATGGACGGCCGTCCCCGCCAATCGACGGATCGTGGACGGGCTGCTGCTTCGAGTTCCCCTGCTGGGCAACCTCCTGCGTGACATCGCGGTCGCCCGATTCACACGAACCCTGGGAACGCTCTGTTCAGCGGGGATCCCGATCCTGACCGCGCTCGGAATCGTTCGCGACACGCTGGGGAACACGGTGATGATGGACGCCATCGACGAAGTTCGCGAACGGGTCACCACTGGTGGTTCGCTGGCGACCCCTTTGGAACGATGCGGCCATTTCCCCCCCCTTCTCGTTCAGATCGTCAACATCGGAGAACGATCCGGCCGCCTCGAAAGCATGCTTCTTCACGCCGCCTCGGCCTTCGATCGACAGGTGAACAACAGCCTGAAGATCTTCACCAAGTCTCTTCCTCCCGCGATGCTCGTCATCATGGCCTGTGTCGCCGCTTTCGTACTCGCCGCCATCCTGCTGCCCCTGCTTGAGATGCAGGAGGCCGTCGCCGGCGGCCGATGAATCAGTATCGACGACCGTCTTCCCCCCTCTCTGGCAAATGAAGCCGCACCACTTGATCCGGATCGATCCTCCATGCAACGCACCATGAACCAGCACCAGACTCGCTCTCAGGCTCCTCGAAGAGGCTTCAGTCTTCTCGAAGTGATCATCGCCGTGACCATCGTCGCACTCCTCGCCACGCTGGTCGTGCCACGCCTCACGCGTTTCCTCAAGGGAGCGAACGAGGACAAGGCGACCGCGGAGGTGAACAGTCTGGCCAACGCGGTCAGGCTCTACATCACCCAGAACACCACCGGCAACCTCGACGACGATTTCACGTTGGAGATGCTCGTCGAAGGAGACGACCCGTATCTCGACAACTCCGCCGATCTCATCGATCCGTGGGGCACTCCCTACGACATCGTGATCCCCGGCGAGCAGAACATCGAGTTCGACGTCATCTGTTACGGCCCCGACCAGAGACAGGGCGGCGAGGACGACATCATTCACGGCAAGCGCTGACTCACCTGGAACAGCCCCTGAACCTTCGAACGCACCATCCTCGCCCGACGACACGACGCGGTTTCACCTTGATCGAGGTGATCATCGCGGCGGTGCTGCTCGTCGTTCTGGGGACGATGCTGGTTCCACGGATGTCCGGCATGGCCCGAGGCGAACTCGACGTCGCCATCGAGAGCGTGACCACCATCGTCGCCACCTTCGCCTTCGCGGAGGCGACCGACGAGAAGCTGGTCGCACTGAGTTACAGCGAGGAGAATCGAAGGTTCGACGTCTTCGTACTCGATGCCGACGACGCCGGCGAGGTCGACTGGCGACCGTTGTCACTGGCGCCGTCGCTCATCCTCCCCGACCAGATCGCTTTCACGCGAGTGACCGTGGATGGAGCGGCGTACGACCCCAGTGACTGGTTCGTCTCGTCCAATCCGAGCGGCCTCCGCCCGGACATTCGAATCCGAGTCGAATCGGACACCGGCGACGGCGCGGAGGTGGCATTGCTTCCGCACGGACTCGGCCCCGTGATCATTCGCGACGGCGATCCGAACCCCCCGGTTCTTCGAGAGCGAGCCGACCTGAACGAAATGGGCGCCGATCGGGAGGACTGGTGATGGCACGAATCCACCTTCATGTTCCGCGCCGTCACCACCGATCAGGATTCGCCCTGCTGGACGTCGTCATCGCCGGAGTCATCCTGGCCATCGGGCTGGCGACGATCTTCTCCATCACCTCGAAGTCGCTCAAACTTCAACGGGATGGCGAGATCCGAGTGATGGCCGCCGGCATGCTCGACAACATTCTCAGCGAGGTCCTGCTCGAGGGACCGGCCGATTACCCGGATCTCCACTCGTCCGCCGGTCGCGGCGATTTCCCCTACGAGGAATTCGAGTTTCGGGTGAGAATTTCAGATCCCGGGGTCGGAGAGCCGTACCTGGTGTTGGCCACCGTCACGCACGAGACCGGCCGTTCGTTCGAGTGCGAAACATTGATTGCGGGAAAACTGGGCGAAGAGCCCGATCCGATCCGGATACCGCAGGAACCCATTGATCGCGAGGCTCGCTATGAAGAAGTTTTCGATCGCTAAGCATCGTCGGGGTTTCACCCTGATCGAACTCGTCCTTGCAGGTGTCATCGCGGCCCTCGTCCTGCTGACCGTGGTGACCACGCTGTCCCAGGTCGGGCGGGCGAGAGCCGTCTCCAGAGTTCGACTCCAGGCGTACCTGCGCGCGGATGCCGCACTCAACTCGGTCAGAAGAGACCTCACGGCGGTCCTCCGAGACGCCGATCTCTTTCACACCAGAGTGATGCTCTATGACGGATCGAAGACCGTTCGCCGCCAAGGCCGGATGGACCTCGATCGAGACGAGATTCTCATCTTCAACACCCGACTCGAACCCCTGGGCGCCATCGACTACAACGGCGAGGGCGGGGAATACGAGACGCAGTACCGGATCGACGAAGATCGCCTTGGAACCGCGCTGTGGCAACGGCGGGATCCCGTCCCAGACGACATCCCCGCCGGCGGCGGCGTCGCCACCCCCATTGCAGAAGGTGTTGTCGGTCTGAAGATCGAGGCGTATGACGGACAGGAATGGTTCGATGCCTGGGACTCGGACATTGATGGACTCCCCTGGGGATTCCGAATCTCGGTGAGCACCTCCGGGAACGACGATGGGTCGATTGATGACGACGGCAGAGGCGTCGTGACGCTCCAGACGCATGTTTCGGTCGACCGCATCATCCCCCCCTACTACGAGCCGGAGGAAGTCGAGGAAGAAGTGGAGGAAGAAGAGGAACTTTCGGGGACTTCCGACGGCGGAATGGCCGGAGGCGGTTCCGGGGGAGATGCTGGAGGACCGGAGGGCGGCCCCGGCGGGCGAAGAGGGGGAGGAATGAGAGGCGGACCGGGCGGAAGAGGCGGACCGCCGGGTGGTCGAGGCGGACCTGGAACCGGTGGCGGCCGAGGAGGGCCCGGTCGTGGCGGTGGATTCACCCCGGAAAAGAACGACTTCGTTCCCGTCAGAGCCGAGAACTTCTCCAGCGGGCGCGGAGGAAGCAGCCAATCCACGGGTACCAACCGTGACTGAAGCAAGAAACCACACGAGAAGTGACCGCCGCATTCGATCCAGCAAGCGAGGGTCCGCGACGATCGTGGTGCTCTGGTCGATCGCGATCGCGTCGGTGATCGTCGCGGCCACCCAGATGGTCACCTGGCGAACGACGGTGCTCGGCAGATCGGCGCTCGGCCGGGTCGAGGCGCGGTGGGCTGCCCGGGCCGGAGTGGAACGAGTGATCGCCACGCTCGCATCGCACACCGAGACTCCAGATGCCGAGGATCCGATGTCGCTGATCAGGGATCTCGAGCTCGACTGGGAAGGATCTCTCGAGAGCGGCACCTGGGATATTCGTCACGTCGCCGAAGGAGAGGAATTCCGCGGCCCGCTCGATCTTCATTCCCGACTCAACGTCAACTCGATCACCAAGTCCCAGTTGCTTGAACTCCCGGAAATGAACATCGATACCACGGATGCGATCCTCGACTGGAAGGACGAGGACGACGAGGTACAGGGAATCGGTGCGGAACGCAGCTTCTACGAAGGCCGAGACCTCGGTTACGTCCCGAGGAACGCGCCGTTCAAATCGATCACCGAGCTCGAACTCGTCGCCGGGGCATGGCCCGAGTACATCCGTGGCGAAGACTGGAATCTGAACAACCGGCTCGACGGCAACGAGGATGACGGTGAGAGCTCGGCCCCGAACGATGACTTCGACGGCCGAATGGACTCGGGCTGGGCCGGATATCTCACCGCCAGGAGCATCGACTCGCCGCTCGGACGAAGTGGGTACCCGAAGATCAATCTCGCAAATACCACCGCCGAGGAGTTGATGGAGAACACCGGCGTCGATGAAGCGCAGGCCGAGGCTTTGATGACCTACGGGGCCACGCCCAATGCCTTGATGGGTTCCCTGCTCGCCATCGATCTCGCAGAGCTCGTCGGCGCCCCGGCCGCCTCAAGCTCCTCGAACCGCAGAACCACCGGTCGGAGCAGCGGCAACTCGCTCAATACCCAACAGGAGCCGGTGGCGGCGCTCTCGCCGGAGCAGCTTCGCGCCGTTTTCGCCGAGTGCACGACGACCGCATACGACGGACCGGAAGTCATCTCGGGAAGGGTCAACCTCAATACCGCCGGACCTGAAGTGCTCCGAATCATCTTCGAGGGAGATTCCGCGGTTGCGGAGTCGATCATGGCCTACCGGCAGTCGCGGGCGGAGGGAATCACGAGTATTGTGGACCTGCTGGAACTGCGTCGCATCGATCCGAACGTGCTCGCGACGGTTGCAGACCAGCTCGACGTTACCGGCTGGGTTTATTCGATCTCCAGCCGTGGTAAATCCTCAACTGGCCAAGAGGTGGAAATCCACGCGGTAGTCGATCGTTCAGCACTTCCAGTGAAGATCATCGAATACCGAGAAGACTGATGTCGAAACGACGAATTGAATTCGATTCCAACCTCACCGCCGTCTGTAGACGCCGCGGAGACCGCTTTCGCGTCGCCATCTTGCGAGGGAACGGCTCCAAGGCCATCGAAGAGATCTTCTGGTGTGCTCCGGAGACCCTCGAATCGCGACTGGAATCCGCCAAATGCGGCATCATTCTCGCGGTTCTCCCCTCCTCCGCGAGCCTGGTTCGGACGATTCACACGCCCCCGGGCAATCCGACCCAGGTCGAGGCCGCCATTCGTCTCGAAGCCGAAGCACGAATGCTCGGTGCCACACCGTCTCATCGCTCGGGAATCGCGGTTCTCGGACGTGAATCGACCCACCCGACGGGGCTCGTCGTCGCCTGGCCCGAAGCCATCGAGGTCGACTTCCCGAGTCTGGACCCCTCGTTCGAAGTTCGCTGGGTACCTGAAATCGCCTGCCTGGCGTTTCTCGCCGGCGAGGAGCCCGATTCCCTCTCCGCCATCCTCGATTCGGATCACACCGCGATTGCGGCAGTCATCCCGACCGAACAAGGCCCCTCCTTCCGAGCCGCACGGAGTCGCGAACGCGAAGACGACGGAATCGAAGCGAGGCTGCATCCCCTCGTCGTCGAGAGCCTGCTGGGCGAAGGCGCCTCGCCGGCCAGCATCGACTCCGCGATGAAGACGATGTTCCGGGGAATCGAATCCCGAACCATCGACCACTCACTCGTCATTCCCCCTTCGGCGGATGACCTGCTTCGTGAGACGGTGACCAACGCCTCCATCGCGACGGACGGGCAGTCGCCCGCCGACGATCGAATCCTCCTCGCTGCGGTCGGCGTCGCCGATGGCCACCTCTCGACGCTCGCGGAGATGCGGGAGGACGAAGTTCATGAACGACCAAGCCTCATTCGAGGCCTCGCGAATCGACTCTCCGAAGGACGGACCGCCGTCGCGGTCGGCATGACCGCACTCATCCTGATTCTCCTCGTCCCCCTCGCGGGTTCCGGGCTCCGACTCATGGTGATGCGTGCCAAGGTGGCCGATCTTCAGGTCCTGCAAGCGCATGTCGAAAGAGTCGACAACCTGCAGAAGGTCTATCGGGAACTCGACCGCCAGGCATGGAGCATGACGAAGCTCCTCGGCGACATCGCCAATCTGATGCCGGAATCCATCGAACTCGAGTCCATCACCATCCAGCACAGCGAGCCACTCGTGATCGGCGGATATGCCAAGGCGAGCCGGGACGAAAGCGGTGCCGATGCGGTCTTCGAATTCAACAAACGACTGCGAGAAAGCGGGCTGCTCGCGAATTCCGGACCCGAATCCTCGATCGAGGAACCCGACGGACGCGGATACACCGAATTCAAGATCACGGCCGAAGTCGACGATGCGCTCCGACTCGTCCGGTATGCGGCCGACGAGGACTACGCGATCACCTCCTACTCCGAACGACGCTACGGACCGGTCGATGCCGACGGCTACCTTCTCGAAGGCGATGCGGCGAAGGCGGCCATGGAGGCGAGAATAGAAGCCGGCCTGGCCGGAGTCGGCTCCTTGCCGGCGACAGTCCCGGTGACCGGAACTTCGGGACGGTCCATGGCGTCCGCAGCAGACCCAGATGACGACCCCGCCGCCGAAGGAGACCCGGAAGCGGAATCGTCATCCGCCTCGAGATCCACTCGTGGTTCAAGCGGTTCGACACGGCCCTCGAGCCGCGGGGGAACCGCCTCGTCTCGAAGCAATCCTTCCAACAGATCGGCGGCTCGAAACTTCGTGACCGACATCCCTGACCCGATCTCCCCCGAAGAAGTGGCGACACTCAGCAATGCAGAAGCGAAGGATCGGCTCAGCAAGGTCGCGAGCGCGAAACTGATGCCGGGACTCGACGACGAGACCAAGGCGAGGCTCCGAGAGGAATTCACGCTGATCATGGCCCGAGTCCGGGAGACCTCCAAGTGAGCAAGGGGAACACCCGACCAACCTCCGCGAAGGAACCCGACCTCGTCGATCGCTTCCTCGAACTCCAGCCGATCTGGCGACTCATCGGCGCCGCCGCGATGGTTCTCGTCGCGGTCCTGGTCTGGGACGAATTCGTCCGCCCGACCGCCGACGAGTGGACCAAGGAAAGCGATCGCATCTCGACCACCATCGAGCGAGCGAGGACTCTGGATCAGAGAACGGATCCGAAGATCGAACGCCTCGCCACCGCACTCGGGCCGATCGAAGTACCTCGATCGGCTGCTCCGGGCGCCACTCGACTGGAGTCCACGGTCAGCGAGATCTGCTCGCAGTACGAGATCGTCCCCAAGATCGATGGGCGGACCGGAAGCAAGCTTCCGAGCAACAGTCCGCTCAGCGCCATGGCCGGAGGCCGGGTGGAGCGGCTCATCTGCGAGTTGGAGTTCATCTCCGACTCCGAAACCGTGGTCGATGTGGTTCGCGATCTTGAAGCGGAGCCCGAAATCGAGTCGATCAGTTCCTTGAGATTGAAGCTCGTCGATGATGGGCCGGACCTGGAGGTCCGGATCATGGTCGAGGCATGGATCGTTCCCCGGAAGAAGTCATGAGCCGAGTTTCCCTCAAAATCTCGACGCTCTCCGGAGTCCGGATGTCTGGCCCCCTGATCGCCAGTCTCCTTGCGGTCGCCATCGCTGCGGTCGTGCTGCTCATGGAGATCCCAGGGCTCCTCTCCGCGGTCACGACTCCCTCCTGGGAAGATGACTCTGGAGATCCGATGGCGGTTCTCGCCGCAAACCACGCAGAGCAAGCCGAGATCAACAGCAGGCGATTCACGGGACGTTCACCGTTCGTGGTGCCCTCGAGGCCGAGAACCCGACCGAAAGCGCCGGTCGCCCGCCCTCGAGAGACGGCGGAGACGCCCGAGGTCCCGAAGGGCCCTCCGCCACCGCCCGCGACCTACACCGGTCCCAAGCCGACCGGGATTCTGGGGACTCTGGTCCTCTTCGGCTCCGCCGAGAACGTGATCGCCATGGGTGACGAGAAGGACGGAGTGAAAGTCCTCGACATCATCGACATCTGGCAGGTCAGACTGGCCCACAAGGGCGGCGAATATGACGTCGACCTCATCGCCCGGGAATCGACGTTCTTCGACAACCCATCGCCGCCGCCCTCCGCCACGAAGAAGATCTTCGAGAGCGATTCCAAGGTCTCCATGGGAGCGGATGCCGAGACCGAACCGGTCGCCTCGTCGGAGGGTGCGAACGATGGAACACCCGCAACGAGTACTCCCGCCACCGAGCCACCAACCGAGGAAGCCCCTCCCGAGTACGCCGATCCGAAGACTCTCCCGCCTGCGCTCTCCGATGATGAGATCATGGCGTTGAGCCCCTCGGATGCGACCATGGCCTTCAATCGGGCCACCAAGGCCTTGCAGCGGACGGATCTCGATCCGAGATCCAGAATCCGGCTCCAGCATGAAGTGGAGCAGTTGGAAGCCGTCCGAGAAGGAAAGACGGTTCAGGGAAGCGGATGAACGGCAATCCACGGGTGATCGAGTCGTTTCACCCACAGCAAGATGTGACCTGACGTCCGACGACGTCCACCTTCGATGTTCAAGGTGAGAATGTGAGCGAATTCCGAGCGACCGAAGTCGCTCGGCAGGATCCGGGCAACGACGCCGGCGACCACCGGCCCCGCCCAGCCCAGCAAGGAATATCGACGTGCAAGTTCGAAGCAACGCCACCCTCAGCACTGATGCCAGGCCCGCCCGTCGTTTCCGATGGATGAAGGGCCCATCGTTCGCTGCCGCGATCGCCTTCGCCGGGGTCTCCCTCGCATCAGCTCTCCCTCTGGATGGCGGCGATCGCCCGGAGCGAGTCGGACCGGCGAGCCAACCGACTGGCACTCAAGAGGCGGCGACCGAGCAGGAAGCACCTCGCCGGGATGGACCCGCCAACGCGCCGGATGCAGAGGTCGAGAACACCCCCGAACGAACTGGACCGGCGGTGACCGCCACGCCTCAGAATTCGACCGACCGAGGAACCGACCTCAGTGGCACACGACGCACGGTGGACGACGAACCGGTCCCGTTGAACTTCGACGGGGTCACGGTTCAAGACGTCCTCCCCTACATCGTCGACTGGACCGGCAAGGCGGTCATGCCCAAGTCGACCATGCTGACCACGACCAAGATCACGCTCTTCAGCGATCGTCCGCTTGCGAAGCACGCCGCGCTCGACCTGATCTTCCAGGCGTTTCGCTTGAACGGCATCGGCGTGGTCGAGACGCCCGACCTCATCATGCTCAACACCATCATGGAGTTGAACAACTTCCAGCCGAACGTCGTTCTGGGTCCGGAAGTCGACGTCACCAGCATGAGCGAAGACGGCAGCCTGGTCACCAAGGTCTTCCGACTCGAATACGCGAAGGTCGGTGATCTGGAATCACAGCTCAGTGAAGGTGCTCCGGAATACGGAAACCTCACCGTGGACGTCAACTCCAACCAGATCATTCTCGAGGGTGACATCGGCTGGGCCAAGCGGGTCCAGAAACTGATCGACCTCCTCGACGTACCGCCGTTCCTCGCCGTCAAGACCGAGACCTTCCGTCTCGCGTATGCAGATGCCCAGACCGTTGCGGACATCGTCCTGGAACTCTTCAGTCCGAATCCCAACAGCAGCAGTCGGACCCAGAGCCGAGCCTCGACTTCGCGGAATCAGCGAAGCAATCAGAGCTCGCAGCAGGAGCTTCCGCAGGTCGGAACGAGCGACCAGCTGCAGGTCAGCGTGCTGCCTCAGACCAACGCCGTCACCGTCCGAGCCGAACCTGAGATCCTCACCGACATTCGGTATCTCATCGAGACCGCCTGGGACATCCCACCCAGCCGGGAGGGCAACATCTTCCGACTCTACGACCTGCGATACACCGACCCGGTGAAGGTCAAGACACTCCTCGTCGCCCTGCTCGAAGAGGGCGGCGGCGGTTCGGCCCCCGCCGGTCGAGGCGGTGGTGCCGGGTCGGCTGGCGCCGACGCGGCGGTTGCGGACATCTTCCGCATCGAAGCCTATCCAGACTCGAATCGACTCATCGTCATCTCGAAGACGCCCGACAACTTCGATTGGCTGGACTCGATGATCGAAGAGATCGACCAACCGCTCAGCGTCGGCATGCCGGTGAACGTCGAGCTCAAGCACGCCAGCGCGATCGAGGTCGCGGACATTCTCAATGCACTCCTCGGCACCGCCGGTGGTGGTGGAAGAGGAATCCAGGCTCCGGATGAAGGGCTCACCGGTATCAACTTCGAATCCGCCGGCGGCGGTACGGACGGTGGCACCGCGGCGGCAGGCGATGAGATCACCTTCCCCTGGCAGTCCGGGCGTGGTGCCAACGGTGAAGAGGCCGCCGAAGTCTCTGCGCTGGTCGGCAAGAGCCGAGTGGTTCCGAACCCGGGCCAGAACTCGCTGCTCGTGCTCGCGACGCCCGAAATCCAGGATGCGCTTCTGAAGATCATCGAGGACCTCGATCGGCCGGGACGTCAGGTCATGATCACCGCGACACTGGCGGAAGTCACCCTCGGCGACGCCTTGAACCTCGGCATTCGCGTGGGTTCGGGAATCCAGGCCTCGGGGGACAACTCCGTCGGGGGAACCGTCGGCCTCGATCTGACCAAGGGCAGCGAGAGCCTCATCGAGAACGACCTCGGGTTGGACAACAACTTCGCCAGCCCCTGGTTCGACACGTCCTTCCTCGAGGTCGGGACCAGCGTGAACTTCATCCTGTCGGCCTTGTCGGAACAGAACAACGTTCGGATCCTGCAACGCCCGAGAGTCTTCACCAGCGACAACAAGGAAGCGAAGTTCTTCGCGGGTTCCGACGTCACGTTCCAGACCGGTTCCACCGCGAACGACAGCGGAACGACGACTTCCTTCGAACAGGAGGCGATCGGCATCGGCCTGAACGTGAGGCCTCGAATCACCACCGAGCGGAACGTGGCGATGGAGATCGAGATCCTTCTCTCGAACCTCTCCTCCCAGCTGATCAACGACAACCCCGTGGTCAACCGCCGGCAGACGACGACCACGGTCACGGTCAAGAACAACCAGACCATCGTGCTCAGCGGTATTCGGCGGGAAGACGATACGGACGTCGAGCGAAAGATTCCGCTCCTCGGAGACATCCCGCTCCTCGGGCCGATCTTCACCAGCACCGAGAAGGGGAAGTCGTTGGTCGAGCTGGTCATCTTCATCACCCCGATCGTCGTCGACAACCCCGATGAAAACGACACCAACTTCAACGTCGAAGAACGAAAGCGTCTCGACGAACTGAGCAAGCCGCTCGAGGATATGGTGAAGGAACTGGGCGGCGATGAGTTCTTCGATCAGATCGACGATGACACGACGTCGCCCGAAGCCGGGAAGACCGACGAACCGGCCACCAGCGGCGAATGAAAACGAAGGCCCTGCTCACGCTCGTCCTTCCGCTCGTCTTCAACCCGGGGTGCGTCTCACGTGAAGTGGGCCGCACCCCGGGTTCGTACATCACCCCGGCACGCGATGGAGAGTCAGGCCGGTTTGATCCGAAGGACGTCGCAGCCCAGATGAGCTGGCGAAAGATCGGCGAAGTCGAATACGACGATTTCTCGATCCCAATCTCTTCACCGGATGGTCGTTTTCTTGCCGTGCGAGCAGGCGCCCCACAGGCGTGGCCGGC
>JABABZ010000098.1 GCA_014237965.1 Phycisphaerales bacterium | reverse complement strand
CGCCACGGTGGCCACGGCCGTCGAAGCCATGCGTGAAGGGGCGTTCGACTACGTGACCAAGCCGTTCAGCGGTGACGAGCTCGCCATCGCCGTCGATCGGGCGATCGAGCACGGCCGACTCCGCAAGGAGAATCAGGTGCTTCGTGCGGCGGCGGCTCCGGCCGGCCGCGAGGTCGACGGCCAGGACATGGTGGGTTCCGGTCCGGTGATGACCGATCTCCGCGAGCGACTGGCCCGAATCGCCGACAGTCATGGAACGGTGTTGATCAGTGGGGAAAGCGGAACCGGCAAGGAAGTCGCGGCCCGCGCGATTCATGCCGCGAGCCCCCGGGCTGACGCGCCGTTTCTCGCCATCAACTGTGCCGCGCTCTCCGCGAGCTTGTTGGAAAGCGAGTTGTTCGGTCACGAGAAGGGAGCCTTCACCGGAGCGGACAAGCTTCGGAAGGGTCGCTTCGAACTCGCCGATGGCGGAACGCTGCTGCTCGACGAGATCAGCGAGATTCCGCCCGAGCTTCAGGCGAAGCTTCTTCGGGTCCTGCAGGAACGCGCCTTCGAACGGGTCGGCTCCAGCACCACTCAGACGGTGGACGTGCGACTCGTGGCGACCACCAATCGCGACCTCTCGTCCGAGGTCGATGCGGGCCGTTTTCGTGGCGACCTCTTCTTCAGGCTCAACGTGCTTCCCATCGAGATGCCGGCGCTCCGCGAGCGAACCGAGGACGTCGAGGCCTTGTCGGCTCACTTCTTCGAGTCGGTGGCCGCTCGCGAAGGTCGAACGTCGAAGAAGCTGGCGCCTGATGCCGTGTCGGCGATGCATGATTACGCCTGGCCTGGAAACGTGAGAGAACTGCAGAACATCTGCGAGCGTGCCGCGGTGCTGGCGACCACGGATGAGATTTCCGCGTCTCTGATCGCCCCCTGGCTGGGCGCGGGTTCAAATTCGGTGTCGTCCATCGGCGGCCGCCAGGTCGGGCTTTCGTCCTCGACCACGGAGGTCAAGTCGGAGCCCGGCACCGAGCAGCCCGGAAAGGTCTGGCTCGCCTGCAACGGGGAGCTCACGCTGGCGGACATCGAACGCGAGACGATCGTCGCCACCCTTCGGCAGAACGAAGGGCATCGGCAGCGATCGGCCCGAGACCTCGGGATCGGGGTGAGGACGCTGGGGCTCAAGCTCAAGAAGTGGAAGGACGAGCAGATCGTCGAGGCCGACCTTTGATCGGCCGCAGCGCACATCCTGCGTCCGTGCAAGCGCCATTTTCGCCTGGCAGCGCTGAATCTGCGCCTCGAGGGGGGGATGCCCGATGAGTCTCGACGGAGTCAGCGACTGGGGCGCCACGCCGTATCTCGAACGTCTGATGCAGTTCTCCTGGAAGCGGAACGAACTGCTTCAGGACAACATCGCCAACATCGATACCCCCGGGTATCAATCGCGCGATGTGCCGGTATCCGAGTTCCAGGCGGCGATGAAGGATGCCCGCGACCGGAGTCGTAGGGGTGGCGGGGATGTCGTGGCCGGCGACGGCATCTTTGCGGATCGCAAGGGAATCCGGTTCTCGCCCGAGGGAATGGAGCTTCGTCCGTCCACCGGGCAGGACAATTTGCTCTACCACGACGGAAATGACCGGAATCTGGAACAGCTCATGCAGGGGTTGAGCGAGAACGCCATGACGTTTCGATTCGCCAGCGAGCTCTTCCGGAAGTCCCATGACCTCCTTCGTTCCGCGATTCGTGAACGACCTTGACCTTCTGAGAGTTGACTGGTGATGGGAATCGACCAATGAGCATCTACGGCGCCTTCGACATTTCGAGTTCCGGCCTTCAGGCCCAACGGGTTCGGATGGACGCCATCACGGCGAATCTGGCGAACCAGCGGACTCCTGAGTTCGAGGTCATGCAGGTCCGGTTCGGGGCCGGAGATCCGGTCTCCGGGGATCCGCTCGGGGTCCATGTGGCCGGGATCGACCGGCTCGCGACCTTCAATCCGGTCAAGGACCCCGACAACCCGGCCGCCCGGGAGGATGGATTCGTCTACTACCCGGCCGTGGACTATGCCACGGCGATGGTGGATGGAATCGAGGCGCTTCGAGCGTATGAAGCCAACATTCAGGCTGTGGAGGCCACACGGTCGATGATCGATGCAGGTCTTCGCGTTCTTGCGTGATGACCAGAACCCTGTTGACGGATGCCAATCATGAGTGACCCACTCGGACTGATCTCGAACAACCCGGCCCAGGGCGCATCAGCGCCCGGATTGAAGGGCATCTCCGGGCCTGGGAATCCGGCCAATGGGAAGTCCGCGACCGAAGGGTTGGACTTCAAGAACGATCTGATGAGTCAGATCGCCGAAATTGACAAGCTCCAGCAGAATGCGGAGCAGGTCAAGATCGATGCGGTCGCCGGTGAGGCATCGCTCGATCAGGTCATTGTCGCGACAGAGACGGCGGATACCGCTTTCCGCATGCTCCTCGCGGTTCGTAACAAGCTCGTCGATGCATACGACGAGGTCAAGAATGTTCGTGTGTGATTCTCCTCGCCGACCGGATTCCACTCCTGGTCGGTGAAAGAGAGTCCGGCCCGTGTCGCTTGTCAGGATGACGAACGTGGCACGGAGGCCCGGAATACACGCGGTACGCGACGGTTGGCATGGAGGCCTCCCCCGTGGTTCAGAGATTTCGCGATTCCATCACCCAACTCTCGCGTCGACTCGGCGAGCTCGGCCCCTCGGCCAGGCTGCTGATCGGATCGCTCGTCATCATTCTCGCCATGGGCTTCTTCCTGGTCTCGCAGTATGCGGCCGGGCCTGCCATGACACCGGTCTCGGTACGGGTCGAGGAGAAGCTGATCGCGTTGGAGAGTCTCCGCGGATCCGGGCACGAAGTGGCGGACAGCGGCCAGCCCGGCTCGATCCTCGTCGAGACCAAGAAGAAGGCGGAGATCACGGGGTTCCTCGAGAACAAGGGATACGCACCTCGCATCGATGACGACGCCGTGAGTGGTGGCGGCGGCGGCTGGCAGGCCGAGTCCGAGATGCAGGAGAACTGGCGCCGAGACCGGATCTCCCAGGCCGAGAAGAACATTCGAATGATCGAGGGCGTGGACACCGTCAACATCTCCTTCTCTGGAGGAAAGCGGAAGGCCTTCGTGCTCGATGGCCCCGCACCCAGTGCCAACGTCATGGTTCGAATGGGGGCCGGGGAACTCGATCGCAATCTTGCGGAGTCGATCGCCTTGATCGCGATCACCGTCGAGAACGATCTTCTGCTCGAGAACATCACCGTGACCGACGGCCGGAACGGCGGGCGGTCATTCGCCTTCGGCGAGGACGGCGGCGGCATCGGAGGCGACTATCTTTCAAAGGTCCGCGCCTTCGAACGTGACGCTCGTGAACGGCTCAACCGGCTCGTCCTTCGCGCCTTCCCCCAGGCCCAGATCAGCGTCAATGCCCAGATCCTGACCGCCGACATTCACGAGAAGAAGACACAGATCGGCAAGCCGGTGAAGGCGGAGCGGACCAAGCGAACCGATGAGACGAGCACGCCCATGCGTGGCGGCGGGAACGGCGGAGCGCCGGGCTATCGCTCGAACTCCGGCCTCGCGCAGGCCCAGGTGGGCGGGGCGGCGACGATCGGCGGCAATCCGGTCTCGACCCGGGAACTCGCCACTCGGGAGACCGAGGAGATCGAGAACGTCGTGGGCGTCCCGGGCGTTCAGACGGAGATCGTGCAGAACGCGAATCATCCCATCAAGTTCTCGGCGGCCGTCCTGCTCTCCCTCTCGGAGGTCAAGGCGGCGATTCGGTCCGAACTCGAGGACGAGTCCGCGGAGGTCACCTCGGAGGATCTCGACTTCGCCAAGGAGAATCTGAGAACGGAGATCGTGGCGTTGCTCGAGCCGCTCGTCGACAACTCGAGCCTTCGAGACGGCGGAGTCGGCGAGGTCAAGGTCGCGATCATGCCGTTTGCATCGCGGAGGATCGGAGAGGCCGCCGGTGTGGGATCGGTGACCGAGACCATCGCCGGGTTGACCGAGGGGAACAGCGGGCAGGCCTTGAAGAACGCCGGACTGGTCGGGCTCGCACTGGTCTCGCTGGCGATGATGTTCATGATGGTGCGTCGGTCCTCGGAGACCGAAGTGCTTCCGACCGCGGAAGAACTCGCCGGGGCTCCGCCGGTGCTCGAGGACGACTCGGCGGAGATCGTCGGTGAAGCCGACGAGGCGACGCCCGCACTGGTGGGCGTGGAACTCGACGACGAGGAACTGCGTCGCAAGCAGATGCTCGAGCAATTGAACGAACTCATCAAGAAGGAACCGTCCGAGGTGGCGACGCTGCTGCGTCGCTGGATGCGGACGGAAGCCTGACCCCAGAGTGCCGGAGACCTTGCACGAATGACGATCCGACCGGGCCAGAAACTTCCAGACACCGTCGCCGAACTCGATGGAGTCGCCAAGAGCGCCGTCCTGCTCCTGCTGCTCGATCCCGAGGCCGCCGGCGCCATTCTTCGGGAGCTCCCCACGGAGTCCGTCGAGGAGGTGACTCGCGCCCTCGCGTCCCTCGGTGATGTGCCCGCGTTGCTCGGTGAGGGGATCATCAACGAGTTCTACGGCCTGGCGATGGCGCAGGGATGGGCTCGGGAGGGCGGCCTCGACTATGCGACCAGGCTCCTCCGAGATTCGCTCGAAGGCGGCACCGCCGATCGGGTCATCCAGCAGATCCAGACCCAGGTCCAGCGGACGCCCTTCGCCTTCCTTCAGAAGGCGGAGACCGAGAATCTGCTGACCTTCATCCAGGACGAGCATCCTCAGACCATCGCCTTGATCGTCAGCCATCTCCCGCACCACAAGGCGTCGGAGATTCTCGGTGGTCTTCCCGAGGAGCGGCAGATCGAGGTGGTCCGTCGCGTCGCGAACATGGAGCAGACCAACCCCGAGGTCATTCGCGAGGTGGAGCGTGGTCTGGAGCAGCGACTCAGTTCGATGATCATGCATTCCATGGAACGCGTCGGCGGCGTTGACACGGTCGCCGAGATTCTGAATCTCTGCGACCGCAACACCGAGCGTTCCATCATGGAAGGGGTGGAGACCGAGGACCCCGATCTGGTCGAGGAGATTCGACGTCTGATGTTCGTCTTCGATGACATCAAGCTCGTCGACGACAAGGGCATCCAGCGGATGCTCAAGGAGATCGAGAACGACGAGCTCTGTCTGGCGTTGAAGATGGCCTCGGCGGAGCTCTCGGACAAGATCCTCGGAAACATGTCCAGTCGGGCGTCCGAGATGATCAAGGACGACATGGAGTTCATGGGGCCGGTCCGCGTGAGCGACGTGGAGTCCGCACAGCAGCGGATCGTCGACGTGGTCCGTCGCCTCGAGGATGCAGGTGAGATCGTGATCGCAGGTCGTGGTGGTGGCGGCGACGTGATCGTCTGAATCCGGAGGCTCATCGTTGCCCATCGTCAAGAAGGTCCAAGCTCGCGAATTGCTCACGTCCGCCGTGGTTCTCAACCTCGGAGACGTCCAGCGCGAGGCCGGCCGAATGGTCGAGTCGGCGCGGGCCGAGGCCGAGTCGATTCTCACGGCCGCTCGGGACGAAGCGGCGCGATTGACCGAATGCGCCGCCGGAATCGGTCGGGCGGAAGGAACGGTGGCCGGAGAGGCCGCTGGTCGGGCCGAAGGACTCGCGGAAGGAACGGCCCAGGGGCGCGAGGAGGCGATCGCGTCGATGTCGGAGCGACTGAAGACCATCGCCACCGGCTGGAACGAGGCGCTTGACGGTCTGGTCGCCAGTCGCGATGCGATCCGTGAGGAAGCCCGGCGAGATCTTCTTCGGCTGTCACTGGCGATCGCGGAGCGGGTGCTGGGTCGACTTCCCGCACATGACCCGAGCCTCGTCGAGACCCAGGTCTCCGGGGCCATCGAGATGCTCACGGGATCCACCTCCCTGAGAATCTCCTTGCATCCCGAGGACCTTCCCGTCATCGAGCGTCATCTTCCGTCGGTCATGAAGAAGATTCGCGGCGGGGCGGAAGCAGACGTCTCGATCGAGACCGATCCGGCGATCATTCGCGGAGGCTGCATGGTCCGGGCGGGTGATGGCGAGATCGATGCGCGGCTCGACGTGCAGATGTCGAAGATCGTCAGCGGGCTGTTTCCCGAACTGCTCGAGGCGCCACCCTCCGAGGCGGCCGTGTCACCCGTCGTACCGGTCGTTCCCGAGGCCCCTTCGGTGTCGAATGAGGATCTGGCCGACGATGCGGACGCCGTGGCCGACGCTGAGGATGTTCGAACCGATGCCGCGGAGGATGTCCCACCCTCGCCCGAGTCGGACCTGCTGGATGATTGGAACGTCCCGGGAACGCCCGAGGACTCGGGCGACGACGACGGTGGTCCGGAGTCGTCTCCATGACCTTGCTCTCTCCGTCCATCGAGACGCTCGAAGGATTCGAGCCGCGCGGGGTGTGCGGTACCGTCGATTCGGTCCGAGGCATGACGGTGCTCGTACGACGGTTCCGAGTTCCCATCGGTTCGGTGGTTCGCATCGAATCCGGTGGACGGGGAACCCGCAGCGTGCAGGGTGAGGTGATCGGGTTCGACGAAACCCGGGCCATCGTCATGCTGCTGGGGGGATCGACGGGAACCTCGCCGGGTGACCAGGTCCGACTCGAACGGGTGAGTGATTCCGTGATGGTGGGGGATTCCTGGCTGGGAAGGGTTCTCAACGGCCTCGGCCAACCGATCGACGGCGGACCGCCGCTCGCGGGACTCTCCTCGCGTCCGTTGTTTCCACCGATCGTCAACCCCATGTCGCGCGGGATGATCTCCGAGCCGCTGGCCACGGGAATTCGGTCGTTGGACGGCCTGCTCACGCTCGGGAAGGGGCAGCGCATCGGAATCTTCTCCGGTGCGGGCGTGGGCAAGAGCACGCTGATGGCCGGGATCGCCCGGGGCACCAGTGCCGACGTGAACGTGATCGCATTGGTCGGCGAACGGGGCCGTGAAGTCAAGGAATTCATCGTGGACGCCCTCGGTGGCGAAGGCCTCGCCCGATCGGTGGTGGTGGTCGCGACGGGTGACGAGAGTCCGCTTCTCCGGGTTCGTGCGATGGCGGCGGCCATCACGGCCGCGGAACACTTCCGGGATCGCGGCCTCGATGTGATGTTGATGGTCGATTCCGTCACCCGGTTCGCGCAGGCTCAGAGACAGATCGGTCTGGCGGCGGGTGAACAACCGACGACCAAGGGCTACACCCCCTCGGTCTTCTCGTTGCTTCCTCAGTTGCTGGAACGCGCCGGCGGGCTGGAGGGTGCCGGTTCGATCACCGGTGTCTACACCGTCCTGGTCGAAGGCGATGACATGAACGAGCCGGTGGCCGATGCCGCCCGCGGCATTCTCGACGGTCATGTGGTCATGAGCCGAAAGCTCGCCTCCCGCGGACATTTTCCGGCCGTCGATCCTCTGGAATCCATCTCGCGACTCGCCGATCAGGTGAGTGATGGAAACCACGAAGTCGCGCGGCGTCGGATTCTGGAATTGCTCGCGGCGCACCGGGAAAGCGAGGAGCTGATCAACATCGGCGCCTATGCGGCGGGCTCCAACGTCATGACCGACGTCGCGATCGCGCTCAAGCCCAGACTCGATGCTTTCCTGCGGCAGGATCGTGGCGACTGCTCCAGTTTCCCCGCCACCTGCAAGGTGCTCTTCGAACTCGCCGCCGAAAGCGAACAACTCCGGGTCGCCGCATCCGGGGCGAAGCCGCAGAACTGATCTCTCTCAAGGACCGACCATGGCCACGTTCCGTTTCGAACTCCAAGCAGTCCTGGACACCCGGCTTCGTGCCGAAGAGTTGTGCCAGTGCCGCGTGGCCGAGTTGGAAGCTTCGAGGCGGCGTCTGGAAGACGGCTTGCGAGCGCAGCAGGCGCGGATCGGCGAATCACGCGAGCAACTTCGCGGCCGACTTCTGGGTTCGATCGATGCCAACACGCTGCGGGGTCAGGCCAATGCGTCGCTGGCGGGCATGCGGGACGCCCAGCGGGTCGTGTTGGAACTCGCGGGGATCCATCGCCGGCTTCAGAGCGTGGTCGAAGAACTTCGCGCGGCGTCGAGGGATCGTCGTGCCGTGGAGATTCTCAAGGAACGCCGATTCGAAGATTGGCGTCGCGAACAGGATCGCCGGGAGCAGGCTGAACTCGATGAACTCTCGCTGATCCGTGGATCGCGACGACTGATGGAGACCGGTTGATGAAGACGATCTGGAACATCGTGGCCTTTCTGGCCGTCGTGAACCTGTTGGCCCTCGGTCTTGCCGCGGGCTGGCTGGGGTGGACCGGCCGCCTCGACGAGGATCGTCTCACCGCGGTTCAGGAGATCTTCCGGGTGCCCACCTCGGAGGCCGCCCGCCTCATCGACGAGCGCCGCGCACTGGAAGTTGCGGAAGCGGAACAGGCGTTGGAGTTGGAGCGGTGGGGGCAGATGCCCTTCTCGACGGAGGGGGCGATCGATGCGCAGGAGCAGTACCGGGATCTCGAACGGCTGGGTGAGCTTCGGCTGCAGCGGCAGGCGGCGACTCTGGTGGAGGAGATCGATCAGCAGGCGGCGCGTCGTCTGGCGGAGCTCTCGGCGCGTGAATCGAAGATCGATCGTCGAGAGGCGAAGATCGAGGCGATCGAGAATCGTCTTCGGGATGCGGATTTCAAGGTGATGGTCGCTGATCTCGAGGCCATGGATGCCGACGCGGCGCTGGCGGTGCTGGAGAACTTCCTCGTTCGAGGGAAGGATGACCTCGTGGTGGACGTGCTGGCGACGCTCGATGAAGAACGGCGTCAGGAACTCCTCGAGGGCTTCGTCGATCGAGGTCGGCCCGAACTGGCAGGCCAGTTGCTGCTCAGACTTCGTGATCGAACTGCAGATGGTGCAGACGATCCGGAGGATCTCGATGCAGTCAACGCCAGTGTTCCCCGCAATTCAGCCTCCAGAGCGCCAAGAGACCGGTTCCAGACTTGAAGGACCGGCATTCGGGCCAAGCCTCCATGAGGCCGAGATCTCCCTCGCGTCAGAGACGCCCCGAGGGGATTGGCGCGGTTCCGGCGCCGGGGAAGCGGCGGAAAGTGCGCCTGAAGTTCAAGACGGAGCGACGAACCAGCCCACGCCGGATCGTTCCGACTTCACCACGGAAGGTACCGACCGGAATTCCGCCGACGTTGTGATTCCGAATCAGAGCTCCGGGGAGCATGGTTCCGAGGCTGAGACTGACGTCGATCCGCTCGAGGTCGCGGTCGCTCCCCAGGCGATGATCGATCATCGGACCGCCGTTGCAGGGCCTGCATCATCGGGCGCCGCCGCGGAGATTCCGGAAGTTCCGAGCACGGCCGTACTCCCTGGTCTGTTGGCGGAGATCGGCCGTTCAGAGGCCTCGGGCTCGTCCATCGAAGAAGGATCCGAACCAAGGGGCCGGACGCCGTACGCAAGCCTCGGCTCGCAGGGTCTCGAAGGGAACCGTGACGCTTCCGGAGTGTTCTCCGGGACGCCGTTCTCTGAAAGCGGGGTCCGCCCGGCCGCGGTCGTGGCCTCCCCCTCGACGTCTGGAACGACTCCGTCGCCGACCCTGGCCGCCCTTCCGAGCGTTCCTGGTGGCGTCGCGGTTCCGGAAGGAATGCAAGCCGTGGCACCCACCGCCGCCACCATGGTTTCGGCCTCGGCGCGATCCGCCCCCTCCGGTCCCGATCGTCGATCGACCGCAGGCCGCGGTTCGGCCGCGGTCACTCGGGCGGAAGAGGTCAATGCTTCGATCCGAAACGACCGTGCCGCCGTCGAGGCCCGTGCTCGATCCGGGTCGACGCAGACGATGGTGATGGAGCCCACCGCGCTGGATCCCTCTGCAGGTCGACTCCAGGGGGCGGCTAAACCGATGCCGGGGTCCACGGAAGCGCAGTCTCTGCCGACCATGCCCGCGTCGCTTGCGCCCGAGGAGGCCGAAATCGGACCTCGTCGAACCGCTGCCGGGGTTGCCAGAGGACTTCAGGCGTTGTCCGCGCAGAAGGGCGGAACCATGATCATGCGGCTGGATCCCCCGAATCTCGGCCAGGTTCGCATGCAACTGAACATGGAAGCCGGGCGGGTCAACGTTCTGATCACCGCGGCGGGGGATACGGCACGCTCCTTGCTTCGAGACAACCTGGGTGTGCTCCGGCACGCTCTGGAGGATCGCGGATTCGCGGTCGAACGACTCGCGGTCGAGTCTTCGGTCAAGACCTCGTCGGAATCCTCCGCATCGCGGAACGACCGCGGCGACGGGCAGGACGCCCGGAGTGGAAGTGAATCGTCCGATCGGCAGGATGCCGGCGGCGAACGGAGTCGGGGCTGGCGAGACCGATCGCCGGATCGACGATCGGACCCGGAGCAGGCGGGAACCGCCGGCTTCAACGAAGTGCTTGCCGCTTCCGGCACGACTTCCGACCAATGATCCCTGGAGGGTGTTCCCATGAGTGCGATTCCAGCAGCAGCAGTGAGCACGGTGTCCGGATCGGATGTGAATCGATTCAATGAGATGTCCTCCGAGGACTTCATGCAGATCATCTTCACCGAATTGCAGCAGCAGGACCCCTTCGAGCCCAACGACTCTTCGGCACTGCTCGACCAGCTCAATTCGATCCGTCAGATCGAGTCGGACATCTCCATGACGGAGAAACTCGAGGACATCGTCTTCCAGAACCAGCTCTCTTCGGCCGGAAATCTTCTGGGCAAGGCCGTCCAGGGGATTCTCCCGACCGGCGACGCGGTCGCTGGGACTGTTCTTTCGGTCGTTCGTCAAGGTGACGCCGTCTCGCTCGAACTCAGCAGCGGTTGGATGCTCCCGATGGACAACGTCGAGATCATCGTCGATCCCTCCACACTCCCCTGATCCACCCTCGAGAACCCAACGAACGTGAACCTCGATTCTCGACAACTTCTCCGACGACTCGAACCTGCGGTGCGACCCGTGGGAATCGGTGCGTCCACCGAGACGTTGCGAAGCTCGATCGAGGGGGCGGGATTCGAGGAGCTTCTCGAACGAGCCTCGAACGGCGAGTTCGCCAGCGGGCGGGAGATCGATGAGAGTCGTCTCGAAGAGACGCTCGAAGATCGATTCTCAGAACGGCTCGCAGGCATCGCCGATGCCGCGGAAGCCGCGGGATTCGAACAAGTCCTCATCGTCGCCGGCGACCGGCCGCTTCTGCTTGCGGTGTCGGATCGACGGATCGAACGTGAACTCGGCGCCGAGG
>JABABZ010000097.1 GCA_014237965.1 Phycisphaerales bacterium | reverse complement strand
GATGATGACCGCGACGGTCCGATCGGTCATGGCCGCACGAAGCGCCTCGGGGTCGGTCTTGAAGCCTTGCTCGATGGGTGCGGCACATTCGACGACCGTTCCGCCCGCGAGTTCGATCATTGGTCGATAGCTGAGCCATGCCGGCGTGATGATCACGACCTCGTCACCCGGATCGACCAGGCACTGCATGACCTCGTAGGCGGCATGCTTCGCCCCGACGGTGACGACGACGTGCTCGGCGGCGCACTCGATCCCGTTGTGCTCGCGCATCCGCTTCGCGATGGCCTGACGGAGATCCGGGTTGCCCGGCGTCGGCGCATATTTCGTGTGGCCCGCATTCAGTGAATCGACCGCAGCCTGCTTGACGAAATCGGGCGTGTCGAAGTCCGGCTCGCCGGCCCCGAATCCGATCACGTCACGGCCTTCAGCGCGAAGTGCCTTGGCTCTGGCGGTGACGGCAAGCGTCGCGGATCCTCGAAGGGAACGAACTCGGGCGGAGCGTTTCATGGACGGGTAATCTACCAACCCTCGGAACTCGCCCCTCATCACCATCGGGAATCGACAAGATGTCCATCCGTATCCTCGGAATCGCCGGAAGCACGCATCCGGAATCGCTGAACAGAAGGCTGCTCCACGTCGCACTGAAAGGCGCCGATTCGGCCGGTTCGACCGGAGCACGGATCGATGACCTGGATCTCCGCGATCTCGACATCCCTCTCTACGACAGCGAAACAGAGAAAACCGAAGGGATGCCCGACGGCGTCCGTCGCCTCCGGGAGGCGTTGAAGGAGAGTGACGGTGTGATCATCGCGAGCCCCGAATACAACGGCTCGTTGACCGCGGTGCTCAAGAATGCGATCGACTGGACCAGCCGCCCCGACCCCCGATCGCCCGACGACCCACCACTGGCCGCCTGGCGAGGCAAGGCGTCGGGGATCATCTCGACCAGCCCCGGCGGGCTGGGCGGAATTCGAGGCCTCGTCCACCTTCGCGCGATTCTGAGCCACATGGGCATGCACGTCGTCCCGCAGCAGGCGGCGATTCCCTCCGGCCACGACGCCTTCCACGAGAACGGGTCGATTCTCGACGAGCAGCAGCATGCCCAGGTGGAATCGGTCGGCCGGGCGGTTGTGGAACTCGCTGCGAGGCTCGCCGGCGGTTGACGCGTCCAAACCGCCGATGCCTCGCCTTCGCCGACCGATGCTGATTCGACGACGTGATAGAATCCCCGCATGCATTACGAAACCCATGCCTCGCTGGTCGAGGAACTCGAGGCGCGGATCTTGACAATCCGTGACTCTCTTTGACTACGACACCAAGGTGTCGAAGAGAGAATCCCTTCAGGACGAGATGAACGCCGACGGCTTCTGGGACAGCCAGGACGCCGCTCAGGCGCACATCGCCCGCTACAAACTGGTCAAGGCCCAGATCGATCCGCTCGAACAGGTGATCGCGAACTTCGAAGATGCGAAGATCGGACTCGAACTCGCCAAGGAGGAGAACGACCAGGAGCTCCTCGAGGAAGCGGACGAGCAACTCTTCCAGATCGCACAGAAGATGGACAAGGTCGAGCTGCAGTCGCTCCTCTCCGGCCCTCACGATCACCGGGACTGCTTCGTGGCGATCCAGGCCGGCGACGGCGGAAACGACGCGGACGACTTCGCCGAGATGGTCGACCGGATGTATCTCTACTTCTGGGAGCAGCAGGGCTGGAAGGTCGAGGAACTCAGTCGAACCCACGGCACCGAAGTGGGAATCAACGAAGTCTCGTATCACCTCAAGGGCCCCTACGCCTTCGGCAACATGAACTGCGAACGAGGCACGCATCGTCTTGCCCGCGTCAGCCCGTTCAATGCACAGGGAAAACGGCAGACGAGCTTCGTGACCGTCGACGTCACCCCCGAGATCGAAGAGACCGATCTGGTGATTCCCGACAACGAACTCGAGATCAACAACTTCGCCCGTTCCAGCGGTCCCGGTGGCCAGAACGTGAACAAGGTCGCGAGTGCGGTCCGGATCATTCACAAACCGACCGGAATCATGGTCGTCGCCAGCACCTTCCGTGATCAGCCCCAGAACAAGCGTCAGGCGATGCAGGTCCTCATGGCGAAGCTGGAGCAGATCGAAGAAGAGAAACGACAGGCCGAACTCGACGCCGCGACCGGCGGCAAGGTCGACCGCGGCTGGGGAACTCAGATCCGTTCCTACGTGCTCTACGACAATCGCGTGAAGGACCATCGAACCGGACACGAAGCGGGGAACCCGCAGACCGTGCTCGACGGAGCCCTTCAACCCTTCATCGATGCCGAACTCCTTCGCCGGCGAGCCACTCGTGAGAACACCGAAGCCTGACGAGGCCATGGCCGGAGCGGCGGCGCTCTCGGTTCGAGGCATCGAGCGTCGATTTCGATCAGGTCGCGGAATCGGCCCGATCGACCTGAACCTGTCCCGAGGCGAACACGTCACCGTGCTCGGAGACTCCGGCTCGGGGAAGAGCACGCTGCTCTCGATCATCGCCGGACTCGAGCGTGCCGATCGCGGCACCATCCGGATCGCGGGCCGATCGGTCGACCGATCGCCCCCCGGGCGACGCGACGTGGCGATGGTCGCCCAGGATCTTCCGCTCTACGACCATCTCGATGCTCGAGCCAACGTCGACCTCGCCGTTTCCGGGTTGAAGCTCGATCGGCCCGAACGAGGCGAACGCGTCGACGCCGCACTCCGCGACGCCGACGCCACGGAATTCAGCGAACGGCGAGCCGGCACGCTTTCCGGAGGCGAACGTGCCCGGGTCTGCCTCGCCCGGATTCTCGCCCGTCGCCCCACCGTCGCCCTGTTGGACGAGCCCTTCTCCGGTCTCGATCGGCGCCGCCGGGCGTCGATCCGGGATCTGGTCTTCTCCGCCCTCCGAGATTCCGGAACCGCGGTCCTGCTGGTGACTCATGACGAGTCGGACATCAGACCCGCCGGCCGAACGCTCGAGATCGACTCGACGGGACGCCCGACCCCGTCTTGAACACCCTCTCGGAGACCGTCCCGTCGTCGCGATCAGCGCGAGCCGGTCGAAAACGAGGGATGATGCCCCCGGCCTCCGTGGCCCAGGAATTCTGATCGCTTCATTCGAGACTCCCCGACATGCCCGGCCCCCAGCACCTCCATCATGAGACGGGACCCCGCCCCCTCGACGCGCGACCCTCGCTCGATCTCGGGCCGGCGATCTGCGCCGACGACCAGGCGTCCCGCCTTCATGAATGGCTCCTCACCAACGGCCGCGGAGGCTACGCCTGCGGATCCGTCGCCGGCATTCTCGATCGGCGGTACCACGCGATCCTTGCCGCCGCGATCGATCCACCGGACACCCGCTCGATCCTGGTGGCGAAGTTGGATGAACGGCTCCCCGACTTCTGGACCACCGAGCGTTCGAAGCGGACCGACCGGGATCCCGAAGACGATCCGACCTCGAACGACCTGACTCTGTCCAGCGACGTCTGGAGCAACGACCGCATCTCCGGATTCGGACATCGACATCTCATCCGCTGCCGACTCTTCGAAGGCGCCGTCGAACATCAGTGGCTCTGCGGCAAGATCCGGATCTCACGACGCCTGGTCATGCCCCACGGACACGATGCGGTGATCGCCGAGTATCGGGTGGAAGCGACCGACCGACCCGTCACGCTCGCGGTCAAGGCGATCGGGGGAAACCGACTCGCCGACTTTCTCGCGCCCGGCGCCGACTGGTCCGCCGAGACCGTCGCCGCGACCGACACCGAACTCGAACTGAAACTCCCCGCCAACTCGAACGGCGGGACGGACGTCGACTTGTCGATCAGAGTGACCGGCGGAAGCCTCGACGCCGGCGGCACCTGGTATCGCGGCTATCACCTGGATACCGAGACCCGTCGCGGGTACGACGACGTGGACGACCACCTGCTGCTCGTGGAAGCGAAGGCCGAACTCGGGGAGGGAGACGTGCTCCGACTCGAGATCGCCGCCGGAGATTCGGCCGGCGTCGATTTCCGAAAGCAGGATCCCTTCGCCGAGGAGGCCGCTCGCCAGCAGAAGATCATCGAGCGGGCCGGGGCGTCGTTGGGCCCGACGAAGGCGCCGCCCATCTTCAACACTCTGACCGCCGCCGCCGATCGATTCATCGTCGACCGCCCGCTCCCCGACGGAGCCGGCGCATCGATCATCGCGGGATACCCCTGGTTCGCCGACTGGGGACGAGACACCATGATCTCGATTCCGGGAGTCTGTCTCGCCACCGGGCGTGCGGATCTGGCCCGCGAGATCCTGCACACGTTCGCGCAGTTCGTCGACGACGGCATGATTCCGAATCGCTTTCCCGGCCTCGGAAGACCACCGGAGTACAACACCGCCGACGCCGCCCTCCTCTTCATCGAGACGGTCGGACGAACCTGGATGGCGAGCCGCATCGACGACGAGCCGACGGCGGACGCCTTCCTCCGGGACGTTCTTCCCACCATCGACGCGATCCTCGACGCCTATCGAACCGGAACTCGACATGGGATCATGATCGACCCCGCCGACGGCCTGCTCACTCAGGGCGCGGAAGGTCTCCAGTTGACCTGGATGGACGCGCGAATCGGCGACGAGGTCGTGACGCCTCGTCGCGGGAAGACCATCGAACTCAATGCACTCCTTCATTCCTCCTTCCGATGGCGGGCCATGTTCGCGGGACGTTTCGATGAAGATGCGACGACGTTCATCGCGTCGGCCGACCGGATCCGGGAGTCCTTCGACCGGTTCTGGCTCGATGACCACGGATATCTGGCGGACGTGATCGACGGCCCCCACGGCCTCGACGGATCACTGCGGCCGAATCAACTCTTCGCGACCGGATGCGCCCATCCCCCGGTGACCGGAGACCGGGCCGAGCGGGTGCTCGCCGCCTGCGATGCCGCACTGCGAATTCCCGTCGGGCTTCGCACCCTCGATCCCGCGGACACCAGATACCAGGGCTCTTACGCCGGGAATCAGGCCGAGCGCGATGCCGCGTATCACATGGGGACGAGTTGGCCCTGGCTGCTCGGCCCGTTCGTTCGCACCCACCTCCGCGTGCATCAGGATCCAAAGGCCGTCCGAGGCATTCTCGCCGCCTTCGTCGATGAATCCTCCCGGCGGGTGCTCGGGGGCATCGGCGAGGTGCATGATGGCGACGAGCCGCATCGCCCCGGCGGCTGCCTCAGTCAGGCCTGGAGCGTCGGCGAGATCCTCGCCTGCCTTCGCCTCGTCCTCCACCACGAGCGCCAGCACGACGCCGTCGCCTTCGCATGATCTCCACCACGAGTACTCTCCACAGCCATGCCCACCTCCGTTGACACCACCAACTCCTCCGATCCCGAACACCAGCGTCTCGCCGAGGCGGAGGATCTGAATTCCGCCTGGCGGAAGTGGGGTCCGTGGCTGAGCGAGCGGCAATGGGGCACGGTCCGAGAGGACTACTCTCCCGATGGTGATGCCTGGGATTCCTTTCCCCATGACGCCGCCCGAAGTCGCGCGTATCGCTGGGGCGAGGACGGGATCGCCGGATTCTGTGATCGCACCCAGCAGGTCTGCCTCGGGCTCGCGCTCTGGAACGGCCGGGACCCGATCCTCAAGGAACGGCTCTTCGGGTTGACCAACTCGCAGGGCAACCACGGCGAAGACGTCAAGGAGCAGTACTTCTTTCTCGATGCCGCCCCCACCGGCTCGTACCTGCGGATGCTCTACCGGTATCCCCACGCCGCGTTCCCCTACGAAGATCTCGTCAAGACGAATGCCGCACGAAGCGGCGAAGAACGCGAGTACGAGATTCTGGATACCGGAGTCTTCGACGACCAGCGGTACTTCGACGTGTTCGTCGAGTACGCGAAGTCATCCGAAGAACAGATCCTGATGCGGATCGAAGTGATCAATCGAGGCGCTGAAGCCGCGACGATCCACGTCATTCCGCAGATCTGGTTCCGGAACACCTGGTCCTGGGGCGAAGACACCGAGAAGCCCTCCCTGCAACTCGACGGGAATCACGATGGAGCCGTGCTCGTCGAACATCCGGAGGTCGGCCGCTTCCGGTTGGAGAGCGACGCCTCACCAGTCATCCACTTCTGCGAAAACGAGACGAACTTCCCTCGGGTCTTCAACGCCGAATCCACCTGCCCCCACCCGAAGGACGCGATCAACGACGCGATCGTCGACGGTGTGAAGGACGCCACGAATCCGGACAATCGCGGCACGAAGGCGGGGCTCGAGCACATTCTGAAACTCGGCCCCGGCGAGTCATCGATTCTCCGTCTCCGCCTCGATCCACGGGATGCGGACGACCGGAACGAGTCCTTCGACGAAACGGTCGCACGACGACGAAAGGAATGCGACCGCTTCTTCGAGCCACACGAGAAGAAGTGCGAATCCACGGACGCCGCCGCGGTACTTCGGCAGGCCTATGCCGGCATGATCTGGGGATGCCAGTTCTACAACTACGACGTCTCCGTCTGGCTCGACGGCGACCGGGGACAACCACCGCCCCCGCGCGGCCACAAGGCCGGCCGCAATCACGAATGGCGGAACATCGCCAATCACGACATCCTCTCCATGCCGGATGCCTGGGAATATCCGTGGTACGCGACCTGGGACAGCGCCTTCCAGGCGGTGACCTTCGCATCCATCGATCCCGCCTTCGCGAAGAACCAGATCCTCCTCTTCGTCGATGACCGCTACATGCACCCCAACGGCGAACTCCCCGCCTATGAATGGGCCTTCGGCGACGTCAATCCCCCGGTGCATGCATGGGCGGCGTGGCGGGTCTTCCAGATCGAGCGCCACGCGACGGGCGGCGACGGCGACCTGGAGTTTCTCAAGCGGGTCTTCCACCGGCTCCTGTTGAACTTCGCCTGGTGGGTGAATCGCAAGGACGCGGACGGACACAACATCTTCGACGGCGGTTTCCTCGGCCTCGACAACATCGGAGCCTTCGACCGCAGTGCGCCCCTTCCCGACGGATGGCAGCTCCAGCAGGCCGACGCGACCAGCTGGGTCGCCGCCTTCGCCTTGAAGATGATGCGGATCGCGCTCGAACTCTCGCTGCACGACGCGGTGTATCAGGACCTCGCGGCCAAGTTCTTCCTGCACTTCCTCGAGATCGCCGCCGCCATGACCTCGGTGGCGAATTCCGGCATCGGACTCTGGGACGAGCAATCGGAGTTCTACTTCGACACTCTGGTCGATCCCAAGGACGAGGTGCATCCCCTCCGGATCTTCTCGCTGGTCGGGCTCATTCCCCTGCTGGCGGTCGAAACCATCGAACCGGAAATGCTCGATCGACTCCCGGAATTCAAGGCGACCGTCGAGCGGACGCTCTCGGAAGAGCCTGAGATGGCGAAACTGGTCAGCCGATGGTCCGAGCCCGGCCGCGGCGAGCGACGGCTGCTCTCCCTGCTCCGCGGCCACCGAATGAAGTGCCTCTTCAAGGTCGCCTTCGACGAAGAACGAATGCTCTCGCCCAACGGCATCCGCTCGGTGAGCCGGGAACATCTCGAGCACCCCTTCCAACTCGACCTGGCCGGACGCAAACTCCAGGTCGACTACGAGCCCGCGGAGAGCCACACCGGGCTCTTCGGCGGCAACTCGAACTGGCGAGGGCCGGTCTGGTTCCCCCTGAACGTCCTCCTGATCGAATCGATGCTGAAGTTCCATCACTACTACGGCGAGGACTTCCGCATCGAGGTGCCCACGGGAAGCGGAGAACACATCAACATCCTGCAAGCCGCCAATCTGCTTCGGCATCGGTTGAACGCCCTGTTCCTTCCCGATGCTGACGGCAAGCGACCCATCTTCGGGGACGACGCCCGATTGAACTCCGCGGAATGGAACGACCTGCTCCCGTTCAACGAGTTCTTCTGCGGCGACACCGGACGCGGCTGCGGTGCGATGCATCAGACCGGGTGGACCGGTCTGGTCGCGAAACTGCTCGACCCGGAGAGCATTCTGGAAGCAAAGGCCGACCTTCTCGAATGACGCCTTCGACGACTCGACGATTCCGGAGCGTGTGACCGACATGACCGGCGCTGAGAAACTCCAACGCACCATCGGGCTGCCCGGCGCCATCGTGCTGGGCCTGGGATCGATGGTGGGAACCGGAGCGTTCATCGCGATCGGACTCGCCGCGGGCATCGCCGACGATCTGGTCTGGATCGCGGTCCTGATCGGCGGTGGCCTGGCGATGCTCAACGGGCTCTCCTCCGCCCGGCTCGCGGCCCGGCATCCGGTGTCGGGTGGAACCTATGAATACGGCTACCGCGAACTTCATCCGAGCATCGGCGTCGGCGCCGGGTGGCTGTTCCTCACCGCGAAGAGCGCCAGCGCCGCGACGGCCTCGATGGGTATCGCCGGATATCTCGCGGAATCGATGTTCGTGTCGTCGCCTCCGACCTGGTCGCTCGGCCTTCCGATCCTCGCCATGGCGGTGCTCGCGGTGATCGGCCTGCGATGCAGCCTGCTCGTCACCGCCGTGCTGGTGTCGCTTGCGATGGCAGCCCTGCTCGGCTTCGTCGCCTGGGGTTTCGGCGCCGCACCGCTTGAAGCGGCGACCGCCGCGGCGCCATCTCCGCCGACCGCGATCGATCTCGTTCATGCCGGGGCGCTGGTCTTCGTGGCGTTCACCGGATACGGCCGCATCGCCACCCTCGGAGAGGAGATCCGTGATCCGGCACGATCGATCCCCGCCGCGGTGGTCATCACGGTGCTGATCTCGGCGGCGTTGTATCTCCTGGTCGGACTCGCGGCGACCCGGATCGCCGGCGGCACCGCATTCGGTGATCTCGCCGGCGCCGCAGAGGGACCGCTCATCGCCATTGCCGATGCCGCAGGAGGTTCATGGCTGGTGTTTCCGCTCGCGATCGGCGCCTGCGCCGCGATGGGCGGCGTGCTGCTGAACCTGATTCTCGGTCTGTCAAGGGTCGTCCTCGCGATGGGCCGTCGACATGATCTTCCGCCGGCACTCGCCCATGTCGGAAAGGGCGAGCCGGTCATCGCGATCGTCGTGGTGGCCGCGACCGTGCTGATCGTCGCCACCACCGGTTCGATTCTCACTGCCTGGTCCGGGAGTGCCGCGGCGGTGCTTGCGTACTACGCGATCACCAACCTCGCGGCCCTCCGCATGTCGATTCGAGATCGTCGCCGCGCCGCCGCGGCGGCCAGCGGACTCGGCGCCCTCGCCTGCATCGTGGTCGCGTGCAGTCTTCCCGCCGCCGCCTGGGGGCCACCCGCGATCGCGCTGTTCGCGGGTCTGTGCATCAGCCTGCTCTCCCGTCTCTCCCGCAGACCGCCGAGCGCCGAGTGACCAGACCCTCGAAACCCGCTCGACCGGCCGGCACGCGGAAACATCCCCCCACCACATCGCCGTGACCAACGATCACGAATCACGCGGGACCGGGGTACCATGACCCCCGCGGCCCGTCCGGGCCGCAGTCACCAGGTGAGGTGGCGGAGCGGTTGAACGCACCAGTCTTGAAAACTGGCGTGGCCTCCGGGTCACCGTGGGTTCGAATCCCACCCTCACCGTTGTTCGACGAATTCCGTCCGTCCCCGGCCCCTCGTCGGCGCAGACCGAAGAACGCCCCGTCTTCGGCCCCGGGGGATCGAGCGTGATCAATCGAATCGGAGCACGACGATGGTGCAGTCGTCGTCGAGCGGACGCCCCGAAGCCCAATCGCTGACGAAGTCGAACATCGCCGCGACCTGCTCTTCGGCGGATCGATCGCGCTGACGCACGGCTTCGGCCAGCAGACGCTCGAGACCAAGCAGTTCCCCCGCGGGATTCCGACACTCCCAGGCGCCATCGCTGGCGAGGAAAAGGACGTCTCCGGAAGCCAGTCCTTCGTGCTTCGTCGATCGGTAGGTGGTCGACTGGATTCCCAGCGGAATACCCGCGGCTTCGATCTCCTGAAACTCGGAGTCGTCACTGCGAAGGAGATATCCCGGGTGTCCGGCGGATGCGACTTCCAGCGTCCCCTCGGACGTGTCGACGATCGCCGAGAAGAGCACCATGAACAGGCCAGCCGAGGACTCGTCGGTCAAACGCTCGTTCGCCAGCGCGATCGCGGATGCCAGATCCGGCACGTTGAAGATCGACGCTCGAACGTAGGCGCGGGCGGTCGCGACGAACAAGGCGGAGGGAATCCCGTGACCGGTCGCGTCGCCGAGTCCGATCGCGATTCGCCGATCATCGAGCACGCCGAAGTCGAAGTAGTCGCCTCCGGTCTGGTCGCTCGGGATCACCCGGCCCGCGATGCCGACCCCACGTTCGTGAAGGGCTTCGGATGGCAACAAGGACTCCTGCACGACCCGGGCGGCATCGAGGGACGCCTGGGTGCGAGCGAGTTCGTCGAGCCTCGGAAGGGCGTCGTCGAGCGCGTTCCCGAGCGCGGCGAGTTCGTCATGCCCGCCGAGCCGGACCCGCGCCGAGCGATCGCCCGACGCGGCATGATCGAGCACGCCGGTGATCCGGCGGACCGGCTTGAGGACCACACGCCAGGTGCCGAAGAGCACGATCGCGATCGCGGTCACCGCGATCGCAATGAGCCCGAGCGCTCGTCGGAGAACCAGACCGTTGGTCGCTTCGGTCATCGCCTCCAGGGATCGCCCCGAGATCAACACCCAGCCCGTCGACTCGAGCGGTGCGAAGGCCACCATCCGATCACCGAGGGAATAGTCCTTCGACACGATTTTCTCGACGAACACGTCGCCCTTCTCCGATCGGCGGACGAGGTCCATCATGGCGATCGAAGGGGCCGTGGGACCGGCGTCGACTCGGCGGACTCTGATCGAACCGACGGAATCACGCCCTGCAAGCTGCTCGAGCGCGCCTTTGCTCGCCGCGATCAGATTGCCGCCGTGATCGACGACTCCCCACTCCTCGCCGCGGAGTCCTGCGTGATCGACGATCTCGACGATGCTGCTGACCTGAATGTCGACGACGACCCCACCGAGAAACGCGCCGTTCGACATGACGGGCGCGAGATAGACGATGAGATCCTCTTCCGCGGCACTCGATTCCTTGGGCAATCGCTCCCAGAACGAATCCTTGGTGGATCGAAGTCGCCGGTATCGCGGCAGCCGTTCGATGTCGAACTTCTTGCTGAGATCGATCTCTTCGATCCCGCCGTGGGTTCGTTGCGCGTAGCCGCAGAAGATCCCGAGACCTTCCGGCCCCGGGTCCGCCTCCCAGGCGACGCCGAATCCGAAGAGCACGGGGTCTCTCGCGACGATTCCGTGCGCGAGTCCGAACAATTCGTCTCGC
>JABABZ010000096.1:11127-11372 GCA_014237965.1 Phycisphaerales bacterium | reverse complement strand
ACGCCGGATCCCCAGCCCGGCTCGCTCAGGGTCGTGCTCGACCAGATCCTGGCTCAGGTCGGGGCGGATTATGAACGCCCGGTGATCGATGGAAGCCCCGACGGCCTCCGGCTCACGACCGCAGGCAACGTCGGTCGTCATGCATCGCCCCTTCTCCATCCGATCGCGGACCTGGTCGAACCGCGGGAGCCGATCGCCGAATCGGATCCTCCGGCCACGCGGTTCCAGAGTGCCGACGAGATCAC
>JABABZ010000096.1:0-11117 GCA_014237965.1 Phycisphaerales bacterium | reverse complement strand
GGCGGCTCGATCGGACGGATCGAGACCCGCCCTCGATCCCTGCTGATCATGGCGCCCGCCTTCGTCCAGCTCGACGTCGGCCGATTTCTCCAGTCGCTTCGGATCGCCCGTCCGGATCAGGTCGCTTTCTCGATCTCGATCGTCGGGATGCCGGCCTCCGAGCTCGATCGCATCCGTCTCGCCCATGAACCGGGATCACCCGCTTCGATCATCGCGATCAGACGGTCGCCGCTGGCCGCCCGGGTCTTCGACGGCGAGATGAACATCGAACCGGGAGGTTCCGCGACCATCGAAGCCTCGGATTCGTCACTCGAGACGTCGATCACGCTGACGCTTCGCTGGGATGCGGCCCGGCACCGACTTCGATGTGATCTTCATGCAACGCTCGCCGGCGCGGTGGTCGGGGGAACTCGCTCCGTCGAGACCGACATCGGCCTCGAGATGCCCGTCGACGCGAACATCATGATGATTCCCGCCCTCACCGATCAGCGGCCGCTCGCGGTCCTGCTCACCGCCAGAGCGAACTGATCAGTCGCACCGTTCCCAAGAGAAAAGCGGCACCGTGCTTCGCATGGTGCCGCTCCATCTTCAGTTCGTTGAATTCTCGTCGATGCCGTCGTCGGATCCCGGTGGATCAGGCGGCCTTCATCTCGAGGTAGGCGGCGACGCTTTGAATGTCGGGGATGATGTGCGGGCTCACCCGAAGGGTGAAGGACTCGCCGACCTCGACTCGCGTGAGCTGCGTGGGGCGCTTCCGGTTGATCCAGATGCGACCGGCCCGACTCGTCGGGATGTTGTCCTTCTGCCGACGACGACGTGCAAGCATGGAAAGTCCCTTCTGGACCTCCGGCTGCATCTTCATGAGTCGGTTCAGCGTCTTCCGACCACGCTCGTTCTTGGGGAGCGAAGTGATCGTGAAGGTGACGGTGGTGGACGGGGCGAGATCCATGGCAGATCGGTCCGGTGTAGCTTGAGTCTGGAGGCGGCCACCTCGTGGCCGAACTTCGGATCGAGAAGTGTACCAAGCATCCGCTGAGATTCCAGACCTGGAAGACCTGGAAAGAGGCATCTCGAGCGGATCAGCCCTCCCGAATTGCAGACAGACCGGCGACGAGGGCCTGAGAGAACGGCCTGGAGGTCTCAAAAACCGCTCTTGGCCTCCAGAAAACCTCTTTTTCGGCCTCAGTCCTGCTGTTTGGATTCCAGAAGCAGAAGCAGGGCCTGGGTGCCCTTGGATCCCAGCCCTTCTTCCTTCGCCTCGCGATAGAACCGCTCCGCCATCTCCAGGCCGGGAAGATCGAGTCCGCCGTCACGGGCCTCCCGAACCGCGATACCGAGGTCCTTCACGAAGTGATCGATGAAGAATCCGGGCTCGAAGTTTCCATCCAACATCCGCGGGACGAGATTCGAGAGCGTCCAGCTCCCCGCCGCACCCGGCGCGACCGACTTCAGAACGGTCCGTGCGTCGAGACCTGCTCGAGCGGCGAAGAGGATGGCCTCACACGCTCCGATCATCGAGGCGGCGACCAGAATCTGATTCACGATCTTGGTCTTCTGACCGGCTCCCGGGCCTCCCTGGTGAACGATGGTCCCGCCGCACGCCTCGAAGATCGGGCGGGCGGATTCCACCGCATCGGAGTCTCCTCCAATCATGATGGAGAGGGTTCCCTGACGGGCTCCGACATCGCCACCGGACACCGGAGCGTCGATGGCGGCAACCCCTCGCAACGCGGCCGCGGCATGAAGTCTGATCGCGAGGGCAGGGTCGCTGGTCGTCATGTCGATCAGGATCGGAGGAAGTCGTGTGGCCGTGAGCGTCCCTTCATCCCCCAGATGCACCGACTCGACGTCCGCGGGAAAGCCGACGATCGAGACCACGGCATCGGTGCCTTCGGCGGCCTCCCGAGGGCTCTCCGCCCAATCCGCCCCTTTCTCCAGCACTGATGCGGCCCTCGACCGGGTTCTGGTGAAGACCCGGACCCCATGTCCGTTCTCCAGGAGATGGCCGATCATCGAAGTTCCCATCACGCCGCATCCGATCCATCCGATTCGCACGGTGGTGCTCCCGTTTCCGGACTCGGGAAGTCGATTGAAGATCGACCGCATCGCGAACCCGAAGAATGCTCAAATCGTACCCGGGGACTCGCGGATCCATGCAACGGAAGAGCAGCTCCGTTGAACGCTTGACGCCCCGGAAACGACCTGAGTTTCGCAAAATCCACCGACGATCCGCTCGCCGAAAGCATCGAGTTCGGAATTCTCGAGCGACGCCCCGGGTGGTGGCGCATCCGACTTCCGGACGGCGCGAGCGGCTGGATCGAATCGACGAATGGAGAGTCGATCTGATCGGACCGGAAGGCCCGATCATCGATGAAGCGAACAAGGATCAAGCGAACAAGAAACGACCGCCGTGCCCGAATGGGGCACGGCGGTCGTTGCAAGCGGAGAGGGTGGGATTCGAACCCACGATGACCCGGAGGCCATACTAGTTTTCGAGACTAGCGCATTCAACCGCTCTGCCACCTCTCCAATCCATCGGAACCGTCGTCCGTGGGCCGGAATTGTACCGGGATGGACCGATGGATGGAACCAAGTCCGAACCTTGGGCTGGTCGATGGTGATCGGGGACGGGCGAACCGGATGGATGATCGATCAGCCGGTCCAGTCGACAAGGAGAATCCCGAGATCGATGCCGTTGGTCGTGCCGTCCCCGTTGAAATCGGTCGGGCCGGGTTGGCCCCATCCCACGAGGAAGAGTCCCAGATCCTCGCCGTTGACCAGCCCGTCACCGTTCAGGTCACCGGGCAGATCGGGCGCCTCACAGGCATCCGCGACGCCGTTGCCATCAAGATCCTCGCAGGTGGTTCCGATGCCCTTCCAGGTCGCCCCCGCCGCAATCGCATCCGCCTCGGTCAGCACCAGACAGAAACCATTGCCGAAACACGCCGCGCCCACCGGCTCCGGACAATCCGTGTTCCCGCAGTCGGTCCCGTCACCCTGGAAGACACCTCCCAAGGCAGCGCATTCTTCAGGCGTGATGATGCCCGAACACGTCCCATCCGGCAGGCAACACGCCCCTTGCGGGAAGCAGACGTGGGAGTCGCAGGTCTCACCGGCGGGGCCGGGGATCCCCTGTACCGACAAGCAGTCCGCGGCCGTGAGCTGAACACAACCTCCGGTGCTGGGGAAGCAGCAGGGAACGGTCTCTTCGCAGTTCACGCTTCCACAATCGACGCCGACGCCCTGAAAGATCCCTCCCGCATCAAGACAGGTCAGTTCGTCGAGGGTCGAGCACGTTCCACCGATGCAGCACGCTCCCAGCGCATCACAATCGCTCGGCGACCAGGTGAATCGCTGGACCCAGTCGCCAGAGGGGCGACAGACGGTGGGGAGATCCGAGAATCGCTTCCATCCCGCGGGGCATCCGAAGATTCCGCAGTCCTGGACGAAGATCCAGTTTCCGTTCGAAGACTGCAGACCGTCGACGTCGGTACAGGGAAATGCATTGAAGAGCGGGTCGGGGGGCGTGATGCACTGATTCGACGCGGGCTGGTGGTGCTCCATGATCTCGATTCCCACCGTCACGACATGACTCCCGTTGTCGGGAATCCAGATCTGATCGGGATCATCCGGATCAACGAGGAACTGCAGATGAAGACCGGTGGTACCGGGAGGCAGCACGATGTGCGGAAGCAGATCACCATCGGAAGCGACGCTGAACTCGAGCGTTCCGGTGTCGGGGAAACCGGACCAGGCATGGATCGCGTATTCGGTGGTCGTCGAGGTCGCGGCGCCGCTGGTCGCGAACATCGCCTCGAAGAGATCGAGTCGAATGGGAAAGGCATCGGGAGGAAGCTGGAAACTGGTCGCCGCGATCTCCCGCTCGATGAATCCTCCTTGCGCCACGTACTGGCCGGCTCCGAAGTCGCTGGCGGTGTGCGCCACCACGACCGGGTCGCACCCTCCCGCGATCCCACCGCCTGAAGCGTCGCTCCGATCCAACACCACTCGTTGTTGATGCACCCCTCGCGTCCGAACGTCGAGCGGGGACGGTGGCCCGGCCAGAACCGACGAAGTCATGCCCACAAGCAGGGTGGAGGAAAGAAGGATGGACAATCTGCGATGCATGGCTGATCTCCGCGTAGACATGGCGGGGTGATTCGACGACGCACGTTCCAGAGAACGCAGATCCGTCGGTAACCGGCAGAGGGCCGATCTCCCACTGGTGACAAGCCGCATGCGAACGAATCTCCCCAGAGACTACCCCCGGACTCCTTCGACACCAGAATTAACTCGTTTCTAGGTCCGAAAACGGCGGTCTCACGGTTCCAAGTCGGCCAGAAATCAGCCGAGAAACTCGGCGATCGCCCCCAGGAGCGTCTCGGGCTCGGGCAGCCGCCCTGCTCCGGAACGACGACACGCCTGCCAGCCGACGCCGGGTTCGACGACGCGGTACCCGTCGGACTTCACCAGCTCGAGATTTCGCATGGTCGCCGGTTGCCCCCACATCTCGGTGTTCATGCTCGGGGCCAGCAGGACCGGCGTCGTGTTTCGATCGATCGCGGAGAGCACCGAAGTGACCGCGTCATCCGCAAACCCTCCCGCGATGCGGGCGAGACTGTTCATCGTGCACGGCGCCACCAGCGCCACATCGAGATCCGAGGCCAGCCGAACGTGCTGCGGGTCCGCGGCCTCGAACTGATCCCATTGACTCGTGAACACCGCCCGTCCACTCAAGGCCTGGAAGGTCAATGGCGTGACGAATCGCGTCGCCGACTCGGTCATCGCCACGGTGACTTCCGCACCGGACTGCGCGAGCGCCGAGACGACCGAAGCGACCTTGTACGCGGCGATCCCTCCGCAGACCCCGATGAGAATGCGACGTCCCTCGAAGACCTTGCGATCCATGAGTGATTCGGGCGTGGGGTTTTCCTGCGATGAATCCGACACGCATCGCTCCGAGTCCGAAGCCGATTCGACGACGTCGGACGATCAGGCTTCCGGCTGGTGCGGATCTTCGATCGTGATCTTGTCCTGCATGATCTCTTCGATCACCACTTCGAGATCGGACATCCCGTTCCGCTCGACGAGGGGGCGGGAACCATCGATCAATTCAGCGATCCGCTTCTGAATGAGGGCGGTCAGACGGAACCGGCCGCCGACCTTGTTGACGATCTCGTCGCTCTTGAGGGCTTCGATCATGGAAATGGGACCTCTTGGATGACTGTGGCAGAAACACGGCCGAACCGGTCATGATACCCGATCCTGCCCCTCTGAGGCCAATCAGAAGGCAGGATCCCGCTTCAGGGCTTGACCTTGGCTGGGAAATGGTTAGTGTCGCGGGATTCGGACCGGATTCCGGCCCTTGCCAGGAGACCGCGGCCGCATGGCCACCCGACTCTGGAACCTCGTTCTTGGCACCGCCACCCGCCTCGGCTTCAGCCGCGAATGGTGGATGTTGGTCGTTGCAGCCGGAGTGGGCCTCTTCATGGGGGTCGCGGGCTACCTGTTCATCAAGCCCATTCAGATGCTGGAGCACCAGGCCGAGGTCTTCGGCATGGAATCGCCTTCCATGCTCCTCTGGTTGCTCCCGGTGATTCCGGTGATCGGCGCCATCCTCACCGGCGTGCTCGCCTGGCTGCTTCCCAGTGAATTCAACGGCCATGGCGTCTCCAACGTCATCTTCGGCGTGACCAGACGGCAATCCCGCCTTCGACTTCGCCTGCTGGCCCGCCAGTGGATCGGCTCGACGCTGACCATCGGCAGTGGCGGATCCGCCGGTCCCGAGGGTCCGATCGTGACCATCGGCGCCGTGGTCGGCTCGAATCTCGCACGACTGCTTCGCCTCGATGCCAAGAGCGGTACGACCCTGCTGGGGTGCGGCGCCGCCGCTGGACTGGCATCGGTGTTCAACGCCCCCATCGCCGGCATCTTCTTCGTGCTTGAGGTTCTCCTTCGTGATTTCTCGCTGCGGACCTTCACGCCGATCGTGGTCGCGTCGGTGCTCGCGGCCGCGACCACGCAGACGATCATCGGCTCGAACGAACCACTCTTCGGGGTCGGCCCGAGTTTCTTCGCGGACAATCCGATCCCGTTCACCATCGGCATGACGCCCGCCTTCGTGGTCTTCGGCGTGGTGTGCGGACTGGTCGCGGTCTCCTTCATCCGAACGATGCAGTGGAGCGAACGGTGCTTCTCGAAGATCCCCGTCCCGGGGATCATCCGTCCGGGAATCGGCGCCCTCCTGCTCGGGCTTCTCGGTGTCGGCTACATGCTCATGGTCGCCCCGTGGGCCATGTCCGGCGACGCGGATCCGGTTCCCCCGTTCCTCGGGAACGGATACATGGTGATCTTCCGACTTCTCGAGACCGAGTCGTACTCGGATGTCGCAGGCTCCATGCTCGCCAACGGGCCTTGGATCCTGATCGGCGTCCTCCTGCTCTGGGCCGTCCTGAAGATCGTGTCGACCAGCCTGACCCTCGGTTCCGGTGGTGCCGGTGGCCTCTTCGCACCGGCATTGGTCGTCGGCGCGATCGTGGGAAGCCTCTTCGGGGTGCTGGTGGTGCAGACCGGATGGTTCCCCAACGTCAATCCCGCCCACTTCGCCCTGGTCGGCATGGCCGCCATGGTGGCCGCCACGACCCACGCACCGATGACCGGGGTGATGCTCGTCTACGAGATCACCCAGACCTACAGCCTGATCGTGCCATTGATGCTCTGTGCGGTGCTCAGCGTCATCGTGGGGCGCCTTCTCTACCGCGAGAGCGTCTACACCGCGGAGCTCGCCGCGGCGGGGATCCGCGTCGGCAGCACCTCCGACCTGACGCTGCTTCGACAGCTCACGGTCCGCGACGTGCCGCTCATGCCACCGGTCACCGTCCGACCCAATGACAGCGGACAACGACTCCTGGAACTGAGCGAGCGATTCGCGGTCAGCGACTTCGTGGTCGTCGACGAAAAGGACAACTACCTCGGAATGGTCACCGGCACGGATCTGCAGGCGGCGTTGGTCTTCCGCGAAGCGATTCCGCTCCTGCAGGTCAACGAGATCGAACGAACCGACCTCCCGAGCGTCGTCCTCGACGACACGCTCGATGTGGCGCTCGACCGGTTCAGCGAACACGACGCGGCCTCGCTCGCGGTGCTGAGCAACACCGGCGACGGTCGGGTCATCGGAGTTCTGACCCGCACCCGACTGATGCGTGAGTACCAGCATGCACTGGCGGAATCGTGACTCGATGAACCCCTCTCGATTCACCTTCGGATCGAACGACCGGTTGAAAGGCCGCCGTGCCTTCGCCGCGGTTCATGGAGCCCGGACCCGTCGCGAATCAGGCCCGTTGCTGGTCTATGCGCTGCCCAACGAGGTCGATCATCTCCGTCTCGGAATATCGATCGGAAAGCGATGCGGCAACGCCGTCCGGCGGAATCGGCTCAAGCGACTGATTCGAGAAGCATTCCGACTCCATCGGGCGGATTGGCCGGGCGGATACGATCTGATGGTGGTGGTCCGCCCTCATGACGAACTCACGGTCACCGACTACGCCAGCCATCTCGAAGACACCATCGGCCGACTGGATCAGCAATGGCGGAAACAAAACCCGATGACATCGGAATCGAGCGAAGATCCCCTGCCGCCGGATTCCTGATCTTCATGTTCCGGATCTACCAGCGCATCGGTTCGCCGTTCGTCGGCGGCCACTGTCGGTTCGAGCCCAGTTGCTCGAACTACGCCATTGAAGCGGTGACCCGGCATGGGGCTGTTCGCGGCGGCTGGATGGCCACCCGGCGCATCTTTCGATGCCGCCCCGGTGGCGGAAGCGGACTCGACGAGGTTCCAGAAGATTGAATCGGCCCCGTGGATCCCCGGTCGGGATCACTTCGGCGACATGGCCTCGACGGGATTCCGAAGGCACCCCAGCCCCTCGATCTCGATCTCCACGACATCTCCCGCGTCGAGAAATCGCGGCGGCGACATCCCCGCGCCGACGCCGGCCGGCGTTCCGGTGAGCAACAGCGTCCCCTTCAGCAACGTCGTGCCTCGGGTCAACTCCACCAGGAGCTCCGCGATCGTGAAGAGCATGGCCGACGTGTTCGACGACTGGACGACCTCGCCGTTGAGCCGCGTCTCGATGGACAGGGCTTGAGGGTCGGCGATGCCGTTCGCGGGAACCGCGGGACCGACCGGGCAGAAGGTGTCGAAGCTCTTTCCGCGACAGAACTGTCCGCCCGACCCCTCCTTCTGCCACCATCGCGCCGTCACGTCGTTCGCGATGCGGTAGTGCGACACGCAGTCCATCGCTTCCTCGACCCCGAGGTCGCGGGCGTCTCTCCCGACCACCACGCCGAGTTCCGCTTCCCAGTCCACTTGAGGACGCGGGAACCGACAGATCTCCGGAATGACGATCGAATCGCCATCCCCGATCACCGACGCGGGATTCTTCATGAAGACCATGGGGCGTTCCGGACGTTCGTTCCCGAGCTCTGCCGCATGATCGGCGTAGTTTCGCCCGATGCACCAGATCGCTGGAAAGCCGCCGGACGAATTCATCTCACTTCTGCTCCGCCGTCGTACCGGAGGGCCTGCGACGCGCCGCCTCGGCCGCGGCCGCCGTCGCCTGCCTCTGGCGATATGCCGCCATTCCGGGAGGTTCCGGGAGCGCTCGCTCGAACGGCACGGCACCAGCCAGGCCGCTCTGATCGAATTCCATCTTCAATTCCTCACGGACTCCGTCGTAGGCCATCCGCTTCTGCTCGTCCCCGGCTCGGGCGTAGATGGTGAGACGATCGATCAGCGGGAGCGCCCGATCAAGCAGGACGATTCGGAACACGTCCCGGACGCTCGACTGAAGATCACCGAGAAGATCCGCCATTCGGGCCTCGCCGAACCTGCTGACGAAGTCATTGGTGTCGTTCTGCTGGAAGTAGAGGGTGAGGTCACCGGCGAAGGTGATCGCCTCTTCGAGAATCTCGGGACGATTGAGCAACAGTCCCTCTCGGAAGCCGCGACGAAGCGCCGAATAGACGTCGCTGCGGGCGACCTCCGGCTGCATCTCGTACTCGCCGACCGACTGCTCCTTCACGAAGATGTCGATCGGCGCCTTGTACATGATGTTGGGGACCACTCCGCCCTCACCGTAGAGTTGATTCAGATAGGCGTAGATCTCCTCCGCATCCTCGTACTCGCCGGCTCGCCAGAGTTCGCGGACCGCCTGCTTCATGAAGTTTTCATGGAAGTTCGCGAAGGTGTCGCCACCTCCACCACGGGAATTGAAGTGCTTCCCGTAGAGTTCGCGGAAGTAGCGGTCGATGGACTTGATCCATCGCGAGTCGTTGAGTCGGCCGGGATTGTCGCCACTGAAGGGATCGACGTTCAACAGACCGGATCGGGCGAGCGCCTGCATGGCCTGAATCCAGATGCGGTCGTTGTTCATGACCTTGTACATCTCTTCCTGGTCCTCGAATCGCTTGGAACCACGCTCCGATCCGAGCTTCGCCCAGTACAGCGCATGGGCCTGCGGATGTCTCCAGTCGATGGGTCCGAGATCCCGGATGTACTCGTACATGATCTCCGGATCCATGTTGTACGACTCGCGAAGCACCTTCTTGCGAAGGAAGTTCACGAAGGTCCGGGCTTGATCCTTCCGGGCCGGGTCGCCGAGGATGCGATCGAAGGTCGCGTACACCGGATCGTTCTTCGCGAAGGTCGCGTCGAGTCCGAGGATCTTCGCGTACGGAGATCCCTTCACCGCATTCCACTTCCCGATGTTGAGCATGAACTCCTGGTCGAGATCGAGGCGGAAAGAGGACCCCGTCTTGTCCAGGGCTTCCGCGAGTTCATCCATCAGCGCCTTGGTTCCGGGCACCAGAACGTCCGCCTCCTCGATCGACTCGGGAGCGTCCGCGATCTCCTTCATCCAGGAAGCTCGATCTTCCGCTTCAAAAGGAGGCTTCCCGAGGAGGTAGTGCCACTCCTTGGCATGCTCGCGCTTGTAGTGAAGATGCCCGTCGTCCGAGACGCCGTCCATCTTGTGCGCGAACCAGAATGCCAGTTCCTTGTAGAGAACCACGTCATTGGGGTTGTATCGAAGCCCCTCGTTCCGCACGAGGTTGATTCCGGCCTTGACCCAGTCCCACCGCTCCTCCGGGGTGTTGGTGAGGACCGAGACGTTGTAGGCCATGTTGTGGCCGTGGAAACCCCACACTTCGGCGAACCGAGGCTGCAACTTGGTGATGAGGTCCGCATCGCTCATCACTTCGTAGAACTGCCCCTCCTCCTTCATCATGTTGACCTTGATCCACAGGTAGTCGACGATCAGCCCTCGGAGCGCACCGATCGCGGTGCCGAGCGCGACGATCGGCGGCGCACCCTCGATCGAAGAGTCGGTGTAGCGAAGGGCGTACCCGTCGATCTCGTCGACGCGGCCGACCACCGAACGCGTCGAAGCCCCGTCTCGCCAGGAGATCTCGACCACGTCCTCCATCTCACCGCTCCAGTCGCGGGTTCCCGCGTCGAAGACGATGTCGATGGGACGGTCACTGCCTGAAGGAAGCACGGTCTCCATGGAGCGAATCATGCTGGTGAAGATCCGCTCGACCTCGACCGTGGCGTCAGACGCGGGAAGTCCCGTTTCCGGATCGACCACGGTCACCAGCAGATGCTCCTGCCCCGCCTTCTCCACGATCGTCGGCAACAACCGCCCCGCGCCGAACACTGCGGCGACGGCGACGAGAAGGGCGATGATCTGGGTTACTCGGTCTCTGCTCATGGGACTTCGCGAATGATTGAAGGGAGAATTCGGACCGGAAGAGTACGCACGCCGGGCGGACCCGGTTCATCACATCGGGTCAGCCGTGACCGCTGTATGTCGCGAGCTCCCGACGACGGAAGATGGCCCATCCCAGCCCAAGGACCAGACTCGACCAGAGGAATCCGATGACCAGAAGATCCCTGAACACGCCGGACCAGGCGACGAGGCGGCCTTCGATCACCAGGGAATTGGGACTCGCCCGCCCGAACGGCTCCAACAGGAATGCGACGGTCGAAGCGATCCAGGCGATGATGACCTGCACGATCTGAATGGGCAGGATCGCATCGGCATCGGGCCGGAACATCG
>JABABZ010000095.1:222-11454 GCA_014237965.1 Phycisphaerales bacterium | reverse complement strand
CAGTCGTTGGAGTTCTTCGAGGTAGCCGATGCCGCCGGTGGGTGCGGTGTCCCGGCCATCGGTGATCGCATGGATGAGCACTCGATCCGAAGGAAATCCCCGTCGACCGGCCGCATCCAGGAGCGCGACGAGATGAGCCAGGTCGCTGTGGACCAGCCCGTCGCTCACCAGGCCAAGGAGGTGGACCTGACCGCCGGTCGATTCCGCGTGGGCGAAGGCGTCCAGCAGGGCGGCCTCTTCGAAGAACTCGCCCGAGCGAATCGAATTGGTGATCCGCATCAGTTCCTGATCGACGATCCGCCCCGCCCCGATGTTCTGATGCCCGACCTCCGAGTTGCCCATCACCGGACCGTCTTCGCCGATGGGGAGTCCCACATCCTCGCCGCTGGTGCGGATCAGCATCGAGGGCCAGATGGCTTCGATTTCGTCGGCGATCGGAGTTCTGGCGAGTCGGACGGCGTTGAAATCAGCCTGCTCGGGGTGGGGATTGCATCCCCATCCGTCGCGGATCACCAGGACCGCAGGCCCGCTTTCGGGCAGATTCTCGACGGGGAGCTCATCCATGCTTGGAGACTATCTCCGACCGGCGGATGCCGCCCGGATCATCCCCGGGAAGCCGCCGGATTCTGGTTCATGCTTGCGGTGAGGCCGCTGCGATGGCTACCCTTCAATCATGCCCGCAGACGCCGCCCCCCGAACCGAGAACTCCCCGATGCTCAAGGATCGCTACGAGGACGTCCTCCGACGGGTCGGAGAGGCGGCTCGGAGATCCGGTCGCCGCCCCGAAGACATCATCGTGGTCGCGGTCACCAAGAGGGCATCCATGGATCTGGTCCGGGAGTTGTTTGAACTCGGGCACCGGCACTTCGGCGAGAACCGTATTCAACAGCTCGCCGCCCGTGCCGCCCAGATCGAGGAGTACCGGGAACGGATCGACGATCATCCGGGATCGAGCGGTCGTTCGGCGCCGGACAGCCCGCTCTGGCACATGGTCGGTGCGTTGCAACGCAACAAGGTCCGCAAGGCGACCGAGACCTGTCGGTTGATTCACTCCGTCGACAGTCTGAGGCTCGCGGAAGAGATTCAGATCCAATCGTCCAAGCGAGATCGAGTCACCGAGGTGCTCATCGAAGTGAATTTCGGCGAAGTCCAGAAAAGCGGTATCGCCGCGCCGGCGGTCCGGCATCTCGTCGATCAGATGGGATCGATGCTGAACGTCCGGGTTCGCGGCCTCATGTGCATGGCACCTGATACCGAGGATCAGGCATTGGTTCGAAACACCTTCGAACGATGTCATGAAGTCTTCGAGGACGTCCGCAAGTTCATCCGCGAGTCCGATCGAATCGACATCCTCTCCATGGGGATGAGCAATGATTTCGAGGCCGCCATCGAATGCGGCGCCAACCTCGTCCGAATCGGCCATGCGATCGTCGGCGATCCCGTGGTGGAGAGCGGCGAGGACGAGCCGGATCTCGACTGAGAACAATTGATGTGTCGAGCCGTGGCGGTGGGATGCATGCATCCGGCCGGCGACGCTGATGCGACGAACGTCTCCTGAGCGGCGTGGTCGAAGAACAGGACCGGAAGAGGCCGTCAGCCTCTTCCGGTCCTGTTCATTTTCAGATTCTCATTCCGACCTCAGAAGCCGTATGAGAATCCCATGGTGATCCACATCGAGTTCCAGGTTCCGCCGATTCCGGGAGAACTGTCGTACTCGTCCCGAAGGGAGAAGTAGAGGTTCAGGTTCTTCATCATCTCCAGAGCCACATTCACCTTGAGTTCCAGAATCACGAGGTAGCTCTCGAAGTTCTTGAGGCTGTTCTGAATCTCGGCGGAGCCCTGGAAGTCGATTCCCTTTCGAATCTGCCACTTCCAATTGGTGCCGACGATGGATCGGGGTGTCCAGCCGTTTTCCGAACCCTGGTCATCCCAGGTGGCACCGGCACCAGCCTTCAGATTCCAACTCAGTGAATCAGTGCGGGAGATGAAGTAACCCGGGCCGGCGAACGCCTTGATTCTCTGCCGATAGACTTCCGTCTCGTTGTATTGGTAGCTTCCCTGGGCGAACCAGTTCCAGGCGCTTCCCTTCTCGAAGACCCGGTCGTATTCGGTCTGCGCGATGAAGAAGTTGTCCTGAACGGAGCCGTCATCCTTGTTGTAGATGTACTTGAAGCTCGAGTTCCAGTTGGACATGTCGTCGGCACGCGATGCACTCGCGTTGAAGTTGAAGCCAAGGGTGTTCGTGCCGGTTCGGCTGGCGGTCAGCCCCATTCCCAAGGTTCCGCTCCAGGGGCTTTTCTCCTCGACCGCCGGTTCCTCCGCGTCGGCATCTTGGGTGATGCCGAGCATCAGGGCCGCCGAGGTCGGGATGGCGGGATTGTTCGGGACGAGGTCGGCGGGGGCGACGGGCGCGGGAGCCGCGAGCATTGCAGCCGCCGTCAGCAGTGAGGCAGGGTCCATGGGGTGTTCCTCCGGAAGGAAGTGAAGGGAAAAGGCAGATTGTCTCGGGTTCCCTGGAGACGGATCCGAGTCGACGGGCTATCCACACGAGATCGCTCGGCGGAGATCTGGAAATCTAGAACGAGTAGTTGAGGCCCATGGTCATCCAGACCTGGTTCCAGCTGTCACCCGGTGACGGGTTGCTGTCGTACTCGTCGCGGAGGGTGAGGTAGAGGCCCAGGTTGTTGAGCCTGCTCACCGTGACCGTCAGCTCCAACTCGAGGACGACCAGATATTCCGAATAGGAGCCGATGTCGTTCTCGATCGAGCCACTCGAGGTGAGTTGTACGAGGTCGTTGATCGCCCAGTCGACCGAGTATCCGAGGAGCGATCTCGGAATGACGTCACTGTCGCCGTTCCGGTCCTTGGAGGCACCGAGGCCGCCCTTCAAGAGCATCTTCAGATTGTCGGTTCGGGACACCAGATACCCGAGCCCGCCAAACGCCTTGGTTCTGGTCTTGTACGCCTCGGTTTCGTTGTACTGGAAACTTCCCTGAGTGAACCAGAGCCAGTCCGGATGCTCGTCGAGAAGCCGTTCGTAGTTGGTCTGGATCACTCCGAAGTTGTCCTTGACCTCGTTGTCATCGAAGTTGTAGATGTACTTGAGACTGGTATTCCACTTCGAGTTTTCATCGTTGCGAGTGAAACTTCCGCTGAAGTTGGCGCCGAGCGTGATGTCGTCGGTCTGGCTGTAACTGAGACCGGCGCCGATCGTGCTCTTCCACGGAGACTTCGGAGGCGTCGCTTCCGTCGCCAGAGGTGTTGCATCGTCGTCCGCCACGATTCCGACGACGCTCGGGGCATCGAAGATCAACGATGAAACGGAAGGGCTCTCAGCTGCGGCATGCCCGGCGATCAGCATCGTCAGGCCTGCGTAGAGGGACGTCAGGAACGGGGAATTCGCGTTTTTCATTCGAGGAAAGATACCGAAAACGAACCTGCTGCAGGGTCTCGAATCAGCGGCGGCTCCTCGATCTTCCGGAGCCGAAGATGACGAATGCGGGGGTTCCTGTCAGGATGTCGGTCATGAATCCAGAGAATTCCGAAGAACGCCCCGATTCGGCGGACGAGCCGAAGTCCGAGGACGGATCCTACGAGCTTGGTCCCGTGCCTTCCGAGGACGCGACGGACCCTCCGGTTTCGCCGGAATCCGAGGCAAGGAATCCCGAGACCTCCTCCGACGACGATTCCGCTGATCAGATCGGGATCGAAGAGGTCGAGGAAGATCCGACGCCGGCCTCGCTGACCTGTCCGGCGTGCCAGGAGCCCATGCCCGGGTCGGATCAGGTCGTCTGCCTCGCCTGCGGGTACGACCTCGTGTCCAACACCCGTCTGGGCGAGAAGAAGAAGAAAGACAAGTCGAAGCATGGCGGGGGTCGCTTCGCGGTCGTCGACTCGAAGGCGGATGAGTCTGAAGAAGTCGAGGGGGCGATCATGCCTCGACAGAATCACCTCCCTTGGTCGATCATCGCCGGAGTGGCGGCGCTGGTGATGATGTTCGCGTTGATCGCGGGTTGGTCGTCGCTCTTCCCGAGCGAGGAAGGCCGGTTTCAGAACAGCGACGGTCTCTACACCTTGGATGCGCCGTTGATCAAAGTCCGTCTGTTGGCGGTGATTCGATTCCTCGTCGCGTCGGGCGTGGTGATCGCCTGCGGCATCATCGCGCTCCGACTCGCCGGTTGGCTCGAGCGGCGGCCGCTGGGCTCGGTGATCGGCGTGCTCTCTCGAATCACCGCCGTGGTCACGGTGGCGGCGTTGGCGAGGCTCATTCCCATCGAGTCCGGTCTGATTCAGACGATGACGCATCTCCTCGTCGGGGTGGGCGTCGTGGTTGGAGGGAGCATGCTGATCCTGAATCTTCGTGATCGGATCGCGCTCATCCATCTCGTCGCCTGGGCGCTCCTTCTGCTCATCGTCGTTCCCGCCGCCCGACTGGTCGCCTGGTCGATGCCGTTGGGATGATTCCGAGAGATCGCTCGACGTGCTGGTGGGGTCAGCGGTCCCGGGCGGGATTGCCGAATGCACGCACGTCGTCCGGAATGTCGCTCGTCACGACGCTCCCCGCGCCGATCGTGGCGCGTTGCCCGACGGTGATCGCGGGGAGGATCGTGGAATTCGCTCCCACCAGGGTCTGATCGCCGACCACGGCGTTTCCCAGCACGATGGCGCCCGGCGCCAGATGGCAGTACTCACCCGTGCGGGCGTCGTGTTCGAGGATGGCCGAGGTGTTCACGATCGTGCCGGTGCCGATCACCGCGCGGGCATTCACCACCGCCCGGGGGCCGATGAAGACGCCTTCCCCGATCGCCGCCGATGGAGAGACGACCGCGGTCGGGTGAACGATGCACGCGGCATGGTCGGCGTGGTCGCCGAGCCATCGACGACGGAGTCCAGCGTCCCCGACCGCCGCATGCACTCGGGCGCCTCGGCCGAGCAGCTCATGCAGGGAGGGATCCGGGTCATCCGGTGGTCCGAGCCAGGGCACGCCTCCGAATGGAGGTCTTCCGTCAGTGACCGGCCGCATCGCGTCCACGACGCCGACCAGCACGAAGCCCATCGCGACCGCCGCATCCGCCACGACGGCGGCGTGGCCGCCCGCGCCGAAGAGGACCAGTTCACCGTGTTCGTTCATGGCCGACTTTCCGAATTCTGGCGTACGAGGCGGTTGGAAGCGTCCACGGAATCCCCTTCGTTGGAGATCCGTTCGGCGATCGATTGATCCCAGCCTCGGTGATACCGGGCGATCGGGAGGTTTCCATACACCGAACCACACCGATAGCAGACCAGTCGGGTCTTCGCGAAGACGAGGACGCCGATGTCGATGATCAACACCACGACCAGCAGGCCGAGAATCCACGAACTGTTCACGAAGCCCAGGAGGCTCACGGTCGCACCCGCGAGTGCGATCAAGACGACGAACGGAGTCACTTGCGGGAGGGATCGGGAACGGTAGAGATGGTGGTCGCCGCAGGCGATGCAGGCTCGAAGGTGACCTGCGTCGTCCACCGCGTTGTCCCACTCCAAGAAGATGTCCCGATCGGCATCGTCGGGACGGACGCGAATCGGTCGCGTCGCCTGATCGATCTCGACGCGACCGAGGCGGGCCCCGTCCTGAGTCCGGACATCCACGTGCATCGGGCCGATGGTAGTCGTCGGGGCGGTACGTCGCCCGTTCGCTCGCCAATCCACGAGTTCTGGGGTCACTGGGCTTGCCGATACCGGCGGGGGGCGTCATATTTGGCGGCGATGCAAGACTGGACCCAACTTCTGGCCGGCCGATTCATCGTCTTCGATGGTCCTGATGGGTCGGGTAAATCGACGCAACTGGCGAAGTTCACGAATTTCTGCGCCGGTCAGGGCGTGACCCCGGTTGAAGTCCGGGAGCCCGGCGGGACACCGATCGGCGAGGCGATTCGCGGGGTGCTCCTCGACCCTCGATACGAAGAAATGGATCTTCGATGCGAAATGCTGCTCTACATGGCCAGTCGATCGCAGTTGATGGACGAACGCATCCGCCCGGCGCTCGCGGACGGTCGATTCGTGCTTGCAGATCGGTTCATCTCTTCGACCTTGGCCTATCAGGGGACCGCCGGAGGGCTCGATCCCGAGGAGATCATGGCCGTGGGACGGGTTGCGACCAGAGGATGTGAACCGGATCTGGTGGTGATCTTCGACGTCGACGAAGCCACCGCCGCCGGGAGACTTCCAGCCGAACTCGACCGCATGGAGTTGAAGGGGACGGCGTTTCACCGTCGGGTCAGGCAGGGCTATCTCGCCCAGGCCGAACGGGCACCGGATCGACACCTCGTGGTCGATGCCTCAAGCGACGAGGAATCGGTCTTCGCAGCGTTGCTCGAGGGGCTCGAGTCCCACCTGAGCACGCCGGCCGACGGTTGAATCGGCTCACTGCCCGGTTGCGGATCGGCCCGCCAGCCGGGATTCGATCAACCGGACCGTCTCCTCGACCACCCGCTCCAGTTCATCGTTGATCACGAAGGCGTCGTAGGCTCCGCAACTGCGAGCGGTCGCCATTTCGTGACGCGCTTCGGCGAAGCGGCGTTCGATGGTTGCTTCGTCTTCGCGGCCTCTGGCCCGCAGGCGTCGCAGAAGCTCGTCTTCATCCGGGGGAAGGATGAACACCCCGAAAGCCTCCGGCGTGCTGGCGCGGACCTGGATCGCACCCTGGACATCGATGTCGAGCACGACCAGCCGACCCTCTCGCAACTGGTTCTCGACCGGCCCCTTGGGAGTTCCGTAGGACGATCGTCCGAAGACCTGGGCGAATTCGAGAAAGCGACCTTCGTCGATCCAGGACTGGAATGTCGGTTCGTCGAGAAAGAAATAGTCGACGCCGTCGGTCTCATGGCTCGAGCACTCCCGGGTCGTCGCGGAGACGCTGAAGATGCCGTTGAATCGATCGATGATCCGATGCACGATGGTCGTCTTGCCGACACCCGAGGGCCCGCTCACCACCAGCAGCAGGCCGCGTCTCTTCGCGGGGGCCTTGAGCGAGTCGCCCGAGTCTGGCATCAAGGACTCGGGAGGCTCCGAGGACGACGTCGTGGGCTGATCCGAAGACTGCCCGGGCGTCGGCGAGGTCGGAGGATCGCTTGAGGTGGGTGGCAGGGGCGGCGGGACCATCACGGAATCCTACCGAGGTGCCGGTAGGTCGTCGGGAGTATCGACGGGTCATCCGCAACCCCCGCCTTGATTTCGGGATGGAGTTCCCGGTCGATCGCCGGATCAGGCGGGTACAGTACGGCTCCGATGAGCGAAACTTCGAAACGAGAGACCGACATTCCCGAGACGATCCAGTCGCTGCTGGTGGCATTCGCGATCGCGCTGGCGTTCCGAGGGTTCGTGATCGAGGGCTTCGTCATTCCGACAGGTTCGATGGCACCCACTCTGATGGGTGAGCACGTGCGTTTTCAAACCCCGGATACGGGATACGAATACGCCTTCGATCCAACGAGTCTGCTTCGTGTTGTGCGTCAGAATCCTGAAAACAAGCTGCCGATCTACGATCCGATGATCAGCGAAGATCGCGCCGTTGGACTGATGCCCGGATATCGACTGCTGGGAAACATCAGGATGGGCGACCGGGTTCTGGTGCTCAAGTACTTGTACGAGTTCTTCGAGCCGGATCGCTGGGATGTCGTGGTCTTCAAGAATCCCGTCGATCCGATCGGGCCGAGCCAGAACTACATCAAGAGATTGGTCGGCGGAGGTGGCGAGCAGGTCCTGCTCGCGGACGGTGACGTCTTCACCGCCCCGACCGACGGTGGGTTGGCCGACTTCCGGATCGCTCGGCGTCCGAGGTACATCCAGGAGGCGGTCTGGCAGCCCGTATACGACTCGAACTACGTCCCGCTCGACGCGGGTGCGGTCGAGACCCGGATCAAACGCCGCTTCGACGGTCCTCCATTCAAACCATCGCAGGCCACCGCCTCCAATTGGACCATTTCAGGCACACGGGATTGGTCTTTCGCCGCCGAGACGCGTACTCGGCTCGACTGGGCGGAGGATCAGATTCCGTTCGATGACTTCAATGCCTACAACGTCTACCGGTACCCACCCCTCCGTGGTGAGCGGCGACTGAGCCTTCGCGACGTTGATCCCGTCTCCGACCTCCGCTTGACCGCGGCCCTCGTTCCGGATGACGCCACGAGATTCAAGACCTCCCTCGAACTCATGGCTCGCGGGCATCGATTCGTCTTCGGCCTCGATCAGGGAACGGCGAAGGTCGAGATGTTCGATGCCGATGGTCGGTCGCTTCGCGAGGTGTCCGGATCCTACGAGCCGGGTCCGGGTGGACTGCTCGACCTCGAGTTCGCCCACATCGATCAAGCGATGATCATCGCCGTCGGCGGCGAAGACGTGGCCCGCCTCGAGTACGAGTGGGACCCGATGACCCGGCTTGAGAATGCGATCGATTCCTTCGATCTCGAACGCTATCGGGCGAACCCCACCGGAGCCGAGACTCGGCGACCCCGGCTGACCTGGAATTTCGAAGGATCTCCGTTCGAGGTTCGTCGGGTGCGGGTCGACCGTGATCTCTTCTACAAGGCCGGCCGCCTCGATACTCGGCAGCAGGCGGCGGCGAATGGAGAACGCATCGACGGAATGCTCTTTGCCACCGATCCGCTCGAACCGGCGATGCTCGGACCCGACCAGTTCCTCATGCTTGGCGACAACTCCGGCGCCAGTCGCGATTCCCGGTACTGGGGACGACCGCACCCGTTGGCGGCCACCGCGACCGGCGACGACACGCCGTTCATCGTTCACCGCGATCTTCTGGTGGGGAAGGCCTGGTGTGTCTACTTCCCCGCGCCGAACCGCATCGAGGGCACAGGATATTCGGTGGTTCCGGACATCGGCCGGATGCGGTTCATCCGTTGAAACGGCAGCGTGTCGCCGTGCCCTTCGTCCAAGATCGCTCGAGTGTTCGGTGCCGAGGCACCTGCAGTCCATCCACCTCCAACAAAAGGCCAGAATCAATGAACAGCACTGAGCAGCGAATGGAATCACTCGAGAAGCAGGTCCGGCGTCAGCGACGATGGAACCTCGCGCTTGGTGCGGCGATCGTCGTCGGTGGACTGCTGGCAGCGACGCATTCCCCGTCGGTTCCCGAGGTCATGCAAGCGAAGAGATTCGAAGTAGTGAATGACGACGGCAAGGTGATGGTGCAGCTGAATTCGATGGAGCACGACGGTGAGACGTTCGGATTCGTCAAGACGCAGAACGGTCAGGGTGGGACTCTGGTAACCCTCACCGCGAATGCCGAGGGAAATGGATTCGTCAAGACTCAGGACGGGAAGGGTGGAACGCTGGTGGCGATCTCTGCGACGGTGGGTGGAGAAGGAGTGGTCAAGACTCAGAACGGCAAGGGTCAGATTCTGGTGCAGCTGGGTACGACCGTCGAGGGAGAAGGAATGGTCAAGACGCAGAACGGCCAGGGTGGGATTCTGGTGAAGATAGGCACCTACAAGGGCGTCCGTGGCGGATACGTGGAGACGTTCGATCAACGCGGCGCTTCAACGTCAGAGATCCCGGAGTGAACTAGAAAAATCAATGCGATGAACACCCCCGCCTCCAGCCGAGGCGGGGGTGTTCTTTTGGATGCACTTCTTCTCCCGGAACTTCCGCAACGCTTCTCCGAACGTCGTCTCCGCGATCGTACGCTCGTCACTTGGGAAAGGCGGATCCGAATCGCGTGGAGGTTTCAGAGTCGAATTCGCCGGGGGCGCTTTCGGAAGGTGTGGCGATGTTGAATTCAAGTGGAGCGAAGGGAACGAAATATCTCTTAGGGCAGGCGTCGAGTTTTCGGTCGGTTCGTCGATCGTTCGCCGGAGTGGCGATCGGCTCTCTTGCGACGGCCTTCGCCGCGGGCATGGGCGGGTGCATGGTCGATTGCGAAGATTCCTACTGCGACGTCGTGCGTGCCGGCGGGACTGCGGTGCAGGCCTGGCACTTTCGGTGCTGCCTTGATCCAGACGACCCCACCTGCGTCGACCTGCCCGATCGGATCGCGCGATTCTCCCTGCTCGCCGCCGAGGCGAGACTGGCCTGCGAGGGGAATAACTGGGACCGGATTCGAGACATCTGGCGGGAGTTTCGGCAGTTGATCCCGTTCCAGTTTGCATCGGTGGTCTGGGAAGAGCTTTGCGGTCGAGAAGTCGCCTGGGGTGAGAATGCCTGGTCACCGTTCGGGCCCGGAACAGAGTTCGACTTTGCGGTGACCCTCGAAGAGGTGACGCCGCCACAGGTCGTTCTGTGGACCGGCGACCGTCCGGGTTCGGTGGAGATCAATCGGTCATACCGGATCCGCGAAGGATCGAAGGTGACCATCGCAACCGGGAACGGTCTTGCTACCGCGCACCTGCAGGGGCGGCTGACTCTGGCCGAATTGGTGAACTCCATTGGTGATCTCGAAGACTGGTGCCGCAATCACCGTCCGGTCGAACTCGCGTGGACCATCGAGTCGGACGGTTGGTCGGGGACGATCGAGCTCGACCCCAGCTTTGCGGGGAACCGAGTCCGCTTCGATACGGCGTCGACGGGGGCCATCGGCGTCGCGGTCCGGTTGTCCGTCGGCCGTGAGGATCTTCCGGAGGTCTCGACCGACGGTCTCTTCGAAGACGCCTACCTCGAACTGCCGTTTCACTTAAACGAACACCATGAGTTGACGATCGCTCCGGATGGTCCGCTCGATGGTCTTCAACTGTTCCCCCTCGATCCGATGTTGGAGTGGTCCCTTCGCTCGGGGGGCTTGGGAGATGGTTTCGACGAAGAGCAAGAGGAATGCGCGGCGTTTGCCCGAGAACGCGCCGAGGCGTTCCTGGCCGTACACGCCAATTGCGATGTCCGCCCCACGATTGGGGCTGCGAGCGAGAATTGACCGACGCATCGTGCAATCCGAGGAACCAATGGGCGGGCGGTGGCGTCAATCAGGGGAAGGCCACGATTTAGATAGATCTATAGGTAGATAGCTCCATGACGAAGTAGGGAATCTTGATCCTGTGTTCATCGGCGACGTCGATCGCATGGATCTTGGTGATGCCCGGGTGCTCCATCCGAGCCAGGGTCTGGGCCTCGTACTCGAAACGCCGCAAGGCTCGCTCCGAGGGAATGGCGTCTCGAAGAATCTTGACCGCCACCGTCCGCCTTGGCGACTGCTGAACTCCTTCGAAGACCGATCCCATACCGCCGGCGCCGATCAACCGGCGAATGGTG
>JABABZ010000095.1:0-212 GCA_014237965.1 Phycisphaerales bacterium | reverse complement strand
AATCTCCTGAACTGCCGCTGCGCCTGAGGCGGAACCATCTGCATCGTCACTCGTACCACCACGTTGCGCAAGGAGGCCCTTCAACTCCTGTTGGAGCGAGTTGTCCTCGCCATACGGGGTCCGAATGAACGTCTCTCGTTCGCTTTCGGGAAGGTCGAGCGCCGCGATGAAGACATCGTGGACGCGCTGGGCATGCGTACTCTCATCCCGCG
>JABABZ010000094.1:8156-11532 GCA_014237965.1 Phycisphaerales bacterium | reverse complement strand
ACATTAGAATACACGATAGACCCAATGTGGGCTGAGGTCATGCCAATTCGTGATCAGGCAATGAAGGCGCTCGAAGAGGCGAAGGCCGAGGGGCTTGACAATCCGCTCGATGCCGGCGTCGTCATTCCGGATCCGGAAGGCACCTTCGCTCGGTTCGGAGACGATCTTGCCGACGTCTGCGGCGTGAGCCGGGCGAGATTCGAGACCTCGCTGGGCGATGTGACGATCGATGATCTGCGGGATGAGCCTCGATGCGATCGCAGCCGGAAGCGTGATGGCACGGTTCGAGAACGTTCCGACGGGGCGATGCTTTCCGATCGTGACGCGGCCGCCATCGGGCTTGATCCGGCGAACTGATCGAAGGCGCAGGGGCCTTCGAGGCGATCGTGGTTCGGACGGCACGATCCACATCAACGACCATGCAGAGCGACCCCTCGGATCTCCAGGGAGATCCGAGGGGGCTCGCATCGAAGTCGATTGGTCCGCTGGACGGCGTCGACGTCGAAGATCCCCCGGAACGTCACCACGATGCTCGAGAACGAGGGGAACGGACGCGATCCTCGTCATCCATGTGCCGATCCGGGACGTGAATCGGCCCGAGCGGAGTGGCTTCACGAGTCCGTAGTGGGGGGACAGGGTGGTGTGACGGTTGCGATTTGAAGAATCGGACGGTTCATCCAGGTCCAGGGCGATGACCACGAACCCCCCTCTTGCACTCCGACGGGGGGTGCTGACGCCTTGCTAGAATTTCTCTATCGAACTTCTGGCTTTCATGAAGGCATCCCCGAAATCCGCGAGAAGATCAGGGCTCGCACCGGAGAATGATCATGTCTGAATCGAAAAACAAACTCGTGCAACTGCTTGAAGCGTGTTGGGATGATGATGACTTGAAGCGTCGGTTCATCTCCGACCCCGGCGCGGTCATGGCCGAACGGGGAATCGAAGTACCCGAGGGGATCGCCTTCAAGGTGGTGGAGAACACCGATCGCTGCGCACACATCACCCTGCCCAGAAAGTTGGCCGGTGATCAGTCCACCATGAATCTGGCCTGGGGGATGGGCGAGTACTACCACAGCCTGGTCTGCTGGGTACTCGACATCTCCACACAGCGTGCAGCGCTGGCACAGATTTTCGAAACATGCTGGGCGGATGCGGGCTTCAAGAAGCGGTTTTTCGCCGATCCCCGGACGGTGCTTGCGGAACACGGCGTGGACCTGCCCGCGAACCTCGACCTGCGGATCGTGGAGAACTCCGACGATTGCATACACATCACGCTGCCCAGGCGACCTTCGGGTGAACTGGACCTGGAGGAATTGAGTCAGGTCGCCGGCGGCTTCTACCTGACCCTTGCAAAGACCGGGGCCCGCAGCCTCTGAGCGATCTCCTTCGTCGAGTCGCGATTCAGGGCCGAGTCTTCGGAGTCGGTGTGATCGCCTTGGGAAAACCAGAACGCTTCCGGGAGGAGTCGAACCTCCGACCCGCGGTTCAGGAGATGCCGATCGCCATCGGGAGGGCATGCCCCTCCTGAGGCCCGAATCGGGCGCGCATGAAACAGCAGCCACGGACTCATGGCTCGGCTTGCAATTCCCGTTGGTTTCAGCTGACGCGGGAGCCGGGCTTGACGGGCTTGTCGATGGTCATGACGACCACGTCGCGTTCATCGGGACCCGGCTTGCCGTCCGTTTCTTCCGCGGGCGCGTCCTTCAGATCGCTCGCCGCGAGGATCATGCCCTGGCTGATCTCTCCTCGGAGCTTCCGAGGTTCGAGATTCGCCACGATCACGACCTGTTTTCCGACCAGTTCCGCGGGGTCGTACCACGCCTTGACGCCGGCGCAGACCTGGCGGCCGTCGGCGGTTCCGTCATCGAGCGTGACCTTCAGAAGCTTGTCCGCATTCGGATGGAGTTCACACGCGGTCACGGTGGCGACGCGGAGGTCGAGCTTCGAAAAGAGCTCGAAGTCGATGTTGGGGAGTGGTTCGATGTTGCTCACGGTGCGATCCCGGCGAGAGGGGTGGTGGGGGAAGTTGGCCCGAGGGTCGACTCAGGCGGCCGGTGCTTCGTCGGCGAATTCTTCGTCGGTATCGTCCTCGCGTGATCGTACGAAGTTGTGCCGATCCTTCATGGCGTCGAAGCCGAAGATGGATTCGGGATCGAAGGACGCGAGGTCCTCGGCGATCGCGGCCTGCAGAGGGGCCTGATTCGCCGCGAGTCCCGACCACTGTTCTTCGGTGAGCGGTGCCAGCTTGTCGATGGACACCACGAGGATCGAAAGCTTCTCGGGAAGGGCGATCGCGAAGACCCGTTCGTCGATCGGCTGGTCCGCGATCGGGACGGTCGGGTCGAGCTTCATGGATCGTTCGATCACTTCCGAGATCGCGGTCGCATCCGTCCCCACTCCGGGGATCGAAGAGGCGAGCTGGATTCCATACTGAAGGAGGAACTGCAGGTTGGCCTCTCGGATGTCCGGAGCGAATTCAACCGGTACTTCGTACTTCGTCGCAAGCGATCGAAGGCCGTCGGTTCGAGCCGCGGATTCGATCTCGGCGAGTTGGCCCGCCAGTGACTCGTACTTGAAGATCGCTTCGACGTCATCACGAACCGCCGATCGAACCTCGTCGAGTTCCACCGGGGGATGCGAGGGATCCGTGTCGATGATCCGAGCGAGGAACAGATCTCCGTCGAGCGTGGTCATCGGGGGGAGACCGACGCCGGCCTGAACGGCCACGGTGTCGCTGCCGCCGAATTCCTTGATCGCCGGGATGACGTCGGTGAGGGGCATTCGGTTCCGTCCGAAGAGGTCGGTTCCGCTCCTCCCCAGATCGCCGAAGCGTTCCTGGTCGTCCAGATCGGTGAGCTGGAGCCACTCCTGGCCGCTCGAGCGGTAGGCGGGAAGCGGCAGGTCGAATTCCTTGGCCGTCTCGTCCGCGAGAGTGGTGAGGCTCTGTCGACGCTCCGGCCAGTTCGCGGGAAGGTCGAAGTGGAGGCCGATACGGTTGATTCCACGGCGGGGGAACTGCAGTTGGTCGGACAGGAACTTCGCGATGGCCTTCATCCGTTCGTCGGTCAGTTCATCGAGCACCGCGGTGCGGACCTGGTCGGCGCGGCTGCTGAAGTAGCTGGAATTCGTGGGAGCGCCGAAGCGGGAGGGGTCCTTCATGAACGACTTGCGGAGTTGAATCGGGCCGAGGTCGGGGCTGTCTTCGAGCGAGGCTCGCACCGCGGACTTGGGAATCATCAGCCACTCGAGCTTGAATCGATCGGGGATTCGATAGCCGAAGCCCATCTCGCCTTCGCCTGCGAGGGCGTCGCGATGAGCCGTGAGTTGATCCGCGAGGCTCGTCTCGTCGACCTCGGGTGCCGGCAGGGTGGTGTTG
>JABABZ010000094.1:0-8146 GCA_014237965.1 Phycisphaerales bacterium | reverse complement strand
CCACGACGTCGGCGGCGACTCCGAGTGACTTGCGGGCGGCGGCGCTGCGGAGCCGGGTGTCACTGAAGCGTCCCGCGGTGCTCACCAGCGCCATGAGCTGGGTGACTCCTCGAACCTCCGCGAGCGTGGCCAGAGTCTGCTTGGGACTGAGGCCCGACTGGCCGGCGAGGCTTCCGATCACCATCTCGGGCGTGATGGCATCTTCGGGAGGTCGGTTGGCGGCGATCGACTGTGCGACTTCGTAGCCCGAACTCGTTCCCGCGATCAGGCCGGCGGCCGCCGCCTCCCGGACCAGCAGGTACCAGTGGGCCGGATTGTTCCCGACTCCGAGTCGGCCGAGAGGTGTTCCCGCGCCGAGAATGTCGATCAAGCGCGTCTGGCGACGGAGCATGTCGGCTTCTCCGGCGGAGACCGATTCGCTCGAAGCACCGACCGTGGCCCAGGTGGCCCCGGTCTGGGCGCTGTGCTCGGAAAGTCCCTGGATGGCCTGCGGCACCAGGAAGGTGATCATCAGCAGCGAACCACCCACGGCGAGGATCCACTTGTCGTACTTGCGGAGGAACTGGAACATGGGGGCTTCCGGATACGGCGACGAGCGGGAGAGGAGTTGATTCGTCCGCTGTCCGGACGGCTCCATGAGTTGCGACGAGCGTTCTTCAGGCTTTCAACGGATGGCAGGAGAACGGATGGACGTTTCAAGCGAAAGGACCGTCGCGTCGGTCCATCGATGCCATCGGGGGCCTCGAAGGGATCCGGACGCGACGGCCCGTTTTGGTGCGCAGACCGTCAAGCGGACCGACGCGTCGAGGCCGAAGTCCCATCAGGCTCAACGGTAGAATTCGACGATCAGGTTGGTGTTCACATCGAACGGGATCTGGTCCGAGGTCGGGTTGGCGACGATCTTGACGGTGAGTTCCGCCGGGTTCATCGAGAGCCAGCCGGGGACCATGTGACCAGCGAGTGATTCCATGTTGTCGCGAGCGAGGGAGTGGATCTTCTCTCGCAGCGTGATCTCGTCACCGACCTTGATCGCATAACTCGGACGGTCGACCTTCTTGCCGTTCACGAGCACGTGACCGTGGACCACCATCTGACGAGCAGCCCACACCGTGCGGGTGAGGCCGGATCGTCGAAGCGCGTTGTCCAGGCGGCATTCGAGAAGTTGAAGAAGCAGTTCGCCGGTGTTACCCGGGCGTCGAGTCGCTTCGTCGACATAGCGACGGAACTGACGTTCCATCACGTTGTAGTGGTAGCGAAGCTTCTGCTTCTCATCCTTGCGGATGCCGTAGTCCTTCGGGCGACGGCCACGGAAGCCGTGCTGACCCGGCGGGTTCAGCTGCCGCTTCGAGGTGTGCTTCGGGATATCCGCGATCGGAACACCGACACGACGGGAGAGTTTGACCTTGGGGCCGAGATAACGGGCCATTCGAGCATCCGACTGAATGGGACCCCGTTCCATGCCCGTAGGCCTCGGAACGGGTCGAATTTGAACCGGCACCGCCCACGAAGAAGTGGGAATTGCCGAAACGAAGCCGGATCAAGAGTGCCTCCGGCGAGTCGCGTAGTAGAGCAGTACCGCCCCCGAGCGTCAAGACGCGAGGGGGGGTTCCAACGGGGGCGGAACCACCCTGAAACCGGGGTCGGCATCGCTCGGATTCGGTCTCGGGTCCCGATCCCGGCGACGGGAGACCCTTGGGAGGACATCCAGAGCCGCGAGAAGCCAAAAAAACGAAAGGCCCTGCTCCTCCTGCAGGGCCTTCCGATATCTCAATCTCCGAGATCGAGGATGACGAGTTGTCGATCATGGTTCAAGGAGAATTTCAGATTCCGCCGGTCCATGGCTGAGGATCGCCCTCAGGCGACCATCAGCCCGGTCCGGACTCGATGTCCTGCTTCGTGAGTCTGCGGTGGACCCTCGAGCCGCTCCTGATAGAGACGAGCGATCTTGGCGCTCGCGGTGGGGTCCAGGGGGCCGGTCCCGCTGGCGAAGGTCGCCAGATCCCGGATCATGGCCGCGCGAACGTCGGCTCGGTAGGGCGGTGCCGCGAAGGGAGAAGGACCTCGGCGGATGTTCTGTTCTTCAGGCATGGGTCGGGTCCGGACGCCGGTCGCCATTCGGATCGAATGACGTTTCGAGCAGCGCGTCCTGATTTCTCGACCTGAAGTCGGGGCGACTTCAGCGTGAACCCTGAGAATTCGCGGGGATGGCTTCAGTAGGCTCGACGTTCGTCGGCCTGCCGCCAGTTCAGATAGGCGGTGTTGAGGACCCGGTAACCGCCCGGTGTCGGATATTCGCCCGTGAAGTACCAGTCGCCGGCGTGGTCGGGCATCGCTTCCCGAAGGCCTTCGATGTCCTGATAGACCATTTCGATTTCACCATCCCAATCGAGTCGATCGCTCCGGATCAACGTGGCGACCCGGTCGGAGATCTCCTCGAGGGTGAATCGATCGTAGATCATGGCGACGTGATTTCGCATCGCATCTGGCTCGAAGTCCGCCTGTTCGCGGCACTTCTCTTCGACTTCGAGCAGAAGTTCCTCCTCGCCGCGATCTCGCAGGAGGGAGACCGCTGCTTCGAACGCGATGAACCGGCCCAGTTGGCTCATGTCGATTCCGTAGCAGTCCGGATACATGATCGGAGGCGCGCTGGACACGACGACGATGCGCCGTGGTGAAAGGCGGGCCAGCATCGTGATGATCGATTCCCGGAGCGTCGTTCCACGAACGATGGAGTCGTCGACCACCACCAGCGTGTCCTGGTCCGTCACCGTTCCGCGGGTCACGTCGTAGACGTGCGAGACGAGATCCCGTCGGGCGGCATCGTGAGTGATGAAGGTCCGAAGCCGCTGGTCCTTGTGGGCGACCTTCTCCGAACGGGCTCTGGTCCGAATCAGTCGGTCGACGTCCTCGCGGGTCACGGCTCCGGACTGGATGCGCTTCCAGAGCTCCTCGCCGTTGCGTCGTCGAAGATTGGCGTCGATCTCCTCTCGCAGGCCGGCGAAGGCGGTCTCCGCGGTGTTCGGAATGAATCCGAACACCGTATGGTCGATGTCCCAGTCGATCTTTCGCAGGACGCGTTCCGCGAGGTTGGCGCCGAGCCGTTTTCGTTCCTTATAGATGTCTCGATCGTTGCCCCGGCTGAAGTAGACCCGCTCGAAGGTGCATCGCTTGAGCGGCAACGGATCGGTGAATGGTGCGATGCGGATGTCGCCGTTGCGTTTGACCTCGAGGGCGTGAGCGGCGGGAAGTTCCTCGATCTGATCGGGTTCGACGTTGAACGCGGTCACCAGCGCAGCCCGTTCGCTGGCCGCCGCGACCACGGCTTCGTCGCGATAGATGAACGCGGGCCGGATCCCGGCCGGATCGCGACAGACCAGAAGGTCGCCGTTGCCGACCAGCGAAGCGAAGACGTAACCGCCGTCGAAGCGGTCGGCGGCGTTCCGCAGCACTCGGACGAGATCGAGCTGATCGGAGATCGCGTTGGCCAGCTGCCGGCCTTCAAGCCCTCGGAAGGAACCCGGCCCCATCGTCGCGGCGAGCTGGTCGTGCTCACGGTCGAGGTAGTACCCGATCTTCTCGAGGACCACCTGAGTGTCGGACTCGCCGACCGGATCGAGCCCGTAGTCGACGAGTTCGTCGAAGAGGTGCGGTGAGTTGGTGAGATTGAAGTTGCCCGCCACCGCGAGATTCCGACTGGCGACGATGTTCTTGCGGAGGTAGGGGTGGCAGACGTCGATGGTCCGCCCCCCATGGGTCCCATATCGGAGATGGCCGAGCATCAACTCGCCCAGGAGCGGCATCCGTTGCTTCAGTTCGGTGGCGGAGAGTCGGTTGAACTTCTCGTCGGAGATGTTCCGAAGAGGTTTCATCACGGTGTCGAACAGTCGTTCGATCGGATTCCGCTTGGCGCTTCGGAGTCGACTGATGAATCGTTCGCCGGCCGGCATGTCGAATCGAACGGTGCCGATTCCGGCGCCATCCTGGCCACGATTGTGCTGCTTCTCCATGAGGAGGAAGAGGCGTCGCAGCCCCCAGAGCGCATCGCCTCGGTTGTCTCGATACCAGTCCAGAGGCTTCTGCAGCCTGACGACGGCCAGGCCGCATTCGTGGAGGATCCGGTCGCTCATGAACGGAGGAAGGTAACGGGTCGCGGGGGACGCTGCATGGGATGATCGGGACCCGCCGCCGCGGCCGGCGATCTATCCTGTCGATGTGGAAGACGCGCCGGATCATCGATCGAAGCTCCCGACGGATCTCGTCACCTGGACGACGTTGCTCGGGCATTGGACCAACCTCGTCAAGGCGGGCGAGGGCCTCCGTCGCGCGGCCGAATCGGACCCCGACGCGTCCCGATGGCGGGACTCGATTCCCGAGGTGATCAGACTGCAGGCCATCACCTTCGCGCTGGGAGATCTGGAGCATCTTGATGTTCCGGATCGCGGCCTCGCTCGAGACCGTGCCAGGGTCGGGATCGAAGCCGCCCACGGCGTTCTGGAGACGATCTGGGCGGGGCATCCGTTCCCCGACGCTCTGGCGGAGATCACTCGGGATGCCGCGGAGGCCATCGATCTGGCGGTGTATGCCGGTCTGAGATGGATTCGCTGGATCGGTTCCGAGCACCTTGAGATGCCCCTCGTCGATCTTGCACCGCAGGGCGCCGGAGGGACCTTCGCCTGTGCTCAACCGGGCACCATTCTGCAATCTGGGTCGCCCGTGGCCTGGTGGACGGAGCGGGAGCGGCCTCCGGAGCTGGAGAGCGCGGGCTTCGAGATCGTGCCCGGGCCGCCGGTCCAGATCTACCGACGGCTCGAAGTCGAGGGGCATCGGATTCACGACCTCGTCGTCCCGATGTCGAGTGATCGGGACGGATTGCCGTTGCTGCTTCCGGTCTGTCTTGCGGGCGAATCCATCGGTCGATTCACCGTGGACGCCGCGAGCTGGCTTCAGACGAACCGATCAGCCTTCGAAGCGGCAGCGGGAGACGTCACTCTCGAGTTCGCGATCGAGGCGGGATCTTCGCCGCCCGACTGATCGCGTCACGATGCGGAGGTCAGGTCCGGATAGGGGAGAAGCCCTGCGGTGTCGTGATCGATCGATTCGAAGATCCGGATGGAATCCAGTGGAACGTCCTGCGCCGCGATGTGGAGCCGCGCTGCCAGCCCGGAACCCCGATCGTTCCAGAGTCGTCGGACGATCTCGGGATCGTTGCATTCCCGGGAGAGGTGCAGGAGGACGATCGCCTCGAGTCGATCGTGATCCGTCATCGAGTGGACGGTTTCCATCGCTTCGTGATTCGAGAGGTGGCCATGACCGCCGGTGATCCGCTCCTTGAGGAATGGAGGTCGGCTCGATCGGGCCTGGAGGACCGGGTCGTAGTTCGATTCGAGACCGATGAAGTCACATCCGGCGAGGAGGTCGCGGACCTGCGGCGTGACGCGGCCGATGTCGGTCGCCCATCCGATGGTCTTGGGGACGGGCCCCGTGTCGAGTCCGAATCGGAGCACGGCCGACCCGTGGTCGTCATGCGGTCCGAGGGCGATGGTCACGTCCAGAAGTCCTTTGACCACGGGTGCCCGCCGGCCGCCATCGGTGAGCGGCAGAAGCTGTCTCCCGGGAACGCCGTGCCGAGCGAGGGCCGCGTGATGGCTCGGGGCCGCGAACACCGGCCAGCCGCGCGATTCCAGAGAGCGTCGCCAGGTCGGGCGAATGTGATCGGTGTCGGGATGCGTGACCACGACGGCTCGAACATGGTCGAGGTCGATGTCGGGGGCGTGCGCGTCGAGGCGCCGGGCAAGGGTTCGGGGACCGATACCCAGATCGATGCAGACATGGACGGGCCGCGGATCGTCACGTCTTCGAATGGAAAGGATGGAGAGGTTTCCACCTGATCCGCTGGCGATCACCCGCAGATCGACGGTGGTCACGGGCGGTGGCGTCCCGGTGCCGCTCACGTCGAGTCGGCAGCCTGGAACGAAGCGTTCCGCGCCAGGGTCTTGCGGCCGCGCATCGTGCAGATGGCGCGGGTCGACTTCCCAAGGAACTCGAGATACTCGTCGGCCATGGGCTGTCCGGCGTGCTCACGAAGTCGTTCGGTCGCGCCGGCGACCGTCAGTCCGCTGCGACAGAAGAGTTTGTGGGTCAGGCGAACGATGTCGATGTCCTCGTGGGTGTGACCGGCCCGTCGCAGTCCGATGAGATTCACGCTGCTCGCATTGTTCAGGAGCGTCACCATGAACCAGGGGAGGACGTCGAGTGCGGTGCCCGCCGCACCGCTGATCATCGAGCCACGACCCATTCGAACGAACTGATGGACGCCGGAATTGCCACCGATGATCACGTTGTTCTCGATGATGACGTGCCCGCCGAGCACGGATCCCTTCGCAAGAATGACGTGGTCCGCGATCAGGCAGTCATGCCCGGCGTGCGCCGAATCCATGAAGAGGTTGTCGTTGCCGACTCTGGTGGGATCCTTGTCGTGGATCGAACGATGAACGGAAGAGTGCTCTCGGAAGACGTTGCGATCTCCGATCAGCGTTCCGGGTCCTTCGGTCGTCGGGTCGAAGTCGAGCGTCTGCGGGGCGACGCCCAGAGACGAAAACGGCCAGATGTCGTTGTCTTCACCGATGATCATGGGCCCCTGCATGAAGCAATGGGATCGCAACCTGGTTCCTCGGCCGATTCGAATCGCCCCCTCAAGGACGCAGTAGGGGCCGATTTCGACGTCATCGGCAAGTTCGACTCGAGAGTCAAGAATGGCTGTGGGGTGGATCCGCGACATGAATGAACCGCACTCTCGAAGAGGGGTCTCCAAATGGAGGATGGAAGCGAATACGGTACACGGATGGACCGCCCATTGCAGCCCCCTGACCAGCCTGATGACACGCCTGGGACCTCCCCGGAGGGATGGTTGGAGATCCTCAGGCCGGGGTCGATCGACTATCAGGCCGGGTTGGCCTTGCAGCGGGAGCGGCATGCTCGGGTGCTGGAGGCGCGGGCGGCCGGGCTTCGACGAGGGTTTATTCTGCTCCTCGAGCATGATCCCCCCGTGGTCACGGTTTCAGGGCGGCCTGGAGCCGCGGAGAACGTGCGGGCTTCCGCGGAGATGCTTGCGGCCTGCGGCGTGGAGCGGCAGGAGACGGATCGCGGTGGCGACGTGACCTATCACGGTCCGGGCCAGCTCGTGGCGTACGCGATGGTCGATCTCAACGATCTCGGGCTCCGGATCCACGGGTGGATCCGACTCCTCGAACAAGTGTTGATCGATTCGCTGGAGACCTTCGGTCTGCCGGCGGGGCGTGATGCTGGTGCCACGGGTGTCTGGGTCGGTCGGACGCCGGAGGACCCGGACGGACAGGGTGGCCGGAAGATCGCTGCCATCGGTGTCCGAGTCTCTCGCTGGGCGACGATGCACGGACTCGCACTCAACGTCGATCCCGATCTCGCGCACTTCGACCTGATCGTGCCATGCGGGCTCCCCGGCCGTTCGGTCACCAGCATCGCTCGAGAGTGTCGGGAGTCGGGGATCGAGTCGCCGACGTTCGCCGCGGTGCGCGAGGAGGTCGCACGCCGACTCGTCGCTCGCCTGGAGGACCCGGGCGACTTCCGAGATCGGTCTTCGTCGCAGACATCTGGTTGACGTGAGCGATCCGTCGTCGGTGGGAGTCAGAGGCCCAGTTCGGCCGAGACCGCTTCGGTGATGTCGATCGCATCCGGGTAGCGGAGGAACAGTCGACGTCGAACCTGTTCGCCGGCGAGATCCATGCTGTCGGCCTGAAACGGGTCGCTGGTCGGAACGAATCTGGTCACGATGTCGATGTGTCGCTTCTCGGCGACGATGTCCACGGCTTCGATCAACTCCCGGTAGGCCGTTTCGATCTGCTCGGCACCAAGCCGTTGCTGAATCGCCATCGTGCCCTTCTGCCAGGTCTGGTATTCCTGCATCATCGCCTGGAATCTCGCCTGGATCTCCGGAAACTCCGGGCTCTCCGGAGTGACGTCGGCATGCTCTTCCTGAAAGGCCTGGAACTGGGCTTCGAAGGTCGCGTTCTGCTCTTCGGCGGTGGCCTGGATCTCCTTGCGATCCTCACCGAAGCGATCACTCTCCATCAGCAGACTCAGGAGTTTCGGCACGTTCACCGCACCGATG
>JABABZ010000093.1 GCA_014237965.1 Phycisphaerales bacterium | reverse complement strand
TCAAGGCTTCGCGGAGCGCGGCGATTCGCGCTTCGTGAGCAGGGTCGGCGATGAGATTCCGGACTTCATGTGGATCCGCGGCGGTGTCGTAGAACTCCTCCTTGGGTTTGGTCTGATCCACCAGTTGCCACTGGTCCGGCGTCGCGTCGCCGGAGGCTCTGAGGGCATGGATGTCGGCCATCATCGGGACATTCTCGGCGTAGGCGACGTTGTAGAGCCGGGGTCGCTCCGGCATGAAATTGCGCACGTAGCGGTACCGACCGTCGGTGACGGCGCGGGTGCGATCCAGGACCGCGTCCATTCGATCCGCATGGATGAAGGCGACGCCCGTGCCGGGGGCGGTGTATCGCCCCGCGAAGGCGCGGCCGGACATCCAGATCGGCGGGCGGATGTCGCAGATGGACAGAGCGGTGGGTGCGAAGTCGACGAAGGAGACGACGCGTTCGTCGATTCCTCGGCGGTTCATCGCCGCCGGCCATCGAATGATCAGGGGAATCCGGGTGCCGGAGTCGTAAATGCAGCGTTTGCCTCGCGGCAGACCGACTCCGTGATCGCTGAAGAACATCACCACCGTGTTCTCGAGCTCGCCAGCGTCTTCCAGCTCGTTCAAGATCCGTCCGACCTGCCGATCCATCGCGGCGATGTTGTCATAGGTGCGAGCGATGTCGTCACGGACCGTCGGGGTGTCGGGGAAGTAGGGGGGGACGGCGACGCTCGCAGGGTCGGCGACCTTTGGTTGCCGGGGACGTTTGGGAAAGGTGCCGCTCTCGTGCGTCACGGTCAGATTGAACACCGCGAAGAACGATTGATCGCCGCCGGATCTTCTTCGCCAGTGGGCCTTTCCGCCCGTCTGGTCCCAGGCCGTGCCGGGGGCCTTGAACTGGTAGTCGGTCTTGCTGCGGTTGGTGCAGAATCTCCCCGTGGCTCGAAGCAGTTCTGGAAAACAGCGGACCTCCGGCGACGGAACCGCTTCGTAGTTGGGGATGTCCGCGTAGGCCTCCGGATCTCGTGACAACGCCGCGTTGCTGGGTTTTCCGGTCCGCATGTGCATCGAGCCGAGTTCGGTCGTCCACTTGCCGGTGATCAGCGTCGAGCGGGAGGGGGCGCAGACCGGCGTGGTGGCGAAGGCGTTGACGTATCGGATGCCCTCTTCGGCGAGCCGGTCCACGTTCGGGGTCGGCACCGTGGAGTCGCCGTAACAACCCAGCCATGGGCTCATGTCCTCGACCGAGATCCAGACGAGATTCAGCGGCGATTCCGAGGCGGACGCCCGGGCGGTGGCACTCGCCACGAAGAGCATCAGGAGGATCGTCATCGATCGAGCGAGTCCGATGTGGTTCGGTTTCATGCGTCGAAGGATAGCCCCCTCGTCGCCAGCGAAGGCCGGAGGTCGGGCTTGAAACGACAGCGACCCCGCCTTGAAGGCGGGGTCGCTGATCGAATTTTCTGAGATGGAGGCGGCGAGAGCCGCTCCGATCACTTGATGGCGACGCTGGCGCCGGCTTCCTCGAGCGCGGTCTTGAGGGCTTCGGCCTCGTCCTTGGAGATCTTCTCCTTGACCGCCTTGGGAGCGGAGTCGACGATTTCCTTGGCTTCCTTGAGGCCAAGGCCGGTCGCTTCGCGGACGGCCTTGATGCACTGGATCTTCTTGTCGCCAGCGGCTTCGAGGATCACGTCGAACTCGGTCTGCTCGGCTTCGCCTTCATCGGCGTCGCCACCACCACCGGCCATCATGACGGCGCCACCGGCAGCGGGTTCGATGCCGTAGGTGTCCTTCATGTAGTCAGCGAGGTCGACCGCTTCCTTGAGGGTGAGACCGGCGATCTCGTCGCCCATCTTGGTGATCTTCGCGTCAAAGGTCTTTGCTTCGGTTGCTTCTTCGGACATTGGAAACTCCGTTCCTCTTGTGTTTGCCCCCCGAGAGGGCTCGACCGTTCGAGCTTTAACCCAAGGGCCAGTCGGGGCGGCGGGAAAGGGACATGAAAAAATCAGTAACGAATCAGTGAAGGGGTGATCGTCGCCTCGGTCATCCGACCTTGGCGATGGTCTCCCCGCTTTCGAGCTTCTCTTCGAGCGACTTGACGACGCCCATCAACTTGGAACCAGGGCTCTTCGCGCAGCCCACGACGTTTCGGTGAGGGGTGAGGAGAATGGTGACCACGGTCGCCTTCGCCTCGTCTCGGGTCGGGAACTTGGCAAGGGCCTTGACGCCCGCTTCGCCATCGAAGTACACGCCGTCGATCGACGCGGCGCAGAGTTCGAGTTCCTTGACCTTCTTGCCCCATTCGACGATCTCGCGGGCGACGTCCACGGGGCTGTTGGAACCGAAGGCGATCGCCGCCGGTCCCTTGAGCGCGGGGAAGAGCACTTCGAGGTCGGTTCCGACGAAGGCTTTCTTCGCAAGAGTGTTCTTCAGGACGGTGATGTGGATGGACTTCTTGCGAAGTTCATTGCGGAACTCGTTGTTCTCCAACGCGTCCATGCCACGAATCTGAAGAATGACGCCACCGTCGACGTTTTCAAAACGTCGTCGGTATTCGTCGATGATCATTTCCTTGACGGGCTTGCTCATGGTTCAGCTCCAGCGAGGGTCAGACGGCGATCTGCACGCCAGGGGTCATGGTGCCGGAGACCACGACTTTCTTGAAGTACAGGCCCTTTGCGGCGGCCGGCTTGATCTTCTCGACGGTTTCGATGAAGAACGAGAGGTTCTCCAGGATGTCCGCCTCGGAGAAACTCATCTTCCCGACCACGAGATGGATGTTTCCACCCTCGTCGTTCCGGTACTCCTGCTTGCCGGCGGCGAATTCCGCGACGGCGGTCTTCACATCCGGAGTCACGGTGCCCGCCTTCGGACTCGGCATCAGACCCTTGGGGCCCAGCACCTTTCCGAGGGTTCCGACGAACCGCATCATGTCGGGACTGGCGACCGCGACGTCGAATTCGGTCCAACCTCCGGCGACCTTGGCGACGAGTTCCTCGCCCCCGGCTTCAGCGGCTCCGGCTTCGAGTGCTGCTGGAGCCTTGTCGCTGTTGCAGAACGCGATCACGCGGGCGGATCGACCGATCCCCTTGGGCATCGAAATCGATCCCCGAAGAGCCTGATCCGCCTGCTTCGGATCGATGCCCAGATTGGCGACCACGTTGATCGACTGGTCGAAATTCATGGCCTTGAAACTCTTGAGAACCTTGACGGCTTCTTCCGGGGAGACGGGGTTCTCCGGGACGAGTTCAAGATTGGCTTTTTGTCGTTTGGTGAACTTCGGCATTTCAGTTCTCCACCTCGACGCCCATGGAACGAGCCGTACCGGCGATGACCTTCATCGCGGTTTCGATGCTGCCCGAGTTCATGTCCGGCATCTTCTCTTCGGCGATCGCTCGGAGCTGGTCCTGGGTGAGCGTGCCGACCTTCTTGACGTGGGGCTCACCCGAGCCGCTCTCGATGTTGAGTGCGTTCTTGATGAGGATCGAGGCCGGCGAGGCCTTGAGTTCGAATTCGAAGGATCGATCGTCGTAGACCGTGATGACACAGCCGAGGATCTTTCCGTTCATCTCCTTCGTTCGATCGTTGAACGCGGTGATGAACTGGCCCGGGTTGACGCCGTTGGCACCGAGTGCGGGGCCGATGGGCGGCGCCGGCGTCGCTTTGCCGCCGGGAGCCATGATCTTGAATACTTTGGTGACCTGCTTGGCCATGATTTCCTACCTCCCACCAGGATCCGGCTCCTCTTCGGAGGCTCCGGAGGCAGCGACCGGACAAGTGGTCGCCGCAGCCCAGTAGTGCTTGCGGTCTGAGTTGAGCCGAGCAGTGTAGCGAACCCGGGCCCTGTTGCCAACAGCGAAATCGCCGCCGGAACGGAGAATCGGTCTCGATGGAGGGTCAACCGCCGGAAGGGATCAGGGGCTCGCGGACCAGGCGGCGAGAAGCAGCCCGAGATCGGCCCCGTTGGTGGTGCCATCGCCATTCAGGTCGGTCGGTCCGGGCTCGCCCCAGCCGGCCAGCAGGAGGCCCAGATCGGCTCCGTTGACCAGGCCGTCGCCATTGAGGTCTCCGGAAGGGGCGTCGCCGCTTCCATGGGACCACATGTCATCGGGAATGACGGCGTACGACATGCCGGGGCCGCTGGCCCGAGCGATGCACCCCGCGCCGCCACCTCGCTCGAAGAAGCCGATGGTGATGGCATGTTTGCCGGCTTGGAGGCCGATCGATCCGGTTCGTTCCTGCATCCCGTGGAGCCCGTCGTTCTCGACCACGACCTGGGAGCCGATCCACAGCCGGCTGCCGTCATCCGATTCGGTGCCGAAAGTCCAGGTGCCCGACTCGGGGATGTCGACCCAGCCGGTCCAGAGCACGCCGAAGTTGTCCGAACGGCCGGTGTCTGCGAATTCCCCGTTGGTGGATGCGGAATCGATCCGACTCCAGATGCTCTCGCCGAACGGCTTCAAGGAGTCGAAATCCGGAAGAGCGGTCGGATCGGCAAGGTCGTAATAGGCGCCGAGGATGCCGGGGGTGGTTCCCGTCGGATCATCGGGCGGGATAAGGCCTTCGACCTGAACGGTGACCGAGCCGGTGTCCGGAATCGAGTCCGCACGGTTCACATAGTCGAAGAAGTCATATCCCACGTGGCCGGCTGGCGAGGTGTAGAGCAGGATGTCGCGGTCGTCGACTCCGGCGCCTTCGAGAAGCTCGATCGTCCCGCCCGCGGTCGAGATCGGATCGAAGCTCTGGATGTTCCCGATCGCGCATTCGACGCCGCCGTCGTTGAATAGCACGTCGATCCGGGTCGGCACGGATTCTTCGACGATTCGGAAGTCGTTGACCGCGATGTTCTCTGGGGTGACTTCGAAGTCGCAAGACACGGAGTTGATGTGAGCGTTCGCCAGCTCGATGTTCTCCGGGCAGAATTCCATCCGCACGTTCGCGAGTCCGCCGGGACACGTGTGGCAGTAGCTCATGATCGTGCCGTTGGGCGAGACCGAGCAGTCGCCCCCGGCGCAGTCGTCCACGCCGATGTCGTGGGTGTGGGGGCATCCGACGTTGTGTCCGAGTTCATGGCTGAAGACCATGAGATCCCAGTTCGCGCCGTTGTTGTTCTCGATCGGGTACGGGAAGGAGCCGCCGAGATTGGCACTGAGGCCGTAGTTGTAGTTGGAGCAGAGGGCGGACAGCCAGGCCACGCCACCTCCCAGGCCGCGTCCGCTGAGGAAGTGGCCCAGATCCCGCTGAACCGATCCCATGTTGGCCTGCCAGTAGTCTCGATACTGCGTCAACTGCGCGCTGGTGCCTCCGGCGTCCCACGGATCCTCACCGGTCCAGAGACGCGACCAGTTCACGGCCATTCGGGTGTTGTGGTCACGGATGTAGATGTGCGAAGTCGCGGCCACGAGCGTCGCGATGTAACTCATCGCCGCCGACTCATCGCCACCGAAGATGCCGAGAAGTTCCTGATCCGTTTCGATGGCGAGCTGGATGCGACGGCAGGGCGTCGGCCCGACGCCCGCGATTCCGCCGCTGGCGGGGTCGGAGGCGTCATCGCGTCGACCTTCCATCAGGCGGAAGGGCTGCTTGATGTCGTCGACGCCACAGAAGCCCTCGAGGAATTCAGGATCGATCGCCGGCAGGGCGTCCAGTCGGTGGACGAGAATCGGTCCGCCGGCGACGCCGTCGGAGATTCCAAAGGCGACGTCGTCGACTCGAATCCAACCCTCGACGCCCGAAGGCCCGAAACTGATGAACGCGTCGCTCTCCGAATCGCCTTCGACCGTTCCACCGAGGGCCAGAATCGTCGGACGGGCAATCGGCCGCTCGACGCCGTCGGCATCGACCGCCAGGAGCACGGCGTCATTGGTGAACGGAACGATCGGCGTCAATTCGAGATTCACGGAATCCCGTCCCGGAACCACCACGTTCCCGAGTCGAACCCGGCCGGTCGTTTCAGCGGCATCACGAGCCTGCTCGAGAAGAACCGGATCGAGGGTGACCGCGATCGAGGTCTCGTCCCCGTCGGCGGTGTGGCGCAGCGGGCTGGGCACCACGTCGGCGGGAGGGAGGACGGCTGGATTCGACACGCGATCACGTTGGAGTCCGGGTCGGCGTTCGTTGGACGACGAGGCCTCCAGGGTCAGCAGTCCGAGACCGATCGCCGAGGCGACGGCAAGGAATCGGACGGTGAAGCGAGACGAGGCTGATCGAGTCATGTCTGAGGTTCTCTTGTGGGGATCTGGCGGTCCGGTCGTGGAACTGGACAGTAGCCTTTCTTGACGTTCGGTCGACGTATTTGTTCCGATTTGTGGCGGTTCCGAGCGTTGAATTGGGGTTCGGCCGTCCGCTGCCGGCGCGATCGCTGCCGCGCCCGATAACTCGGCCGGGTCGTCATGATCGATAATCAGACGATCCACGACCGCCGCAGGATGTCGAGACCCTCACCGTCGGAAACGGAAGCCGCGTCGGGTCGCTCCTGTCAGGCCTCCATGGCGAGGCGTCGGAACAGCCGCACGCCCGTTTCGAGCGTCCCATCGTTGAAGTCATACCGCGGGGAATGCAGTTCCGGCATCGACTCTTCGCCCGCCGGTTTCTGGCCGAGCAGGAAGAAGCAGGCGGGCACGACCTGGCCGTAGTACGCGAAGTCCTCGCCACCCATGGCCGGGCGCTCGATCTCCACCAACCGGTCGGCGCCGACCTCGTCGCGGGCGAGTTCGCGGAATCGGTTCGTCGCGTCCGGATGGTTTTCGGTCACGGGATAGCCGCGGTCGTACCGGACCGTGGCCTTGCAGTCGTGCGCCGTCGCGATCGACTCGGCGATGGCGGTGATCTTCGCTTCGATGAGATCCTGAATCTCGGAGCGAAGACTTCGGGCCGTCCCCCCGAGTCTCGCGGACATGGGAATCACGTTGAATGCAGAGCCGGATTCGAGCACGGTGACGCTCACCACCGCGGCGTCCAGTGGATCGACGTTCCGGGAGACGATCGTCTGCAGTCCGGTGACCGTCGCGGCTGCGGCGGCGATGGGGTCGCGTCCGGTGTGCGGCCAGGCGGCGTGACATCCTTCACCTTCGATGATGATCTCGAAGCGATCCGAGGCGGCCAGCAACGGGCCGTCCTTGGTTCCGACGATGCCTGCATCGAGTCCGGGCCAGCCATGCAGGCCGAACATCTTCTCGACGGGGAACGGCGCGACTCGCCCGTCGAGGCAGCCGTCTTCGACCATTCGTCGACCCCCGCCACCACCTTCTTCCGCCGGTTGGAACACCATGACCACCGATCGATCGAGGGTTCCAGCCGCCGCTTCTTCAGCGAGGGCGCGAGCCGCGCCGAGCAGCACGGTGGTGTGCCCGTCGTGCCCGCAGGCGTGCATGCGTCCGGGGTGGGTGGACGCCCAGGGAAGTCCGGTCGCTTCTTCGATCGGAAGGGCGTCGATGTCCGCTCGCAGTCCGATGGCCGGCCGCGTCGACTTTCCGGGAATCCAGGCGAGGACGCCGGTTCCACCCGCGAGACCGGCGACATGTTCGATTCCCGCGTCGGTCAACTCGGCTTGGATGGCCTTGCTGGTTCGATGTTCCTCGTAGCCGACTTCAGGGTGGGCGTGAAGGTCATGACGAATGTCGACCAGTCGCTGGAGTCGGGCGTCGTCCAGTCGCCAGTCGGAATTGGTTTCGGAGTGTGACATGCCTGCAGCCTAGCGGTCCCGCGGCGTCGGAGCCGGACCGGCACGGGGAAAGTCACTCCGCAGGTCGGCATCGCCGCTCGATCACTTCCGGAGCGGAGGAAGTCCGACGGAGACTCGACCCTCGTTGAGCATCGCGAAAGCCGGGGGATGGTGATGGACGAGCCTCGACAGCTGGCTCATCGAGATCTCGAAGATCTTCGCGGCACCGGCCACGTCCCACCGTCGCGTCACGATCACGTCGAGGGCTTCCGCGAGCAGGGCGGGGTAGTCACGATGCTTGGGGTTCACCGGCATTCGATTGCCTTGCCGTCGCGAAATCCAGAGATCGCTCGGCTGGTGGCGGTCACGGCTCGCCGGGGTTCGAACCTTCAGCGCCAACCGAAGGCGAAGCCTGGACATCGCCACCACTCGATTGACCTGTTGTTGTCGTCTCTCCGTCGCCTTGGCCTGGATCTCGCTCGGAAGATGCACGATGAAGGCGCCGGTTTCGACCTTGTTGCGATGCTGACCACCGGGTCCGCCGGACTTCCCGAAACGAAACTCGCACTGCTTCATGAGGTCGTCGGGATCAAGAGTCGCCGGATGGGCGCCTTTGAGCATCACCGACTTGGGATCGACATAGGGGGGACGGTAGGTCACGGGGGAGTCACTCGGGTCCGACGGTGGGTTGATCCGGACCGACGTCCGGAATCAGCGGGCTTGCTCTCCTGACGGTATCGAAGTCGTCGGAGTTTCGCGCCGGTTCAGCCAGGCTGCACGGCGCTGCGGCTGGTGGCGGCGGGGGCCAGGTCGAGCCCGTCCGACTCACCGGCGGCCAGTCGCCGGGCGCCCAGGCCCGCGATCATCGCCCCGTTGTCCACGCAGAACTCGAGGGGCGGGAGTCGGAGCTCGATCTTTCGGGCCGCCGATTCGGTTTCCAGCATGTGACGAACGGCCTGGTTGGCGGAGACGCCACCGCCGACGAGAAGCCCGCGGACTTCGGGATGCTGCTCGAACGCCCGTCGGAGGTTTCGACGAACCGCCTTGATCGTCGCGGACTGGAATGATGCGGCGAGATCGGCACGGCGTCGCTCGTCGAGAATGGGAGGTGTTCGTCCGGGCTGGCCTTTCGCGGCGTAGAGCACGGCCGTCTTCAGTCCGCTGAAGGAGAAGTCCAGGCGATCCTTGCCGAGGTTGGCGACGGGAAAGTCGAAGGCGTCCGCGTCGCCGTTCGCGGCCAGCCGTTCGACCTCCGGCCCACCCGGATGGCCGAGGTCGAGCATCGCGGCGACCTTGTCGAAGGCTTCGCCGATCGCATCGTCGATGGTTCGGCCGAGCAGGATGGGGGAGATGGGATCGGGTACGAGGTAGAGGCTCGAGTGTCCGCCGCTCACCACCAGCCCCAGACTCGGAAACGCGACCGGAGGCGCATCCAGCAGGCCCGCCACGAGGTGGGCATGCACGTGGTCCACGCCGATCAACGGAATCTCCAGCGCCAGCGCGAGTCCCTTGGCGGCGCTGGTTCCGACCAGCAGGGCGCCGATCAGACCCGGTCGATGACCGACCGCGATCGCGTCCAGGTCCGACATCGCGACGCCCGCCTGGTCGACGGCGCGACGGAGCACCGGGAGAAGATGTTCGAGGTGTGCCCGACTGGCGATCTCCGGGACCACGCCGCCGTACTCGGCATGGAGTTCGTGCTGTGTGGCAACCACCGAAGAACGGACCCGTCCGTGGCCATCGACCACCGCCGCGGCGGTCTCGTCGCAACTCGTCTCGATCCCGAGGACGAGGACTGCGGTCGGATCATCCGGAGACCTGGTGCTCATGGCTCGGCGACTTCACCTTCCGGCGATTCGATCTTCCCGGACCGGTCGAGGAGTTCGCCGATCCGATCTGCTTCCCCGCTCGGGACGCGTCCGATCACCGTTCCGTTCTCGTCGCGGATCTCGAATCCGACCGACGATTCGACTTCGCCGGACTCGTCCAGTTCGTCGATCCGTGCCGAGGTCTTCTTCAGTTCATCGAGCAGGCGGGTTCGATAGGCGATCTGATCGAGCAATTCCGAGGCGAGCACCGCATCCGACCCCGGGTCGCCTCCCACCGAGAGCCACTCGCCCGAGCTCAGCTTCGATTGCAGGGTTCGGAGGGCCGCCGCGAGCTGGAGGTCCGCGATCTCCCGTTCGATCCACGCGGGGTCGTCGAATTTCGCATCGAGACCATCGGATCCATCGTTGATGGGTTCGTATCGTCGGCGATTCTCGACGATCTTGGCGTAGTCGGCGTTGTCGAGATCGATGACGAAGCCCGGATCGGGATCGACGCCCCAGATCTCCTCGTCACCGCGTCGATCGAGGTTCCGCCCGTTGGGCAGGTAGTAGCGGGCGGTGGTCATCTTCAACGTCCCACGGTCGTCGGGAAGCGGGCGAACCTCCTGGACGGATCCCTTGCCGAAGGATCGCTCGCCGAGGATCTTCGCCCGGCCGTTGTCCTGCAACGCTCCGGCGACGATCTCGCTCGCCGATGCGGAGCCGTCGTTGACCAGGACCACGATCGGGATCAGATGGTCGTCGGCATCGGCGGTGGCGGTCCACTTCCGTCCCTCACCGTCGCGATCCCGGACCGAGACGATCACGCCGCGATCGAGGAAGAGATCGGCGACGTCGATCGCGCCGTCGAGCGTTCCGCCTCCGTTGAATCGAAGATCGAGAATGACCGCTCTGGTTCCGGTGGCGTCGAGGGCGTCGAGCGCCTCCCGCATCTCCTCGATCGTGCGCTCGGTGAATTGAGTCAATCGGATGTAACCGATGCCCTCGTCGGGATCGAGCATGTGGTCCCAGCCTTCGCCGGCACGACGGAATCCCTTGACCGATCGAGTCTCGATCCGTCGTCGCACGACCTCCAGTGATTCCTCGGTGCCGTCGACGTGCCGCACCTTCATGGTGACCGGCGTACCCTCGATGCCGATCAACAGGTCGATGCACTCCTGGCTGCTCAGGCCGAGGGTGTCGGTGCCATCGATGTCGAGCACCACGTCGCCGGCGCGGACGCCGGCGTCGAGGGAAGGGGAGCCTTCGAGCGGGCTGATGATCCGAAGTCGATCATCGACCACTTCGATCTCCGCTCCGATTCCGACGTAGGAGCCTCGCATCTGCTTGTCGAAGTCCTGCTCGAGTCGTGGCGGAATCCAGACCGTGTACGGGTCGTCGAGGGTCTCGAGCATTCCCGAGATCGCCGCTTCCTGCATCTTCGCCGCATCGGGTTCACCGACGAAGTCCTCGAGCACCATGGACCGGACGTCGACGATCGGATCGAACCAGGCCAGATCGTCTCGTCTGCCGGCGCCGATGGTCACCAGAATCTGGACGGCGAGGAGACCGCAGAGGACTGGAACGGGCCAGTTGCCGAATCGGGTGACGGGGCGTTTGCGATCGGATTCTGGCATTGGGATTCCTGTCGGCGACAGCGGATGGAACAAGACGACCGTGGATCATACGGAGCCGGGAGGGTCTCTCGTTCGTCGAATGGCTCATCCCGCCATGAACCGTGAAGAAACGCGACCCTGCTACGATCGTCGCTGCCACGTTCGACCCCACCCCGCCTCCTTGAGGAATCTCTGCTCGCATGAAGGACGACCGCCGCGAAGGCATCGACATCCACGAAGAGGCGGCCATCCTGGTGGCGGTGATTCTCCCGGACTCGGTCATCGATGAAGGCGATCCCCTGCGGGAGCTGGGTGCCCTGGCCGAGGCCGCGGGGGTGCACGTCTCCGGCCGGCTTCTGCAGCAACGTGATCATCCCCGGGCCAGGACCTATCTCGGCAAGGGCAAGGTCGAGGAACTCGCCGCGATGGTCGGCATGCTCAAGGCCAAGGTGGTGATCTTCGACAACGAT
>JABABZ010000092.1 GCA_014237965.1 Phycisphaerales bacterium | reverse complement strand
GGCAGATGTCGCCGCGCATCGCATTGAATCGTTCGCCTCGAGGGAAGATCTCGAAGACGATGATGCCCGACTTCCTTCATCTCACGCCGGCCACCTACGAGATGTGGGCCGACGCGATCGTCCCGGTCGTCAAGTGACATCTCGGACGCGGCGTCGCGTGCAGGATCAGACGACCCGCGATCCCAAGCCCCACCCGTTCCGGCCTCACTTCGTCCGCTTCAGCAGATCGACCATCGCGACGCCCATCGCTTCCCCGATCAGGTAGTACGTTTCCGCGTTCGAGTTCCAGTGATACTGCTGCCCGGAGGGTGACTGCCCGGGCGGGCGATAGAAACTCCGGGTACCCACGAACGCCACGTCATCGCGAAACTCGGGCTTCGCCGCGACCGCGGCCTGGGCCGCCATCAGCGACAGCGCCCGGGGATGCTTCTCGTCCGGACCGCTCATCCCGGTCTCCGCGATGACGAATGGGAGATTCGGCGCCTTCAGATCACGACGGATGTCGCGGATGAAGTGCGCGAGATTCACTTCGTAGGCGTCGTTGAACTCCTGATTCACCCGATCGTTCCACCCCTGATGCCAGCCGATGCCCGCGAGCTCGAAGGTCCGGCCGGCGAATTCGGGGAACTGCCTTCCCGCATCTTGCAGGACCTCCTTCGTGCGATCGACGAGGATCCGGTATTCCGGACCGACCTCTCCACCCGCGCTCGGCGGACGAAAGTCCTTGCCGATGCTCTTCCCACCCCATGCGATCTTGATGAGGAGCACCGGTTCGTCGAAGGCCTCCCCCACCACCGTGCCGAATCCGAGCTCCGGTCCGATGGTGCCGGGGTTCGAACCGTAGCCCGGCTTCAATCCGCCGGTCCGACCGAAGTTCCAGATCCGAACGTCCTCACGCTCCACCCACTCGCCGGAAGCGTCTCGAAGACCCTGGACCTTCGCCTTGAGCGGCGAGGATTTCACCATCCACTCCAGCGAGCCCTGCCCGTCGTTGCGGTCGGGATTCGCCTTGATCTGGCCCGCGCCGACCATGTTCGACTGCCCCGCGAGCACGAATACCTTCACGGGCGCCTCCGCGACGGCGGAGTTTCCGATCGTGAAGAAGAGCAGGACGACGGAGATTCCGAACCGGCCGAGGTGATTCCGCATGACTCAAGTTCCTTTCAACGGACCGCCGGAATCCGAATGGCGTCGTGGTGCCTGATCCCAGCCTGACCGCGACATCATCGTCGAAACCGGGACTCCGTGATCCACCCCGAGTCTTCGGAAATTCAGGTCGGTGTGATTCGGTGACGGATCTCGGCGGAACTCGGACTAGAATGCCGGACGTCCGTCGGCTCCAAGACATGTCGATCTGGGCGTCCTCCCTCCCTCTGAAAGGCCTCTCGTGATGGCAAAGCACTCGCTCTCGATCTCGATCGCTCTTGCCTTGATGGCCGGTCTGCTCTCGACCTCGGTGATCGCCGCACCTCCATCGAAGGTGGCGAATCCGGATTTCACCAAAGGTGAGGCGATCCCCGAGGGCGCCACTCACGATTGGAATCTCGGCCCCACCGGAGCCCGGGGATGGATGTACAGCAACAAGTTGGAGACCAGCGAGGCCCGGCAGATCATGGTGACGAAGGTCGATCCGGGTTCTCCCGCGGACGGCGTCCTGAGGCCGGGCGACGTGATCCTCGGGGCCACCGGCCGACTCTTCAAGACCGATCCACGAACGGAACTCGGCCGCGCGATCGGAATCGCTGAAGCATCGAGCGGAAGGCTCGTCCTGATCAACTGGCGCGACGGAAGACGGAAGAGAGTCACCGTGAAGCTCCCCACGCTCGGTCGCTACGCCGCGACCGCCCCGTTCGACTGTCCCAAGTCGACGAAGATTCTCGAGCGCGGGTGTGAAGCGCTTGCGGAGAAGATGGCCGCGAATCCGGAGAAGGGCACGCCGATCGAGCGGTGCTACAACGCCCTCGCGCTCCTCGCGAGCGGAAACCCCGACTATCTCCCCCTCGTCCGGCAGCAGGTCGAATCGTTCTCGACGTACTCCGATCTCGAACGACGCAGCCTGCATTCGTGGTGGTACGGACCGATCAACATCCTGATGGCGGAGTACGTGCTCGCGACCGGGGATCGGACCTTCATGCCGGACCTCGAACGGATCACGATGGAGATCGTCCACGGCCAGAGCGAGGTGGGCTCCTGGGGCCACCGCATGGTGCAGACCAACGGTCGGCTCTCCGGCTACGGCATGATGAACGCACCGGGCCTTCCGCTCACCATCTCGATGGTCCTCGCGCGGAAGGCGGGCGTCGAAGATCCCGAACTCGACGAGGCGATCGAGAAGAGCGCCCGCCTGATGCGGTTCTACGTCGGCAAGGGAAGCGTCCCGTACGGAGATCACCATCCCTGGATCCAGACGCACGACGACAACGGCAAGAACGGCGCCGCCGCGGTGCTCTTCAATCTGCTCGGCGACGCGGAGGCCGCCGAGTACTTCTCGCGGATGAGCGTGGCGTCCCACGGAAACGAACGCGACAACGGACACACCGGCAACTACTTCAACATGCTCTGGGCGATGCCGGGCGTCGCCATGTCGGGACCGAACGCCAGTGGCGCATGGATGGAGGAGTTCGGCTGGTATTACGACCTCGCCCGTCGCTGGGACGGGACCTTCCAGCACCAGGGACCACCGCAGGCGAAACCCGACAGCTACCGCAACTGGGATGCGACCGGTGCGCTCCTGCTCGCCTACGCCCAGCCGCTCGATCGAATCCATCTCACCGGTCGCACACCGAGCACGCCGCCGGAGGTGGATCGCCGCACTGCGGATTCGCTGGTCGAAGACGGCCGCGGCTGGGGCTCCCGGACTCGACTCGAGTCGTGGTCCGATCGCTCGACCCGGCAACTGCTCCGAAATCTCGAAAACTGGTCGCCGGTGGTGCGGGAACGGGCGGCGATGGAACTCGCCCGACGCGACGGCGACCCGACGTCGAGTCTCCGAAAGATTCTCCGAAGGAACGATCCATACGGCCGGCTCGGCGCCTGCCAGGCCGCGATCATGCTGAAGGGACGAGCCGCTCCCCTGGTCGACGATCTCCGCGTCGCGATGCAGTCGGATGATCTCTGGTTCCGCGTCAAGGCCGCCGAAGCGATCGCCGCGATCGGCGGTCCGGCGATGCCGGCCCTGCCCGACCTGCTGACCAGACTCGCGGACACACCCGACGCATCGGATCCGCGCCGCATGGAACAGCGATACCTCTGCTTCGCCCTGTTCGACCGACGGGACGGCATGCTCGGCCGATCGCTCGAGGGCGTTGATCGCGACGCGCTCCTCGCCGCCGTCGCCGCGGGTCTCGAGAACGAGGACGGCCGCGCCCGAGGTGCGATCGGATCGGTCTACCGGAACCTCTCCTTCGAGGCGATCACGCCGCTGCTGCCCGCGATCCACGAAGCCATCCGCGAACCGGCCCCGAGCGGGATCATGTTCGCCGACGGCATCCGCCTCTCCGGACTCGATCTCTTCGCGGAACACGGGATCGAGGAGGGCGTCCCCTGGTGCGTCACGATGGTCGATCCCGAACGCTGGGGCATGGGAAATCGCATTGAACGATGCCTCAACGCACTCCGGGTGTACGGCGGATCGGCGAAGTCCCAGATCCCTCGTTTGAAAGCGTTGCAGGCGGAACTCGTGCAACGGAAGTGGAATCCGGAACGACTCGAAAAGATCGACATTCCCGGTCTCATCGTCGAGCTCGAGAACGACAAGGAGCCGCGAGGCCTTCGACGCATCGACGAATTGACCCCCGATCCGTCCGTGTGACCTCGAGTGGCGACCGCACCGTCGAATTCCGGCGTGATGCAGACCGCTCGATCATCGGGGACCGGGCGCGAGAACCCGAGGGCGGTACACTCGCGGATTCGCCGTCCATGCACTCGAGGACGATGGCCGCCCCATTCAGGCGGCGTCGATCACTCCATCGAAACCCGACATGCCCTCCACTGATGCCCCCATTCCCAACACGTTGTTCATCGAAGTGTCCGGCGCCGGCATCCCGGAGATCGACGGACTCTTCGTTCCATCCACTGCGCCCCCGGCGGCGAGCGAATCCGGGACGGTCTCGAGCCTCGGCTACTGGAACGGCAAGATGGCCTGGGATCGTGCCGACGGGAAGGGCGAGCGAAGCCCGTCGCTCTCCTATTCCAACAGCTACCGCTCCTGGCGGATCGCCCGCCTCGACGGACATCTTGCCTACGACATCACGGGCGACGATGACCTGCCGCCGACCGATCGGGAATGGCACGTCTACAAGAAGGGCGTCGCCCCCGCCCCCACCATCACGATCCATCACTGCGATCCCCGGCAGCCCTGCCCCGAGCCCAACGTGGTCTTCGTCCTCGGCGGCCCCGGTGCCGGCAAGGGGACGATGTGCGAACTGGCGGAGGCCCAACTGGGTTGGACGCATCTCTCGACCGGTGACATCCTGCGGGCGGAGCTCGAACATGGCGGCCCGCTCGCCGAGACCATCGAGGGCTTCATCACGCCGGGCAACCTCGTTCCCGACGACATCGTGGTGACGCTCCTGAAGAAGACGATGGACTCGATCACCCGCAGCACCGGCCGGAACAACTTCCTGATCGACGGCTTCCCGCGGTCACTCGGGAATCTCGACGCCTGGTACGAGGTCTTCGGTCGTCACGCGGAACTCCCGCGAATGCTCTACTTCGAATGCCCGTACCCGGTGCTCGAGGAGCGGATCATGGGCCGGGCGAAGTACTCGGGGCGAAGCGATGACAATCTCAAGAGCCTCAAGCAGCGCTTCGACACCTTCAAGGCGGTCACGCTTCCGACGGTGAGGCTCTTCAAGGAGAAGGGCCGTTGCGAGGAGATCGACACCAGTCCCGATCGGGAGACGGTCTACGCCGAGGTCGTCGAACATCTCGCGGAACACACCGAGCCCACCCTCGCGGACCGGCCGCTCGGCGAACGGGCCGAGGAACTGCTGGGGCTCCGCAAGCGGACGAGATGACCACCGACGCGGCGAACGCTCGTGATTCAGCGAACTAGTCGTCGGTTCCGGAACCGACCGCATCGCCACCACCGTGCCAGCCACCGCCTGAGAATTCCGGGTCGACGAGCCGGACGATCTCCGCGATGTCGTGTTCGGCGCCGATGCTTCGAACCGCGTCGGCCCACCGTTCCCGCGCGAGCCTGGTCGATTTCAGATCGAGTCCTCGAGCTTCGGCCGCGTGCAGCACGATGTCCAGATCCTTCAGCGCGATGTCCATGTGCGCCGTGATCGACCAGTCGTTCGCGGCCATCCTCGGGCCGAGGATCTGCAGCACCACGGAGTCCGCCGCGCCGCCCGCAAGGGCCGGGATCAGCGTGTCGAGATCGAGTCCCGAACGTCGCGCCAACGCCATCGCTTCTGCGACGGTGACCTGTGTCGAGAAGCTGATCAGCTGATTGACGACCTTCGCGGCCTGCCCCGTCCCGACCTTTCCCATCGGCGTGACGTTCTCGCCCATCACCGCCAGAAGCGGGGCGACGCGATCGTGGTCCTTCGGCGAGTCCGCCCCGACGAAGATCGTGAGCCGACCCTTGGTCGCACCGATCCGCCCCCCACTGACCGGCGCATCGACGAAGGTCGCGCCCGCGTCTTGAAGTCGACCGGCCACGGAGGCGGTCGTCGCCGCGTCGGTCGTCCCCATGTCCATCACGAGCGTCTGCGGCGTCGCCGAGGCGATCAGGCCGTCCGGCCCGACACACACCGCGTCGACCGCCTCGGCGGAAGGAAGCATGAGAATCACGATGCCCGCGGCCTTCGCGATCTCCGCCGGCGTTTCGAAGACCTCGATCCGATCCGACCCCAGGTCCGCCATCGACTCGGCCGCACGGCGGGGAATCGCGAGGGTGGCCCCGGCCGCGTGGAGATTCTCGGCCATGGGGCGACCCATCAGGCCGAGCCCAATGAATCCGATGGTCATGGCCGAGAGATCCGGAGAAGGCGGGTTGTTCATGACGGGAATCTAGCCGGTTCCCTCGCCGACCGTCTTCTTGATCGCCCGCCTTCGAATCAGCATGACCACGAACGACGATACGCCGAACAGGCACGCCACGAGGATTCCCGCCGGAAGCCATCCGAGAAGGAGCGCCCCGATCGGAGCGGTGTCGGCGAACGCCTCGTCCGGCGGGTTCGGGCCCGACTGCCACTTTCGGTACCCATTGTCGTAGCCAAGAAAGATGCCCACCCAACAGCACAGGATGCCCGCAAGAAGCAGCGGGACCTTCCCGAACCAGGATCGATTCACCGCCGCAAGAATGGCGGCGATCACCGCGGCGACGAGACCGATGGCGAACTTCGTGAGAAATGTGGCACTGAAGGAGAAGCCGTAGTCCGGCCCGAGCGCAAACCAGAATCCCACGAAATGCACCAACACCAATACGATCGCCGCACCGACGCCGAAGAGAATCTGGGGCAGTAATCTTCCCTGCTGAAAACTCGTCGGATCCGCCGGATCGAAGATCCGACTGCATTCCGGACATCGCCCACCGGGCAGCCCTACCAAGGAATAGTTGCAGGAAGCACAGTACATGCGTCGTCATTATCACAGGTCTTGCTTCGAAATGCATGCTCGTCCGCACGAACATTCGATCCATCGCCACTGTCCGGCCTCCGAAAGAACCGAGCGAAGAACAGACGAGCCCTGCAGCGCCACCCCCATGACCGTGGATGAAAGCCTGAAAGACCACGGATCCATCGACTGCGTTCCCGTCTAGAATTCAGCGTGTCGAGGCGAATGCCCCCGGACCAGTCGGAGAGATCGCGTTGCCGAAGGAACCGCCTGATTTCGATCATCGAGACACCGTCGCGGTGCTTCTGCTTCGACTGCGCGACTGGTGCTGGCCGACCGCGGCGGTGATCGCGATCGCAATCCCGTTCCTCGCTCAAACGGGTGGCGGCGCCTACAAGATCGGCTCCATCACGTACTACGCGAACACGTACGGACTGTGCATCTTCCTGCCGGCGATCTTCATCGCGGGCCTGCGATGGTGCTGGATCGGAAGAATGCGCTCCGCTGCCCCGAACCGCTGTCCGCGGTGTGGCTATCGCTTGGACGAAACGGTTTCCGAAGCCGGTGTCCAGTGCTGTCCCGAGTGTGGAGCCGACCCATCGACCGCCGGGAAACGGCGTCGGATTCCATTGATGCGGCTCTTGCTCGACGTGCCCGGCGTACTCGTCATGCTCTTCCCGATCTGGATCTTCGGCATGTTGATCCTTGCGACGCTCGGCCTGCTTGACCTCGATTGAAGACCGGACGGCATTGCCATGCAGCCCGGCCGAGGAACCTCGAGCGATGATCTATCATCGGTGGCGACCATTCGATTTCCACCGATCGAACCCACGTACGGAGTCCGCCTCATGCCGAAGACCACCCCCGAGCACGATGCACGGATCGCGAAGATGACCTTCGCCTCGGTCTATCCCCACTACGTCAACAAGGTCGAGAAGAAGGGCCGGACGAAGTCCGAGCTGCACGAGGTCATCGAGTGGCTGACCGGTTTCGACGAGAAGACGCTCGACGGCCTCATCGACGAAGAGGTGGCCTTCGAGACCTTCTTCGCGCGGGCGACGCTCAATCCGAACGCGGAACTGATCAAGGGCGTCATCTGTGGCTACCGGATCGAGGACATCGAGACTCCGCTGACCCGACAGACTCGATACCTCGACAAACTCGTCGACGAGCTCGCGAAGGGCCGCAAGATGGAGAAGATCCTTCGAACGGAATGACGTCCCCGAAGCGACGTCCGAATCATTCCTCGGGTCAAGTCTCCTCTCCCTCTTCTCGGCGGAGACCTTCATGGTGCGTCAGGACTCGGAACGTACGACCGGAGAAGTTCATGAAAATCCTCTCCGGTCGGGATGCCGTTCTCCGTCGCCGCTGCAATCGACCTCGGTGGATACGCGGGACGGGCCGTCAAGAGTCACGACCGGTACTCGTTCACCCCACGAACTTCGCGAAGGGATGGAACCTGAACCGATTGTCGGGGTCCATCTTCTTCTTCTGCGCCTCGACGAGACGAGCCATCTCGGCCGATCCGAAGATCTCGGCGGCGACCGCGGATCGGTCGACGTCGTCCGGTTGCGAATGGGTGCCGCTGAAGTCGACGCCGAGCCCCGTGACCGCGCGGGACTTGTCGACGACCCGGTTCGTGAGATCGACGATCTCCTGTCGCTGGGCCGGCGACTTGGTACTGGCGTCGTACAGCGTGACGAGATCCACGAAGAACGCGTGATCGCAGTTGCCGCTGGGAATCTTCGGCCCCCGCTGGGCCTGGCCACCGAGCGTCCGGATCTCGACGATCGACATCGCCGCTTCGTCGAGCGGCGCTTCGCCGACCACGACGTCGCCCACGAAGTCGAGCACGGCGTCCTCGGGAATCCCGGTCGTGCCCGCGCAGTGGTAGCTCGTCGCGAGCGGGGCGCCCTTCTGCTCGGCGATCACCGGCCACAGCGCCGCAGCAGCCTCGTACCAAGAGCCCCACTGCGCCTGCGCGTAGGTTGGGAGCTCCATGCCCGACGCGATCGCTTCGAGCGGTTCGACGAATTCGGCGGTGTCGCCCTCAAAGGTGTCGTAGAAGACCGTCGTCGCGACGATCGCCTTGGTGCCTGTCACGACGATCTCGAGGGAGACCGACTCGTTCGGCATCACCTGCTCCTTCATGAACTGCATCGCCTTCCTCGAGTACTCGACCGCCTGGGCCCGAGTCTCGAATCCGAAGACGCGCTGCTCGGCACCCTTGATTGCGCTGGCGTCGGCCATCTCGAAGGTGATGTCGACGACGATGGCGAGCGCACTTCCCGCACCGAGCATCGCCGTGAACAGCTCGTCCTCAGGCGTCAGGACGCGGATCCCGCCATCGGCGGTCACCACGGTCATCTTCACGGCACGCTGCCCGAGCAGACCGAGCCGTCTGGAGAAGTAGCTACTCAGCCCACCGTTGAGGGTGTACCCGGCCACGCCGACGCCGGGGCCGGTGCCGACGGGCAACGCGCCCCCGTGGGCCTTCACCGCCTCGACGAGTTCGCGAAAGATCACACCGGCCTCCACCGTGACAAGGGTCCTGTCATCGGACGTCTCGAACTCGATCGACTTGAGGAGACCGAGATCGAGGATCACCGCGTCGCGGTCCGCGACGAGCGCCGCCCCCGACGACTCGTGTCCGCCGCATACGCAGGCGATCGGGGTGGTCGCCGGAAGCGACTTCACGATGGCGGCGATCTCCTCAGCGGACGCTGGAAACTCGATCCGACTGGCCAGGGTGGTGACGCTGCCGGTCAGCCCATCCGCCTTCGGAAGCACCTTGTTGGCGCTCACGCTCCACGCACGTTGCGAGAACCACTCGTTGTTTGATCCCAAGATGGCCTCCGGCGGTGCTACCGCCTGCTTCGATAATTGTTCGGCGAACGAGTTTCCGACCACGAGTCCGACACCACTGACCGCCGCCCCCTTCAGAGCGGTCCGCCGCGAGATCCTGTTCTCCTGATCCTTCATCACACTGAGTCTCCATGTATCGGCCGGCATCGAGCGAAGCCGGGCATCTCCAGTCAGGCTCGACTACCGCACCATGCCTTCCTTGAACGCATCCTACCCGACCCATCGAGAAACCCGCATGGACCTCGCCCCGAAGCGCATCCTTGCCACCGAACGACAACCCGCCCCGACGCAGGGTCGAGGCGGGTTGATTTTTCAGTTTTCGATTGCTGGTTGAGCGATGCACGTCCGACATGGAGAGGCATCAACTCGGTCGCATCAGCCCCCGGCCGGCTCGCCGGACGGCTTCTTCTCCTTGCCGTTCTGCACATCAACGGCTTCGAGCTCCTCGACGGTCGGCACCGGCCGCTCCGCGAAACCGCACAACACCACGAAGGCCGGGTCGACCGACGTCTTTCGACCGATCACCGGCAGCTCGTGGCCCGCAAACGTCTCCAACAACGAGTCGGCCCACGCCTTTCGCCGCTGTTTCGACTTCAGCGATCTCCCCCAGGTGCGGATCGTGTCCGCAAAACGCCGGGACGCCTTCTTGTTCTTCGTCCGCGCGGGCGACTGGAGGTACTCGACGGATGCAGCCAGGCAATTCTCGAGAAAGACCTCATCTCCCAGGTCCTTCCAGCTGCGGGCCAGCAACTTCGCATGCTCGCACTGCTGACGGTCGAGCTCTTCTAGAAGCCGCTCCCTGGCCTCCGTGGTCTCCGGTGATGGAAGCGCCAGGATCCGTCCATGAACGAGATTCCGCACCGTTCCCCGGTACAGCTCGAACTCCTTGGCCGCGTACGGCTGGAAGCCGGACTCAAACTCGTCGAGCATCTCGATGGCGGTCATGGAGTCGGGCGCAGCGGCGATGACCCCGACGATCAACGGCAACGCGAAGGGATTCATTTCCATCGCCTTGTGAATCCATTGAACGCACTGGCGTGATCGCTCCGTCTCGTCGAGCGCATCCCAGACTCGCCGCAGCACCATCGCTTCGATGAAGGCCTGGGCATCATGATTCACCGCCCAGGCGACCGCCTGGTGAAAGACCATCGGACGACGCCCACCGACATCGTCGTAGTTCCAGCCAGCATGCACGGTGGTGACCTCGTCGCCCCCCGTGGCATATTGCCCGCCACGACAACGGAAGCGACCCGTCGCGGGATCCTGCTCCATGAACACGATGGCGCAGTGCCCGGGCTGGCCGGCAGTGGATGCCGGAACGCCGCAGATCCGATGGGTCCGTGCACCGATGTTCCCCATGGTGCCGCAGACACCCCCGTCCTTCCACATCATCTGGATCGATCCATAACTGAAGGCGAAGGGCGCCACCCGCCGAGCCGACTGCATGTCGAACTGCTGAGCGATTCCGCCGATGTACTCGCCATAGGTCCTGAACTCACCTTCGTCGCGATACCTGCTCCAGATATTCTCCCGCTCCCGGAGTGGCTGGTTGTCCGCGGCCAGCATCATCAGAACGGGCCACGGTGCATTGATCGGGAATCGCGGCCAGGCCCGGTCGGTGCCTGAGAAGTCGTGGCGGTGATTCCGAATGAACCACGCCATCGATTCAGCCTGGCTCGGGGCCGCATCCCGCTCACGAGGCATGCGACCCTTTGCCCGGTACGCGTCGTGGAAGAGATCGTGCGCCGCCTTGATCGAGGAACGGACCTCCTTGTCACGAACCGCTGCGGTCGATTCATGATGGACGACCCGGTCGCCGCAATCAAGAATGATTTCGGGATGACCCTTCGCCGCCATGTAGGCGTTGAACTCGTCCTGCAGACTTTCCGAGGCGATGACATCGGCTCCGACAAGACCTCGCTCGACCATCTTGCGAACCTTGACCGGTTTGCCACGGGGCTTTGCGATTCCACGATCGTCGTACTCCAGGGGCGGAAGCTCCCTGGCCTCGACCTCCACCTCGATGGGCGGATGGTCCTCGAGGAAGTTGATCACATGATCGAAGACATCCAGCTCGCGATCCGCATCCCTGGTGTCCACGGGAACCCGGGGATCTCCGGGCCACGAGAGAACCAGCGGCCAACGAGGGGAGACATCGGGA
>JABABZ010000091.1 GCA_014237965.1 Phycisphaerales bacterium | reverse complement strand
TCCACGATGCTACTCGTTGGAACGGTCCGACCACGCCGTCCGATCGCCGCTCACGACGCTCTGAAGCCGTAAGATCGGTTCGGGACTGTCTCGAAGATCGGCCGCGAGACGCCTTTTCCCGCCCCGGCACGGGTCGACCGAGGAACATCCCAACGCGTACGATTTTGCCATGACGCTTCTCCTCACCATCGTCCTGCTCCTTCCTCAGAACGCCGACGAACCGACCGCACCTCCCACCGTCGAACCGCTGACGCTCGAGATGATCATGTCGGATCCGGCCTGGATCGGCGCCTCGCCCGAGCGTCCGCGATGGAGCGTCGATGCCTCGACGATCGTCTTCTCGAGGCGACGGGGCGATTCTTCAGAACGTGACATGATTCGAATCGACCCGGAGACCGGCGAGGAGATGGTGCTCTCGGATGCCGAATCGGACGCGATGACTCCGAGCGGCGACTGGAATCCAGAGCGATCCCTCATGATCACCAGTCGCCAGGGCGACCTCGTCCTGTTCGATCGAGCCTCGGGCGAGTCGGCACAACTCACTCGGACCACTTCGTCGGAATCACGACCGCATTTCCTCACCGACGGGCGGATCGCCTTCCAACGCGACGGCGTCACCATCCTCCGCGACCTGAAGACCGGCATCGAGATCGAGACGGCCCGGATTCGCTTCGAAGACGAACCGGAGCCGCCTGCCGACCCGGAAGGCCTTTCCGCCGACCAGAGACGGATCTTCGACGTCCTCCGTGATCGCACCGAGCGTCGCGAGACGTCCAGGCTTCGCCGGGAGGCGCGACGTGACGAGAACGAGCACGACGTCGCCGGCCCGATCAGACTCGACCCCGCCCTTCGTTCGGTTCGAGAGCATCTCTCCCCCGACGGTCGTTGGATGCTTCTCGAGACCGCACCGGCCCGTCGATCCGAATCCCGAGCGGATGCGATGCCCGTCTTCGTGACGGAGGATGGCTACGTCGAGCAACGGAGGATTCGATCGAAGGTCGGTTCGAACGACCGAACCCCCGAACGCCTTTTTCTCATCGACCTCCTCGAGGCGACCCATCGGGAGATCGATCTGGAGGCACTCCCCGAGAGAACGACCGATCGCCTCGAAGCGATCCGAGCGGAGAACCTCGAATGGCGATCGGCCCTCGACGAGTCGATCGTCTCGGATGACGACTCGACCGACGACGCCGACCCGCAGCCGGACGACGGCGCCGCCGCCGCCATCGGTCTCATCGCCTCGGCGGCCCGGCAGCAACGGCTCGAGGAAGACCAAGAGGAGCCGGCCTCTCCACAAGCCCGACCGATCTCGATCAACACGGTGAGATGGAGCTCCAGCGGCGATCTCGCCGCGGTTCAGATCCGCAGCCACGACAACAAGGATCGATGGACGGCCGTACTCGATCCGACTTCGGCGATCGAGGACGGCCGATGCACGCTCATCGATCACCTTCATGATCCGGCCTGGATCGGGTGGGGATTCAACGAACTGGGATGGCTGCGGGATCAATCGGCGCTCTGGTTTCTCAGCGAGGCCGATGGCTGGTCCGACCTGCTGGTCTGGCGCCGTGACGCGGTCCCCACGGAATCTTCGCCCACCGAAACGGACGATCCTCCCTCGACCGAAGATCTCGACGCGACGAGCGCGTCCGAATCCAGGCCCGATGAGGACGAATCCTCGACGGACGCCAAACCGATCGCAGGCACCGTCACCCCCCTGGTCGCCGGAAGATTCGAAGTGAAATCCGTTCGCCGGCATCCGACGGACGACACGCTCTGGTTCATCTCCAATCGAGACGACCCGAGCATCTGGCGTCTGGAACGGGTCGTGCCCGGAACCGGCTGGACCGAGACCATGGTCCACGAGCCGGGAATGGTCGAGTCCTTCGCGATCAGCCCGGACGGCGAACGAGTCCTCTTCCTCCACTCGAGCCTCGACGCCCCGCCGGAACTCCACGTCCGCTCGGCCTCCGATCCCGAACCCGGAACGCCGGCCCTCACACGATCCACGACGGAGCGTTTCGACGCGATCGAACGAAACACCCCCATCCTCGTCGACATCCCGGGAAGACACGGCCGTCCGATCCGCGGCCGACTGCACCTTCCACCCGACGGACTCGACCGGGACGTTCCGCGACCGGCCGTGCTCTTCGTGCACGGCGCCGGCTATCTCCAGAACGCCCATGCGGGATGGAGTCGGTACTACCGCGAAGGTCTCTTCCACGACCTGCTCGCCCGAGAAGGCTTCGTGGTTCTCGACCTCGACTATCGCGCCAGCGCCGGGTACGGCCGCGACTGGAGGACGGCGATCGCCCGTGACATGGGGCCTCCCGAACTCGACGACCTCGAAGACGGCATCGCATGGCTCTCCGAAGAGCACGGCGTCGATCCGGAACGAGTGGGCGTCTACGGCGGCAGCTACGGCGGCTTCGTCACGCTCATGGGTCTCTTCACCCGGCCCGGAACCTTCGCGTGCGGAGCCGCCCTTCGACCGGTCACGGACTGGGCCCACTACAACGACGGCTACACCCGGAACATTCTCAACGCACCCGCGGATGATCCGCTCGCCTATCGGCGCAGTTCGCCGATCGAGCACGCCGAAGGCCTCGAGGATCCGCTGCTGATCTGCCACGGCATGGTCGACGACAATGTGGCGTTCCAGGACACCGTCAGACTCGCCCAGCGGCTCATCGAATTGAAGAAGGAGGATTGGGAGGTCGCCGTCTACCCCGTCGAGGCCCATGGTTTTCGCGAACCCACAAGCTGGCTGGACGAATATCGGAGAATCCGGCGGCTCTTCCGGTAACACCTGGTCGAAAACCCCCGGTGAGCGGTTGAGATATCATCCGGGGGTGAACAACCACACCAGAACCATCATCGAGACCCTCGCCCCGCTCACCCTGATCCTGACCCTTGGTGGAACGGGCTGCGAAGACCAGCGAAACGCATTCCAGGCGCCGCCGCCGCCGAAAGTGACGGCGATGCACCCGGAGATGCGGCGCTTCGAACCGTACCGGGACATCGTCGCCACCGTCGAGCCTCTCGAGACGGTCGAAATCAGAGCCCGGATCTCCGGCTTCCTCGAGTCACGCGACTTCCAGCCGGGAGACATCGTCGAAGCCGGCGCCACGCTCTTCCGACTCGAACCGGATGAATACGATGCGAACCTCGCCATCGCCAACGCCGATCTTCGAAGCGCCGAAGCGAATCTCCAACTGACCGAGCAGATCCAGGCGAAGTACCAGGCCGCCTTCGACCAGGGCGCGGCCACCGAGATCGAGATCCTGGAGTCCGAAGCGAACGTCGAACTCGCCGCGGCCAAGGTCGAACAGGCCAAGGCCAAGGTCACTCGAAGCCAGCTCGACGTCACCTACACCACGATCCTGGCTCCGATCGAGGGACAGATCGGCGAGGACCTCGTCAGCGTGGGGAACCTGGTGGGCCGAGGCGAGCCGACCCTTCTGGCGAAGATCACCAGCGTCGACCCGATGAACGTCTACTTCTCGGTTCCCGAGAACGGCTTCCTCGAATTCCGCCGTCGGATGAACGAGGCCGGCATGAAGCAGGATGTGCGAGGCGACTACCAGTTCAAGGCGGTCCTTCCCGACGGCCAGGTCTACGACCAACCGGGAACCGTCGACTTCGCGGCACCGGAGATCAATCGGAACACCGGCACGGTGACCATTCGAGGCGTCATTCCGAACCCGGACGGACTCCTGCGATCGGGCCTCTTCGTCCGAGCCCGACTCGGCGAACCCACCCGCATGTCGCTCGCCCTCCCACAGTCGGCGGTACTGATCGACATGGCCGGGTCCTACGTCTACGTGATCGACAAGGACAACATCGTGTCCCGCCAGGGAGTCTCAGTCGGCGTGGCCATCGACGGCCTCCAGGAGATCGATGCCGGCATCGACGAGACCAGCATGGTCATCGTGGACGGCATCCTCAGAGCACGCCCCGGATCGGCGGTCTCGCCAGACACCGTCGATCTCGACGAGGCGATGAGGCTCATCGACCCCAGCGCTCCCGCCGCCGAGAGCACCGCCACCAACGAGGACGCCTGATCCCATGCTGAGCAGCGTCTTCATCCGCCGACCGATCTTCGCATCGGTCATCTCCATCGTCACCCTGATCATGGGTGCCATCGCCTACACCGCCCTCCCGCAGGCCCGGTATCCGAACATCGCCCCCCCGACCATCCAGGTCTCGGCGGTGTTCCCGGGTGCCAGCGCATCCACGATCGGCGAGACCGTCGCCACGCCCCTCGAACAGGAGATCAACGGCGTCGACGGCATGCTCTACATGAGCAGCGTGTCGGCGAGCGACGGCTCATGCACGATCACCGTGTCCTTCGAGGTCGGCACCGATCTCGACACCGCCAACGTCCTGGTTCAGAACCGCGTGGCTTCGGCGATTCCGAAACTTCCCGAGGAAGTCCAGCGACAAGGCGTCCTGACCAAGAAGCAGTCGACGGACATCATCCTCTACGCCTCGCTGGTGGCCGAGAGCGACAACTACGACGCCCTCTTCCTGAACAACTACGCCGAAGCCTTCGTCCGTGACGAACTGACCCGGGTCCCCGGCGTCGGTGACATCAAGACGTTCGGTGTCGGCCTCTACAGCATGCGGATCTGGCTCGACCCGCAGGTCCTTCGATCACTCGACATGACCACCAACGACGTGGTCGCCGCGATCAGAAGCCAGAACGCGGAAGTCGCCGCCGGACGCATCGGCGCGGCCCCGGCACCTCCGGGGCAGGTATTCGACTACACCGTCACCACCACCGGCCGACTGAACACCGCCTCGGAGTTCGAGGACATCGTGATCCGGACCGGGACGGATGGAGCACTGGTCAGACTGAGCGACGTCGCACGAATCGAACTCGGCTCCCAGAGTTACAACCTCTCTTCCGCCCTCGACGGACAGCCCGCAGCGACCCTGGCGATCTACCAGCTTCCCGGCGCCAACGCCATCGACGTGGCGGACGGTTGCATGGACACCCTCGACGAACTCTCCGCCTCGTTTCCCGAAGGCGTGCGATACAAGGTCGTCTATGACGGCACGCTGATCATCCGAACCAGCCTCGCCGAATTGCAGACGACGCTGCTGATCACCATCGGCCTGGTGATTCTCACCGTCTTCATCTTCCTCCAGAACTTCCGAGCGACCCTGATTCCCGCGGTGACCATTCCGGTCTCCCTGATCGGGACCTTCGCCGTGATGCTCGCGCTCGGATTCAGTCTCAATCTGCTCACGCTGTTCGGACTGGTTCTCGCGGTCGGCATCGTGGTGGACGATGCGATCGTCGTCGTGGAGAACGTGACCAGGATCCTCGACGAGGAACGGCTGCCACCGCGCGAAGCCGCCCTCAAGGCGATGAAGGAGGTCTCCGGACCGGTCATCGCGACGACCATCGTCCTGCTTGCCGTCTTCGTTCCGGCCGCATTCCTCGGCGGAATCACCGGCAGCCTCCTCAAGCAGTTCGCGCTCACCATCTCGATCGCGACGATCTTCAGTTCGATCAACGCACTCACCCTGAGCCCGGCCCTCGCCGGCGTGCTTCTCCGGCCGACCCCCGAGAAGAAGAACGCCGTCTTCCGTGGCTTCGATGCGATGCTCGGCGGGGTGACTTCGGTCTACGTCGCGACGGTCAAGGGACTGATCGTGATCTGGCCGCTGACGGTGATCGGCTTCCTCTCCCTGGTGCTCTTCGCCGGCTGGCTCTTCGGCCAGCTCCCCACGGGATTCGTCCCCCAGGAGGACGAAGGGTATTGCGTGGTCAACGTGCAACTTCCCGACGCCTCGAGCATCTCGCGAACCCAGGCGGTCGTGGACCGGGTCGCCAGCGGCGCCGAGGAGATTCCGGGCGTCGCCGACGTCCTGGCGATCACCGGGTACTCGCTGCTTTCCGGCGCAGGCTCGCCCAACGGGGCGACGATCATCGTGGTCTTCGATCCGTGGAGCGAAAGACCCACCGAGGAACTCGCCCAGGCCAGCATCATTCGGCAACTCAACGGCATCGGCGGCTCGATTCAAGAGGGCGCCGTGCTGGCGTTTCCGGTTCCGTCGCTGCCCGGCCTCGGCGCCAGCGCCGGCCTCTCTCTCGAGGTGCAGGATCGAGCCGGTCTCGGCATGGAGATGCTGCAGGGGGCGCTTGATCAATACATCTTCGCGGCGAATTCGCAGAGCGGCATCGCCCGCGCCTTCTCGACCTTCTCCGCGAACGTGCCGCAGGTCTTCGTCGACATCGACCGCGACCGGGTCCTCTCCCGGGGCATCCGGCTCGACGACGTCTTCCAGGCATTGTCGGCCAACCTCGGATCCTATTACGTCAATGACTTCGCATCCTTCGGCCGGATCTACCAGGTCAGAACGTCGGCGGAGCCTCGATTCCGATCGCGGCCCTCGGACATCGGCGAACTCGAGATTCGGAATCGAGCCGGCGAAATGCTTCCACTTTCGGCCGTCGCCGACGTCCGACAGACCTTCGGTCCCGAGAACGTCTTTCACTTCAACATCTATCCATCCGCCCGAGTCACCGCAGGCCCCGCGCCCGGATTCTCGGGCGGCGAGGCGCTCGACCTGATGGAGCAGATCGGAAACACCGAGCTTCCACCGGGGACGGGTTTCGCGTGGCGGGACATGGCGTACCAGATGAAGTCGTCGACCGGCGCCATGAGCGCCATCTTCGTCCTGGCGGTGATCCTGGTCTACCTCGTGCTCGCCGCCCAGTACGAGAGCTGGACCCTTCCCGTCTCCGTCGTCCTGTCCGTCCCGACGGCCCTGCTCGGCGTGGTCGGCGCCCTGATGCTCTCCGGACTGCCCATCGACCTCTACGTCCAGGTCGGCATCGTCCTGCTGATCGGCCTGGCGGCCAAGAGCTCCATTTTGATCGTCGAGTTCGCCAAGTCCAAACGCGACGAGGGCCTCACCGCCACCGAGTCGGCGGTGATGGCCGCGCGACTTCGGTTCCGAGCCGTCCTGATGACCGCATTCAGCTTCATCCTCGGTGTGATCCCCCTTCTGATCGCCTCTGGCGCCGGATCCGCCAGCCGCCGCACCATGGGCACCACCGTCTTCGGCGGCATGCTCGCCGCCACCGTGATCAGCCTCCTCGTCGTTCCCGTTCTCTACTCCGTCGTGCAACGAATGTCCGAACTCGGGCATCGCGGTCAACCCGAAAAGACCACCCCCGAAACCAAATGACGAACCCTCCCATTGCCATCGACCTCAAGTACGGCGGCGTCACCGAAGCCGCTGCCTCCTTCGTGTTCGAGGGCGACACCGGATACGTGCTCGTCGAATCCGGACCACTCGCGACGCTCGAGACCTTGAAAGCCGGCCTGCTCGAACACGGCATAGACCCCGCTTCGATCAAAGCCGTCTTCCTCACCCACATTCATCTCGACCACGCCGGGGCCGCCGGCTGGTTCGCCGACAACGGCGCGGACATCTACGTCCACCCCTTCGGCGTGAGGCACCTGGTCGATCCGACGAAGATCAACGAGAGCGCCCGCCGGATCTACGGCGAACATCTCTCCGAGGTCTCCGGCGAGATGCTCCCCTGTCCCGCATCCAAGGTCCATGAGGTCGCACACAGCGAGACGATCTCCGTCGACGGGCTGGAGTTCACCGCGATCGAGACGCCGGGCCATGCCCGACATCACCACGCCTGGGCGACCATGATCGACGGACGCACCTGCTGTTTCACCGGCGACGTCGCCGGAATGCGAATCCCCGGAACATCCTGGGTGACGCTGCCCCTGGCCCCTCCGGAATTCGACCCGGCGCTCTGGCTTCAGTCGCTCGATCAGCTCGAGGCGTTCGACTTCGACGCCCTCTATCTCACGCATTTCGGGATCGTGGACGATCCTCAAGATCACCTTTCCGCCACCAGAGACCAGATCAACTGGGAGACCGAGGCTGTGACCGGAATCCTCGAAGACCAGAGCCTTGATCATGAAGGCAGAAAGGCCGCCTATCTCGACGCCATCCACACCCGCGCCACCGCCAATGGCATCTCCCAGGCCGATTGCGATGCCTATCTCGGTGCCGGAATGGTCGATATGAACCTCGGCGGGGTCCAGCGGTATCTGGATCTGCGTCGAAAAGCCGAAGAAGATGAGACCGGATCCGGATCCAACGCCGGTGTCTCGACGAAATAGAAGGGGCTCCGAGTCTCGGCCCCCCGAAGCCGTCCTTTTCGCCGCACCTCGGCCCCTCCTTCCGCGTAGTGACATCATCGACCGGATTCCGGCCTCCACCAGAGAACCGCCATGCGACTTTCATTCACGATCAGCCTGTTCATCGCCGCCGCGCTCGCAGTGTTCCTTCTCGGGGTTGCGGCCGGCCCCGGACAGACCCCACCCGACCGAGACGCCTCCACCATGACCGACCGCGATTCCAAGAAGCAGATCTCATCCGCAGGTTTCGACGTGACCCCGCTCCCCCGAGAGAAGGTCGAGATCCTCGCAAAGAAGCTCACACCCGAGCAATATCGAATCACCCAGAACGCAGGTACCGAGCGGGCTTTCTGCGGAACGCTCCTCGACAACAAGAAGGACGGCATGTACGTGTGCGTCGTCTGCGGCCTGCCCCTCTTCAAGAGCGAGCACAAGTTCATCTCGGGCACCGGTTGGCCCAGTTTCTTCAACCCGTTCGACGTCGCGCATGTCGCCGAGAAACGGGATGACACGCTCGGGATGCCCCGGATCGAAATCAACTGCGCCCGATGCGACGGCCATCTGGGCCATGTCTTCCCCGACGGACCACCTCCGACCGGACGTCGATTCTGCCTCAACAGCGAGTCGCTCGCGTTCTTCGAAGACGGCCAGGAGGTTCCCGAAGAAAGCCGACCGCTTCCCATCGAGACCGGCTACTTCGCCGGAGGCTGCTTCTGGGGCGTCGAGTACGGCTTCCAGCAGATTCCCGGCGTGATCTCCGTCGACAGTGGATACCAGCAGGGCAAGATCGATGATCCGACCTACAAGCAGATCTGCAACGGCGATACCGGACACGCGGAAAGCGTGAAGGTGGTCTTCGATCCCGCGAAGGTGTCCTATGAGAAGCTCGTCCGCTTCTTCCTCCACCTCCACGATCCGACCCAGCTGAACCGGCAGGGCCCCGACTTCGGCACTCAGTATCGATCGGGCATCTACACCGTGGGTCCCGAGCAACTGGCGACGGCACAGAGGGTCAAGGCGGAAATTCAGGCGGCATCCGTGTTCAAGGGGCGACGCATCGTCACCGAGGTCGAACCCGCGAAGAGGTTCTGGATGGCGGAGGACTACCACCAGGATTACATCGCCAACACCGGGAGATCCTGCCATGTGACCCTGCCCGCCGCATTCAAGGCCGCCGACATCACCCCGAGCGGCACGCCGAAGGCCACGCACTGATCCGCGATGATCAAGGGGTCGGGGCGAGGAAAGAACAACTCGTCGAGTCGATCAGGGGGCGAGCCATGAAACGTCGACCGTTCCGTCGTCTTTCCACTGCCAGAGAGCTCGCAGGTGACCGTCGTGATGAAGCTCGAGTCGCTCCAGACGATCGATCCGAGTGCGCACGGTCATGAAATTCGCCCGCCCCAGTTCGCTGGCCGCCCGATCGGGGCTTGAAGCCGACAGACCCTCCGGCAGATTCGGATCCCAGGCTTCGAGCCTCGATGTGGGTGCATGAGGCGCCATGTAGCACCGTCGGCTCGAGAGCGCCGTGGCTTCCCAGGCCCGATCGGCGATCTCGTCGTCCGCATGAATCGTCGTCGGGCCGGAAACGCGAAGCTGAACGCGATCGCGCCGCTCGTAGAAGGTCCATGCCATTCGACCATCGACCTCGAGTTCGTTCGGCTTTCGGCTGCGGCGATCGGTGTTGAAGACGAGAAGACGGTCGACCGGATCCACCCCCCGGAGCACCACCGTTCGAGCTTCCGGCGAACCATCAAGACCGACCGTCGAAACCACGGGGAGATGCCACTCGTGCTTCCCGTCCCGGACGGCCCGGGCGAGTTGATCCCAGGTCTCCGCCAGTTGTTCATCGAGCGTGCGGACAGGTTGATTCCGAGCGTCAGCGGTCATGCCCTCATCATCTCCGAATTCGAGCCGGCCGGAGGACGATCGGCATTCCACCGATACTGATCCGCTCCTCCACCCCCCCCCATCAATCGACCATTCGGTCGAATCCACGAGGCTCATCCTTCCGAATCCGCGGTGCGGCCAACGAATCGTCGCGGTTCCGAGATCGGCCATGGTCCCCCCTCCGTCCCGAGGTACGGGGATGACGGAGGGTCGTCGCCCCGCTCGAGTGGATCACGTCATGCCCTCTCAAGTCCCCATCGTCATCATCGGTGCCGGCATCGCCGGGCTCGCCTGCGGACGCGAGCTCCACCGCCAGGGACGGGAATTCATCATCTGCGAAGCGGACGCACGCGTCGGCGGGCGACTGGGCTCCGTGGTGGTGGATGGAATCGTCTGCGATCTCGGATTTCAGGTCTCGATGTCGAACTACCGGGCACTCGAGACACTGGTCGATCGGGATGCACTCGAGCGACGACCATTCGTTGCGGGATCGATCGTCTGGACCGGACGAGCGCGGATTCGCATCGTCGACCCGAAACGTCACCCCCTGGGGGCCTTGCAGCCCCTGCTCAAGGGACTCGTCGGCTGGCGAGACCTCCGAGCCGCCAACCGGTGTCGGCGACTCGCGGCGAGGCCGGCGGCCCTCGAAGAGCCCTCCGAATCCGCGATGGAGATCATCCGACGAACCGGATTCAGCGACCGCTTCATCGAGTCGTTTCTTCGACCGTTCTTCGGCGGCGTCTTCCTCGACGAATCGCTCTCGGTCCCATCCGCCCGATTCCTCCGCACGCTCGATCGATTCGCCCGAGGGAATGCCGAAATTCCCACCGGCGGAATGCAAGCGATCGCGGAACAGCTCGCCGAACCCATCCGCGAACACATCCGACTCCGGAACCCGGTGGCCGAAAGCACCGGAAGATCGGTGGTCCTGAAAAACGGCGAGACGATTCCCTCGGCGGGCGTCGTGATGGCGACGTCATTCGACGTCACGGCGAAGCTGATCGGCGGGTCGTCCCCGCCCCCCGGCCAATGGTCGGGGACCATCGCGGTCCACTTCGAAACCGCAACTCCGGCGATCACCGAACCGATCATCGTCCTCAACGGGAGCGGAACGGGAGGCATCAATCTCTTGTGCAGCCCGAGCGGCGTGGCCCCCGGCATCGCGCCGCAAGGCCGCCACTCACTGCTGGTGAGCATGCGCCCGAAAGTCAGCGACGCCGAACCACCGATCGATGCCGACGCGATACGACTCGAAGCCGCCACCATCCTCGGAGTCGATTCCACCGATTGGCGTCACTTGACCACCTGTCCGGTTCCCGAAGCTCTTCCCCGGAACGTTCGGCGGGAGTTCCTCTCCGATATTCCCGACGACATGCAGGTCGCCGGCGACTGGCTTGGTGATCCCTCGATCGACGGCGCCATCCAGAGCGGCATCGATGCAGCCCGAAGATGCCTTTCCGCCGAACCGAGGAGCCATTCATGACCGTTGCGACGAATTCGATCCGCACCATCGCCTGGCTGCGGGGTGATCTTCGACTTGACGACAACCCGGCGC
>JABABZ010000090.1 GCA_014237965.1 Phycisphaerales bacterium | reverse complement strand
TCCCCCACATCTTTCGAACGCTCCTTCCCGCGACGCTTCTGCTCGCGGTCACGGCGTGCGATCAGAGTGCAAACCAACCGGTGGCGAAGACCCCGGTGGCAAGCGAAGGGGTGGCCGCGGCCGGCACCAAGGTTCAGCCGGTCGTGACGCCGATGGTGAGCACCTCCGACACCGTGGGCGATACCAAGCGAACGATTCCGACGGCACCGAGCGGCTTCACCACCGCGCCGACCAAGGGCGCCCAGGTCCCCGGGCCGCGAAGCGAACTCGTCGATCTCACTCAGCGGATCGACATGACGGTCACGCCTCCGAAGCTCGTGCTCGGGATCATGCAGCCCGGCGTCCCCAAGACCGGCACGGTCACGCTGACCAACAACGGCGACACGCCCATCCAGATCAAGAAGGCGATCGCCAGCTGCGGCTGCACCACGCCGGTCTGGCCTCGCGAGCCCATCGGCCCCGGCCAGTCGGCTGAGTTGGAAATCACCCTGAAGCCGACCACCAAGCAGGGAAGCAAGCTCAGCAAGCGAGTCACGCTTCAGATGGTGAACGGCGCGCCTCAGGTCATCACGGTCGAAGGCGAGGTTGGATTGTTCGTCAAGATGGCGCCCAACTTCCTCGACGCCGGAAAGCAGGAAGCATCGGATCAGCAGTCCGTCGCTCTCTCGTCCGCGAACAAGATTCCGTTCTCGATCGTCTCCATCGAACCTCCCGTCTTCAGCGGAGTCGGTGGCGAGAAGCAGATCGATCACGAACTGGCGATGGACTGGGAAGCCTGGGAGACCGCAGGGCGTCGTCCCACCGTCAAGATCATCACCGACCATCCCGACGCGCCCGAGCTGAGCATGACCGTGCGACGCTCGATCACGCGGCAGAAGCCGACCGCACCCAGCGTCGGCCCGAACATCAACCGGCCCGCCGCAGGACGACTGGTGAACGCCGCTCGAAGCGGAGATCTTGAAGGCGTCAACAAGGCCATCGCCGCAGGCGAATCGATCGACCAGCCTTCGATCGGTGGAATGTCGGCCCTGCACTGGGCCGCGAGAGAAGGAAACGTGGAAGTCGTGGCCGCTCTGGTCGAGGCGTCCGCCGACCCGAATCTCGCCAACAAGGCCGGCAAGACGCCGGTCGCGCTGGCGGCGGAGAGTGGTCACCTCGAGGCACTGGAACTCCTCGTCGACAAGGGCGGCGACATCGCCCACACCGACGAGATCGGCGGCACGCCGCTGCTCTGGGCCGTGGCCCTTTCGAGGAATCCTGCAACCGCGGAGTATCTCGTCGAGCAGGGGGCTTCGGTCAACGTGGTCGACAAGAGCGGCATGACGCCGCTGATCTGGGCGGCCGGAATCGGTCAGCCCGAGTCGGTCGCCTTGCTGGTCAAGCACGGTGCGGATCTCGATGCCGTCGAGATTCATGCGAAGGAGACCGCCTTGATGCGGGCGGCTCGAATCGGAAATCCCGCCAGCGTGCGGATTCTTCTCGATGCCCACGCGAATGCGGAGATCAAGAACATGCTCGGCCAGACCGCCCTCATGATCGCCTCCGCTCAGGGCCCGCTCGAGAAGATCAAGATGCTCTCGGATTCGGGAGCCGACCTGTCGGTCACGGATGTTCGCGGCTGGACGGTGCTCGATCACGCACGTGCTCGTACCGATCCCAGTCGAGCCCAGGTCATCGAGTATCTCGAAGCGAACGTCCCCGACGAAGTGAAGAACGCGAAGCCCGCCGTCAACGGCTGAATCGCTCGCTCGAGTCAATGATTCATATCGCCCGCTCGCCGTCTGACGGTGGGCGGGCTTTGTTTTTCGGGTCTGGCAAACGACGGGTCCGGTCGCGTACCATGGTGTTTTCAACCCAGAGCGGTCCCGGGCCAAGGTCAGGGGCGTCGCTCGCATTCGGATCGCGACACGATGAGCACCACTGCTACCAGTACCGCATATGACCATCTGCTCGAGCTTCTTGAAGAGGAGGCGGTTCTGAATTCGATCAACGGGCTTCTCGGATGGGATCAGGAGACCATGATGCCGACCGAGGGGGCCGGGCATCGGGCGAAGCAGATCTCGCTTCTGGCAAGGCTCTCGCACGAGCGGTTGACGTCCTCCGACCTCGCCGAGACGTTGGCGGTCTGCGAAGGGGAGATCGATCTGAATGCGGATACCGAGGCGGCCGCGAACGTCAGGGCCGTCCGTCATGACCATGATCGTGCGGTTCGGCTGCCCGCGACGCTGGTTCAGGAGGCCGCGGAGACCGCCAGCGCCGCCCAGCATGAATGGGTGGAGTCCCGGGCGAACAACGACTTCAAGCGCTTTCTTCCGTGGCTCGAGAAGACCGTGGACATCTGTCGTCGCAAGGCGGAGTGCTTCGGATGGGCCGATGGTGGGGAGCCGTGGGATGCGCTGGCCGAGGACTACGAACCCGGTTGCACGGCGGCGGGCGTCGCCAGCGTCTTCGGTCCGCTTCGTGATCGACTCCGAGCTCTGATCGCCGAGATCGGAGCGTCCGGCCGGACCCCCGATGCCCGGCTCGATTCGCTCGAACTGCCGCTGGATCGACAGATGGCGTTCTGTCTCGAAGTGGCGGAGAAGATCGGGTTCGACTCGACGCGTGGACGGCTGGATGTGTCGACCCATCCGTTCTGTGGCGGTTCCCACTGTGACGACGTCCGCATGACCACCCGCTTCCACGATGACATGCTCACCGATGCGGTGAGTTCGACCATGCACGAGTCGGGACATGCGATGTACGAGCAGGGACTTCCCTACGCGGCGTTCGGCGCCCCGTGCGGAAACTCGGTCTCGCTGGGCATTCACGAAAGCCAGAGTCGGATGTGGGAGAACCAGGTCGGACGGAGCGAGTCGTTCTGGAAGTTCGCGACGCCGCTTCTGGAGAAGCACTTCGGCGCGGCGGTCGCGGGGATCGATGCTCGGGCGGCGTTTGAGAGCGCCAATCGCGTCAACCCCGGCTTCATCCGGGTCGAAGCCGATGAGGCGACCTACAACATGCACATCATGATCCGCTTCGAACTGGAGCGGGCGATGCTGACCGGCGATCTCTCTCCGGCGGATCTTCCCGGCGCCTGGAACGACGCCTATCGGGACTTTCTCGGGTTGGAGATCGTCGATGATCGACGCGGCTGTCTGCAGGACGTCCACTGGTCGATGGGGGCGATGGGATACTTCCCGACCTACACCCTCGGGAATCTCTATTGCGCCCAGATCTTCGAGACCGCGTGCGAGGAGATGCCGGGGCTCGTGGACGGATTCGCGGATGGCCGTTTCTCCGGGCTTCTGGAGTGGCTGCGGGCGAACATCCATGGCCATGGGCGGCGGTATTCGCCGGGTCAGCTCTGCGAGCGAATCACCGGAAAGCCGGTTTCCGCGGACCCGTTGATGCGGTATCTCGAAGGGAAGTTCCGGCCGCTCTACGGGATCTGAGCTCCAGACGCGACTTCGCTGTTTTGCAGGATTCAACGAAGATCGGCCGGGTCTGGGTACAATGTGGGGCTCATTCGATCGCGGGCGGCTCGCCCCGCAGGAGTTCACATGTCAGCGCCCCGATCCATCCGGAACATCGCCATCATCGCGCACGTCGACCACGGCAAGACCACGCTGGTCGACGCGATCCTCGCCCAGTCCGGGACGCTTCGAGAGAATGAGGCCCGCGAGGAGTGCATTCTCGATTCGAACCCGCTCGAGCGAGAGCGGGGGATCACGATTCTCTCGAAGAACTGCGCGGTCGACTGGGCCTTCGAGGACGGTGAGATCCTTCGGGTCAACGTGATCGACACGCCGGGTCACGCGGACTTCGGCGGAGAAGTCGAACGGGTTCTCATGATGGCCGACGGCGTGCTTCTTCTCGTCGATGCGGCGGAAGGCCCGATGCCGCAGACGCGATTCGTGCTCGGGAAGGCGCTTTCGATCGGCCTGCGACCGATCGTCGTGGTGAACAAGTGCGACAAGGCCGAAGCCCGGTGTGAAGCGGTGGTCGACGAGGTCTTCGATCTGCTGGTCGATCTGGGAGCCGATGATCACGCGCTTGATTTTCCGGTGCTCTATGCCTCGGGTCGGGACGGATGGGCCGGGCTTTCTCATGAGGATCCCGCAAGTCGGGAAGCCGGCGTCTCGCCGCTGCTCGAAGCCATTCGGGCGGAGGTTCCGGAGCCCGAGGCCGACATCGATGGCACGCTGCAGATGCGGGTCACCTCGCTTGATCGAAACGACTTCGTCGGGCGGATCGTCATCGGAAGAGTCACTCGAGGGGTGGTCAAGGCCGGAACCGCGGTGATGGTGTGCGGGCCGGACGGTCCGGAGCCGGCCAGAATCGGGCGAGTGCTTGCGTTCGAAGGCCTGGGACGCCGCGAAGTGGAGTCCGTCTTCGCCGGAGATCTGTGTGCGATCGAGGGGCTCGGGATGGCGGGCATCGGCGACACGATCGCGGACCGGGAGAACCCCGAACCGCTTCCGCGAGTCTCCGTCGACGAGCCGACCCTCCACATGGTGTTTCGAATCAACGACGGCCCGCTTGCGGGGCGTGACGGGAAGTACGTCACCACGCGTCAGATCCGAGATCGGTTGGATCGGGAACTGGAGGCCAATGTCGCGCTCCGGGTGGAGCCGGGTGACGGCGCGGATAGTTTCCGCGTGTCGGGACGCGGGCTCCTGCACCTGGGAATCCTTCTGGAGCAGATGCGACGAGAGGGATACGAGGTCGTGGTCGGACGGCCGGAGGTCGTCCTTCGGAAGATCGACGGAAAGCTGCACGAGCCGTGGGAACGGGTCAGCGTGGATTCGCCGCCGGATTCCGCCGGTGCCGCGATCGAAATGATCGGAAGCCGAGGTGGTGAGATCCAGTCGATGGAGACCCGAGGGAGCCAATCCCGCATCGAAGGACTCATTCCGAGTCGAGGACTCATCGGGCTCCGCACCAGATTGCTGAACGCGTCCGGTGGCGAGGCGATTCTGCATCACACCTTCGAAGACTGGCGTCCGGCCGGGCCGGTCCGCCGCGAACGAGGGAGTGGCGTGATGGTCTCGATGGAGACCGGTCGAGCGACGCCATACTCGCTGCTGTCCCTGTCAGAGCGTGCCGTGATGTTCGTCGAGCCCGGAGACGACGTGTATGAAGGCATGGTGGTCGGGGAGAACAGTCGTGACAAGGACCTCGACGTCAATCCGGCAAGAGCCAAGGCCTTCACCAATGTCCGGGAATCGAACAAGGAAGCCACGGTCGTGATGAAGGCGGCACGAAAGATGACGCTCGAGATGGCGCTCGAGTACATCGCCGGAGACGAAGCGGTCGAGATCACGCCGAACGCGATCCGAATGCGGAAGCTGGTGCTGAAGGAAGTGGATCGAAAGCGGGCGCAGCGCCACGAACGGCAGCAGACGGCGGATGCCGCGGGGCGGTAGGATCAGTCGTGTCTTTTAGCCCCAGGGGGTGATGATGACGTCCTCAGGCGGACCGATCCTGGTCCAGAAATTCGGTGGAACCTCACTGTCGGACTCCGCTCGGCTGTCGAATTGTGCCGACCGGGTCGCGCAGGCGGTCGGGGCGGGAAACCGAGTGATCGTCGTGGTCTCCGCGATGGGCCGCACGACCGATGAACTCGTCGACCTCGCGCATTCGCTCGGCTCTGATCCTGATCCGCGAGCGTTGGATCTGCTCCTGGCCACGGGTGAACTCGCCAGTACCGCGATGATGACCATCGCCCTCGAGAAACGGGGGGTTCAGGCCGTACCCCTCGGGGGCCGCGAGGCGGGTATCCGGACCGATCAGACCCACGGCCGGGCTCGCATACTCGCGATCGAGTCGACGCGGCTTCATGACCTGATGAGTTCGGGCCTGGTTCCGGTGGTCGCGGGTTTCCAGGGCGTTTCCCCGCTCGGCGAAGTCACGACGATCGGACGGGGAGGCTCCGACACCACTGCAGTGGCTCTGGCCGCCGCGGTCGGCGCGGGCAAGTCGGGTGGAGGTTGCGAGATCCATACGGATGTCGATGGAATTCACACCGCCGATCCCAGGATCATTCCGAAGGCGCGGCGGCTGTCGGAGATCGGATCGGATGAGATGCTGGAGCTCGCAGCGGTGGGGGCCGGCGTTCTACAGGAAAGAGCGGTGGTCTTCGCGCGTCGCTTCGATGTTCCGCTGCGAGTGCTTCACAGTCAGAAGCCCGGTCCGGGCACCTTGGTTCTTCGGGAGACTTCCAACATGGAACGAAATTCAGTCATCGGATGCGCCTTGCGACGGGAACTTGGTCGCGTCGGAATCTCCGGGCTCAACACGGCGGTCGGTGGGCAGGCGGCGATCTTCACGGCCTTGGCGGACGCCGGTGTGATGGTCGACGACATCGTCCAGACCGACGGTGATGATGGGATCTCTCTGGCGTTCACCGTCGAGCACGGAGAACTTGCGGAGGCCCGGGACGTGGTTCGATCCGCGATCGAGCGGATCACGCCTGATGATGGCTCGGTCGGCGTCGATGTGGAGATCGGCCTCGCCAAGATCTCCGCCGTCGGCTCCGGAATGAGAAGTGCGATCGGGGTCGCGGGTCGAATGTTCGAAGCGCTCTCCAAGGCAGGCATTCCCATTCTGAACATCACGACCAGTGAGATTCGGATCTCCTGTCTGGTTCCACAGGATCGCGGAGAAGAGGCGCTCGAAGCGGTGCACGACGCATTCGGCCTCGATCGAGATCCGCAGGACGGCCCGTTCCTGGGCTTGACGGATCACGACCAGGCGTGAGGCCGAATCAGGTCGCCGGGGGGCCACCCCGAGCCGTGGTGCCGGTTGTTTTACATAACACTGATTATCGGCAGTAAAGACGGGAATCGCCGATTCCGGTCTCCGACGCTGGATTGCCGCTGAGAGGCCTCCCTCTAGAAGATCTCGGTGGAACGCACTTGGGACGTCGGCTCGTTCCTCGGTTCTTCATCGGGCTTTGCCCAATCGCCTCGTCGATGCCGGTTCTCCCTGATCCTCTTCTCGACTTGCTTGATCCGAATGTTGAGGCGATCAGGGGCCGTCGCGTGTTCCGGTTTGCAGTTGGCCTCGGCCCACTCCTGGAACTTTCGGTGTGCTTCCATCTGCATCTCAAGGTAAGTGGTCAGGGCTTCCCAGTACTTCGCTTGTGAGTCAATCATCCTGTTCTCTTCCGCAATGGGTGAATTGAATCCGGGAGATTAGACATCGCCGTCAGGGTGCTCCACGGGGTAAACGCCCCAAGTCGACCGGCGATTCAAGAGATGGCTTGCTCGTGATTCGGCCCGAACTCCCCCCGGCTCGCTCCCAGGATCTCCTGCTCGATGCGGCTGACCGCCGTCGACGCGATCGCCGGTGCGAGCGTGTCGCGGATCGCCCTCCGGAGTTCGCTCGAAAAAACCGTTCCCCCCTGGGGTCCGGCGCTTCCAGAGGCGATCTTCCAAGGGGTCAACTCCAGACCCTCTGGCGGGACGAGTTCGGGGTAGCTCAAACGGTTCGGAAGCCACGGAAGACAGTCCGCCAGCAAGGCTTCGGCCACGGCCATGCCGAAGAACTCGTGCCGGGCGGTCGAAAGCACCCAGTCGGCTCGAGCCAGGGTGGCGTGATATTCGTTCCGTGGCAGCCGGCCTGCATGCTCGATTCGATCATGATGCTCGGCGAGGAAGGTGGTCATCGAGTCGGGAACCCGGGCGAAGCGCTCTCCCAGAACCAGCCAGTGGATTCGCGGGCCTCCTTGCGTTTCGCGTCGTCGGGCCTCTCGGGCGATCTGCAGCAGTTCGTCACAGCCCTTGTCGTGTTCCCAGCGATGCGGCCAGACGACCCGGACAGCGTCTGGATAACCGGCAAGGTCGGAGTTATGTAAAACCGCGGCGTCTTCGCCGGTGTCGTCATTCTCTCCGGTCCTCGAGGATGCCGGTGGTTCGATCGGCGGCGGCGCAATCACGCTCTTGCCCATGAGTCGGTCCTGCCACCGATCCGCCTGCCGTTCGGGTGAATGCGCGAGGATCTCTTCCATCCCCGCGACGAATGAGTCACGATTCCAGGCGGAGTTCCAGAGGACGCGATCGGCGGCCTCGATCGATGCGAGGTTGGTGAAGGCGAGATGCGAATCGTGATCGCGGACCGTCTTCTCGACGTGATCCGACACGGGATACGCCGCCTGATTCTCGTGCATGTAGAGCACGTGCGGCTTCGATCGAAGGTCATCGGGGAGTGCGGCACGCAGGTCGGCGACGGCGAGCATGCTGGTGGCGAAGATCACCTCAGGGTCCGTCTCCCTCTCCCCCGCTTCCTGTCTTCGAGCTCGTTCATCGGTCGCGAAGAGCATTCCTGCATGGCGGAGTCGCCATCGAGGGCCTCGCCCGGCCATGTTCCGGAAAGTCCACGAGAGGGCCCCGTGCCGTTCGATCGAATGCCGCATCGATCGATGCGAGCCGGCATCCCAGGGCTGGAAGGAAAGTACGCGGATGGGCATCCGCGGAGTCTACGTCCTCCGTCGAGCGCCGGGAACGCATGGTTTCGGCCCGTCGGGGTTCGATCTTCGGGGCGGCTCCTTATACTGCAGGGATGCCGGAGACCACTCCAGAGATCCTGATGCCGCTTTGCTCGGTCTTCCGCCGATTCCTTCGGAGTCGTGATCTCAAATACACCAGGGAGCGGGCCGACGTTCTTCAGGCGATCATCGATCACTCAGGTCCCTTTGAAGCGGAGGAGCTCCTGCTCGCAATGCGGAATCAGGGGCACCGGGTTTCGAAGGCGACGATCTATCGAACGCTCCGACTCCTTCAGGAAGCGGGAATCATCACGCAGGCCCTCTTCGATTCGAAGCAGTCGCATTTTCAACTGATCTACGGCAAGCAACCCCAGGATGTGATGGTGTGTCTCCGGACCGGTCGCACGATCGACTTTCAAAGTCCCGACCTCGCGGCGCTTCGAGATCGCATTTGCGCCGAGCTTGGTTGGAAGCCGGTGGGGCATCGTTTCCAGATCTTCGCCATGAGTCCGGAGACCGAGGTTGATGTGGAATCCGCGGAGTCCCCCGATCAGGAATGATCGGGACGTCTTCGGCCGATCCCCTTCCTTCACGGCGGCGACCGTGGTCAGTCCATCAGTTCATCGTCCAGTTTGATCGGCCGGGAGATGGTGTAGTCGCCGTTGAACCACTGTTCGAGATCCGCGAGGCGGCATCTCGGTGAACAGAATGGTCTGGACCCGCCATCTTCGATGGCACCCCCGCAACTCGGGCACTGAAGATCCTGGTCGAGGGGAATCGATCGGGCACCGCAGCGGGACTCGAGGGCCGCCTCGAGCCGACGGCGTTCCGGTTCGTCGCTGCGTCGGTCGAAGATGGTGAAGCCTCTGAGGTCTTCTCCTCGGTGATCGAGGCGAACGTCGATTCGTTCCGCAGGCAGCGAAGACTCGATTCGGCTCGCCCACTCCACGGCCACGAGGCGTTCGGGGTCGCCGATCAACTCGTCGAATCCCACGCTCTCGAGTTCTTCGTCTGACTTCAATCGGTAGGCGTCGAGATGCGAGAAGGCGGCATCTCGTCCGCGGTGTTCGACATGGATGACGAAGGTCGGCGATGAGATGTCGTCGGGATCGAGTCCGAGCCCTCTGGCGAGTCCTCGGGCCAGGCGGGTCTTTCCTGATCCAAGCTCGCCGTCCAGCGCTAGAAAAAGAGGGCGTGAACAAGTTTCGGACAGGACTTCACCGAGGCGTTCGGTGCCATCCTCGTCGTGGGTTTCGATGCGGATGAATCGGTCTGGTCGGGACATGACGAGGGAAGTGTAACTTCGATGAAGATTCAGGACCCGGCGTGTTCCCATCCGAGATCCGCGACTCTCCGGATGGAACCGTCCATTTCCATCGAGACGTCTCCCGGGGCATCGGACGCTTCCATGAATCGTCCGATGACCGTGACCGGAAGGCCGTCGAGCATCGCCGGGGGATGGCTCCGGCAGGCGAAGAGCAGTTCGTAGTCCTCACCGTCTCCCACCGCCTTCCTCCAATCGCACCCCGGGTTGCACGGGAGCGAGGTCGCGGTGATCCGGACATCGACGCCACCGGCGGCGGCGAGACGCCCTGCATCGCGCGCGATTCCATCCGAGACGTCGAGCATGGCCACGAGATCCTCGCCCATCGAATCGGCGAGTTCGATCGCTTCTTCAAGCCGAGGGGGAAAGTCGAGGTGCCGCCCACCCCCATCCGGTTGAAGGCTTCCGCCCAGTCGTCCGGTCACCGCGAGCAGGTCGCCGGCGGCGGCGCCTTTTCGCGAGATGACCCGGTCCAGTGGAAGCGCGGGAACGGCCAGAATGGTGACCGCGACGACATCCGCCGAATCCTCGCTCGAGTGGATCGCAAGATCCCCTCCGATCAGCGGAGCGTCGAAGGCGAGTCCGGTCTCGTGAAGCCCGGCGTGGAGTCGCTCCGCCCAGGCCTGGCTCCGCCCGGGAGAGAGGGTCGCCGTGGCGATCGTGGCGATCGGTTTCGCCGCCATCGCCGCCACGTCGCTCAGGTTCCGCAGCACCGCCTTGCGGCCGATGGCCTGTGGATCCTCGTCCATTCTGGTGTGACGGCCGAGCACCACCTGGTCGGCGGCGACGAGCACACGGCTCGAGGAATCCAGCCCGATCATCGCCATGTCGTCCCCAGGCGAGAGCAGCACCCGAGCGGACAGTCCGCGTCCGAGTTCGTCGAACCTGGTGTGCAGCCTCGATTCGGAGAGCGGCTGGTCGGTCATGGCTTCACCCCGCAGGTGGCGAGGTCGCGAAGAATCCGGGAGTGTCGCGATGTCGCGCCCTGACGGGTTCGGATGTACTCCCGCCCGTCGCGCACCAGGCCTTCCGCTCGATCCGTGTTCGAAAGCAGATCGCGAATCTCCCGGCCGAGCCGTTCGGGAGTCGTCTGGACGAGGCCGCCGGCCTCTTGAAGGTCCGACGCGATCGCCGTGAAGTTGGTCACGTCGGGGCCGACGATGGTGGGCTTGCCCAGCGCGATCGGTTCGATCATGTCCGAGCCGCCGAGATCACTGAAAGTGCGTCCGATCACCACGATGTCAGCGAGTGCGTAGGCCATGCGAAGTTCGCCGATCGTATCCAGCAGGAATCTTCCGCTGGAACTCCCCCGCTCGCCGGTGCTCCGCCGAGCGCAGCCGGGAAGATCTGCCGCGGCGGCGTCGAACCACTCCGGCCGTCGAGGGGCGCAGAGCAATTGAGCATGCTCCCCCACTGCTTCGTGGAGTAACTGGTGTTCGATCGGCGCCGTGCTTCCGGCCACCACCAACGGCCGGTTCCGGTCGATGCCCATGGCATCGGCCAGGTCGTAGGCGCCCGGGACGTCATCCGCGATTCTCGCCGTGTCCCATTTCATGCTGCCGGTGACTTCGACTCGTTCGGAGGCGATTCCCATGGAACGAAACCGGTCGGCATAAGTGTCGTCCTGCACGGCGGCGAGAGTGAGTCGTCGAAACAGGCTTCGCGCGATCGGGCCGATCCGCGAATATCGCCGATGGCTTCGTTCGCTGAGCCGGCCATTGACCACCGCCACCGGGATGTCGCGTTTCGCGGCTTCCTTCAGAAAATTGGGCCAGACTTCGAGTTCGATCAGTCCGACCGCATCCGGCCGGACGCGGTCGAGGAGTCGTCGAACGGCGCCGCTCGTGTCGAACGGGTATCGAACGACCGGGCAGCGTCCTTCGAAGATCGCGCTGGCTCTGGCGAATCCCGTGTCCGTGGTGGTGGCGACGACGGGTTCGATCGCGGGGTCTTCGCGTTGCAGTTCGTCGACGAGC
>JABABZ010000008.1 GCA_014237965.1 Phycisphaerales bacterium | reverse complement strand
AGCGGGAAGATCTGAACCGTGAGGGCTTCGGTGCTCGGAAGACGGTCGAAGAGCGCGATGACCTCGGCCAGCGCCTTCACGTTGTCGGGCGTCGAACTGATCAGGATCGAGTTGCCTGCCTCATCGGCGGTGACCCGGATCGGCTTGGTGAGATCCAGCGAGACCGGCACGCCTTGACGGTTCACGATGTTGAGTCGCCGAATCTGTTCCTTGACCGCCGCTGCGATCGCGTTGCCGTCCGGACCACCGGCCGGATCGATCACCTTGTCGATCAGATTCATGACCGCGACCGCACTCGCTCGCTGCAAGGCGACCACGCGAAGCTCCGACGTTCCCAACTCCGCGTCGGGAGCCGAGTCGATCGCCTTGAGAATTCCGAGAATCGTCTCCTTGTCGGCGGGATTCGCCACGATCAGAACCGCGTTGCGACCGCTGAGCGTGGAGATCTTGATCGGCTCGACCACGAGACGCGAGGTCGAGTCCGCGGGCTGCGGCTTGTCGAGTCCGATCTGCTGCACCGCACGCTCTGCGACCGATGCGGGGACGTTCTCGAGATCGATCAGGAAGATGCCCTGACCCGCCGCCGGTGCCAGGCGATCCATCTCCCGGACGGTTGCCGCGACTTCTTCGTAGAACGGGACGGTCGAGGCGATCACCAATGCGTTCCCGACGGAATCCACTTCGACCGAGAAGGGGACCTTGGCCTGCCTTGCCTTCGCCGCGAACGCGCCGCGGACCGATTCCGCGACCCGTGCCGCTGGAGCCGATTGGAGACGAAGAACCCGAACCGAAAGCCCCTTCGAGTCGGCTTCCTGCTGGAGGGCGTTCGCCAACGCCTGAATCTGTGCGAACTCGTCTTCGTCCGCTCGAACGATCACCGCGTTGGCGGTGCGGTCGCCCACGATGCGGAGCGTTCCACCACGATTCTCGCCTTCCGGCAGGTAGATGGTGCGAAGCGCCCCCGCGAGAGTCTCGGGGTCACCGGTGCCGACCGGAATGAGCCGCGGTGCCGGGAGACGAACGAAGTCGGCGACGTCGAGCTGCTCGACGATCCGCTCGATCTTGGCGAGATTCTGTCGATTCGCGGAAATCACCAGCGAATTCGTCTGAACTTCCGCACTCGCACTGACCCATTCCTCACTCTGCATCAGGACCGGTGGCGCCACTTCATTGCGATCGCGACTTGAACGGTCGGCGTCGGGCTGGCGATTCTCACTTCGATTCTCGTTCTGATTTCGACGAGCAGCCTCGACCTGCGGTCGGAAAGCGTCGTTGATCGCACGCGAGACGCTTCGGGCATCCGCATAGACCAGCGGCAGAACCGCCAGCTGCAAGGAAGCGTCGTACTCTTCGCTGTCGAGCTGATCCACCAGGGCGAGGATGCCCTTCCACTCGGGTTCGGCCGCGGTCACGACCAGACTGTTGGTGGCTTCGTCGGCGATGATCCGCACATTCTGCTTGCCGGGGGTGTCGGCTTCCATCGCATACGGGCCGTAGAAGTTGGCGAGCGCGTCCTTGAGCTTGGTGGCGTCGGCGAACTGCAACGCGACGAAGTCGGTCCGGCGGGTGCGGGTTCCGGGCGTGTCGAGCTCCGCGAGAACCGTGTCGATCACTTCAAACTGGTCCGGCGTGGCACCGATGATGAGCTGGTTCTCGAACCGGTTGTAGTCCACCGCCACGTCCTGCCACTCGAATCCGCGAGCCATCAGCAGGCGATCGAGGGTGTAGGAGACGTCCACCGCGGGGGCGTGTTCGAGCGTGATGATGCGATATTCGATCGGGCTCCGGGCCGGCGCCTCCTCCAGTTTCGCGAGTATCGATTCGATGACCGGAAGGCTGACTTTGGTCGCGGTGACCACGATCGAGTTCGACCGACGGTCCGCGACGATCGTCGCCTGCACCTCGATGGGCGAGGAGCCGGCCTCCGCATCTTCCATCTCGATCGAGATGCCCGTGGTCCGGCCGTCTTCATCCAGCCGCAGCGTCTCTTGAAGGATGCGGGTCGCCTCGGACGCATCGGCGACCTCGAGGTTGTAGGTTCGGATCACGCTTTCGGTGGTGTCGTCGGGCGCGTCAAGGCGACTGATCAGGGCCGCGATCTGGGGATAGATCTGACTCGGCGCGTTGACCAGGATCGAGTTGGTTCTCGAGTCCGGCGTGATGACCACGCCCTCTCCGCCTCGGCGCTCGAATTGTGCGCCGACCAACGTTGCCATCTCCACGGCATCGCCGCGCTGAATCGGCACGATCTCGAGCGAGCGAGCTCCCGAGAGGTCCGGAGCATCGATGCGGCCGACCAGATCCTTGACCATCCGCACTTCGTCAGCCGTCCCGGCGACCAGCATGGCACCGGAGTTCGGAATCTCCGTCACGATCACCGTGGCCGTCCGGCCCGTCGCCCGCGATCGGCTTCGGAGGTATCGATCCACGGCGCCGGCCACATCCCCCGCATCGGCGAACTCGGTCCTCACCACTTCGACCGAGGACTCACCGCCCGCCATCATCGCGTCGAGATCTTTGATGATCGCTTGAACACCTGCCTGCTGGGATTCGCTCCCGACCACGAAGATGGTCTCGGAACGCTCGTCCGCGAAGATCTTCGCCTCGGAGTCCTCCGAGTCATCCATCATCCACCAGCGGCGGGACTGTGACTGTTCGACTCCGAGCGCGTCCCGAAGCACGTTCTCCATGAGCCCCACATCGGTACCCGCCAAGCGGTAGTACCGGACGACCCGCTTCTCGTCATCGGGAGTGGGAACGTCGAGCGAGTTGATCAGATCCTCGACCAGCTCGAACCGGTCTCCACGGCCACTCACGATGAGGGCGTTCAGCCGGTCATCGACCTGGATCGCGATCGTCCCGAGGCTGTTGCGAGATTGGTCGGCCCGACGCGACATCCAGGAACGAACGACGCTGGCGTCGCTCATGGTCAGCGACTGCACGAGCGACTCGACGGTCTGCGACGCATCCGCGGCACGCGCATGCTTCAACTCGTAGATTCGATACTCGTATCCCGCCGTCGCATCCTTCTCGTCGAAGGTCGCGGCGAGCTTGCTGACTTCCTCGAACGTCGGATCGTCACAAGCGACCAGAAGCGTCGCGCCTCCGGTCCGACCGGTGATCGCGACCGTCGAGGACTGGGCCCGACGTCCGCGGCCGGATGAGAAGAGCTGTGCTCGATCGTCGTAGAACTGCTGGATCGCCTCGGCGACCTCGCCGGCATCCGCCCGCAGGAGTTCCAGCGTCCGAACCGGGAACCGGCTCGTCGCCTCGCGATCGATTCTTCCCAGAACATCGTTCATCTCCGAGAGCGTCAGGCCATCAGCCCGCACCAGGAGAATCCCCGAAGCGTCATCGGGGAGAATCAACGTGGTCGATCTGAGCCGTTCGTCGTTTCCGATCACCGCCTGATCGAGTAGTCGCGCTGCGGCGCTCGGTTGGGCCGAGACGAGCTCGATCACGGTGAGCGGATTGCGTTCGCTTCCATCCTCGACATCAAGTTTCTTGAGCAGACTCTCGACTTCCGAGAGCTCCTCCGTGCTGGCCGTCACGATCAACTGGTTGCTTCGTTCGTCGACCGCGAAGTCCGGCTCCGCGGCCTTGGCGGACCCGCTTCGCCGGATGTTCCGGAATCGCGTCTGGAAGATCTGCCGGAACGTCTTCTGAAGTTCGGAAGCCCGGGCGTAGCGAAGTTCGAAGAGTCGAAGAGTCGTCCGATCACCCTTGGGCGACTGGGTCGCGAGTTCGATGTATCGGTCGACAAACGGAATCGCCGCCTCTGGTGCCATGATCACGAGCGCATTCGCTTCCGAATCCGCCACCGCCTTCACCTGCGCCGGATCGAACTGCGCCTGGACCGTCCGGCCGTCTGCATCCAGGGTGATCGCCAGTTCGTTGAACCGTCCATTTCCTGGTCGAAGCAATAACGCGTTGAGACCGCTGGCCGCTCGATCAGCGCTCATGTCGGTCAACCGGTAGACCCGGACCACCACCTTCGCCGCTTCGGCGGGACGAGCGACCGATGCGATGAGCTCCGCGATGAGCGGAAAGTCATCATCGCGGCAGGCGATCACCAGGGAATTCGAAGTCAGATCCGGGACGACCGCGGTTCGTCTGCTCAAGTCGCCGGGCTTCCCACCGGCCGGAACCAGCTGGCGAAGCGTCGCCGTCACGACGTTCCCGACGTTCCGGACATCCACGTCCGCCGGGAGCGGGACCGTTCTGATGACGCTTCCCTCATCGGGAAGTGAATCCTCGACCTCGTCGGCAAGCCCTTGAACCTGATCCAACTCCCTCGGAGAACCCAGAATGACCAGAGAATTGGTTGCCGGATCGACGGCGATGATCACCTCGGCCTCGTCCTGAACCGGTGAAGTCGACTGCCCGTCCTGAGCGGCCGCAGGCATCGCGGCCAGCGAGACCGCCAGCACCGCCGAGCGAGCCATGCCGAGCATTCCCATCGGGCCGGAGGGGATCGCTCGGGAGACCTTGCCATCGGCACCGCTCTTGGATCCAGATCGCTCGAGGAGTTCGTCGATGGGCACGATCCGCACTCGATCGTCATCCTCGCGATCGAGCATCCGCTCGATCATCCGCGCGATGTCCTCCGCCGACCCTCGACTGGGATCGATCGGGATCGTCCTCAGTTCTCGAGCCACGTTCAATGATGCGTCGTCGATGCTGTTCACGATCGATTCGATCTCCGTGAACTGCTCCGGGGTGGCCCGGACCAGCAAGGTGTTGCTCGATGCATTCACTCGAATCGCCGGAGGAGCCTGACCGTCGTCGTCCTCGACGAAGAGCTCATCAAGGGTCGTCGCAAGTTCACGAGCGTCGGCGTTTCTGATCTCCAGCACTCGAATCGAACGGCCTCCGCCGACACCGGCCGGCACGTCGAGCTGCGAGACGAGTTGCTCGGCGGCATTCAGGACGGCACTCGGACCGGTCACCACCACCGCGTTCAGACGGTCGTCGGCAAGAACACGGATCGGCGCCTCATCGGGCACCTGACCTCGAACCTTCGCGATCATCAACTCCGCCCGCATCCAACCGGGGAGGTCCCGAGGATCGATGATCGCCTGCTCGGCGAGCATCCGTTCGACGAGTGGTGCGATTCGAGCGGCCGAGGCGTGCTTGAGGAACACGGTCCGGACCTGGACGCCGCTTCCCGAGGTCTCCATGACCGTCAACTGCGCGGACACGATCTCCTGCAAGCGAGGCGATGCGGTCACCACGATCGCATCGGATCGTCCGGCGGACGCGACCACCGGCATGGGTTCGCCGGGCCGCGCCGTCGCCGCGGCGTCGAGGGCGGCCTGCATGGCGGACGCCATCCCTTCGGCACCTCCCGCGGGAACCGGATACACGCGAACCTCCACCACATCACCCGCCGAATTCCGGTCGAGTTCCCTCGCCAGCGTCGTCGCGACGGCCTGCAGCGCCGCCGGCGCCGAAACCAACAGTCGATTTCCAGAGACGTCCGCCGTCACGCTCGGTTCGGCCATCAAGACTCCCGACCGCATGGCTTCTCTGAGCGAAGCGGGCCAGCGACTGCGGTCACGCAGGATCGGACCGATGGTCGCAGCCACCGCGGTCGCCTCCGCGTTCTCGAGCGTGATCACGCCGAAGTCGATGGCGGGAAGCGTCGGTACGTTCGAATCCCATTCCTTCAACAACGCGATCGCCCGATCGGATTCCTGGGAGGTTCCGACGATCAGAATGGAGCCGCTCTCCGGCTCGAGCATGAGCTCCAGGCTGGAACGACTTCCGCCGGGGCGGGTCTGATCGAGGACTTGCTGGGCCGTCCCGATCATGCGTTCCGCATTGGCGTTGCGAGGGGTGAAAGTGGCGTAGGTGCGCTCTGCATCCACGTCCGGCCGATCGAGTTTCTCGATCAGACCTCCCGCGAGATTGACTGCTTGCTGGGGGCCGCTGACGATCAGACTGTTGGTTCGATCGTCCGCTTCGACTCGGATCTTCGGCGTGAGGTCCACCACCCCGCGGCTCCGCCGAATGCGCTCCATGAGAATTCGAGGATCGTTCCCCTGCTGGTCGTCGAGAAGAGACTGCACGATCGGCGCGATCCGGGCGGCTTCGGCATGCGTGAGTTCGAAGGTCTGCGCATCCATCGCGTCGGTCGCGGGTCGAGCGTCCAGTGGCTCGATCAGCAGCTCGACCTCGTCGATCTCCTCGGGAATTCCGACCAGCAGCAACGCGTTCGAACCCGCCGCCGGCACGACCTTGACCGCCATGAGATCTCCCGTCGCCGGACTGGTCATGCCCGGGATCGCCTGCTGCAACGCGGTCGCGACCACGGCCGCATCCGCGAACATCAGGGGGTGCACTCGAACCGTCGGGTCGCCGATCGCCGAAGCACTCGCGTCGAGCGTGCGAATCAACTCCTCCGCCACCGGCATCACCACATCGGGCGCCGAGATGATGATCGTGTTGGTCTTCCGGTCGGCGGTGACGGTGAGCAGACGTTGAATCTCGCGATCACCCCCCGGGGCGGACTCGATCAGTCTCGCCACCAGGATCTCCCGAAGCATCGGAGCGAGAGAATCGGCTCTCGCCTGGACGAGTCGGAAAGTGCGAAGACTCGTGGCCGGCACCACCGGCCCGGCTTCGAGTGATTCGATGACCTTCGCGACTCGCGTGAAGATCTCCGTCGGTCCCGAGACCAGCAGGGTGTCGGTCGCCGCGTCCACGGTGATCGAGATGGAACCAGCCACGCCCAGCTCGCCTCCGCCGAGATGCCCACCGTCGGCGAGCTCGCGAAGCGTCTTCGCCGCCGCCTCCAACTCGAGCGTGGGAAGCTTCCAGGTTCGGATCTCCGTCTCTTCGACGAGCTGCGTCTGGTCGAGCTGCTGGACCAGTTTCTCGAACCCCGCCATCCGCTGGATGGGGGCATCGACGATCAACGCATTCATCTGCGGGTTCGCTCGAACCACGACTTCCCGCGTCTGTTGAAGATCCGGCCGAGGCCGGCCTCGGCTGTCTCTAGGCATCGGCGGCTCGGGGTACATCTGGTCGATCGTCTTGGCGAGATCTTCCGCTCGCGCGATTCGAAGCGGGAAGATGCGAATCTCACGACCTTCGGCGTCGAGCCGGTCGGCGTCGTTGAGATCCGACACGATCGTCCTGATCTCATCGAGGAGATCGGGATGCGCCGCGACGATCAGTGCATTGGTCGCCGTATCGGCGCTGATTCGAACAGGCTTCGCGGCCTTCTCCTCGTTCGAGCGACGTTCGTAGGTCTGACCGAGCGCCAAAGCGAGGTTGGCCGCGTCCGCGGTTCGGACCTGCAGGATGCGAATCGGCGGAAGCGCTTCATCCGCCGTGTCGATGGTGTCGACGATCTGGCGAATGATCTCGTGCTCTCGGGGTTCGGCCGCAACGAGGATCGCGTTGACCTGCGGAAGCGCCTCGATGACCGGCGGCGGACCGCCGAGCGTCGCGACGGCAAGTTCGTTCCCGAGAAGTTCGGTCAGCATCTCGACCACTTCGGTCGAATCGGAGTGTTGGAGGGAGATGAGCCGGACGTCGGGCGGCCTTGCCTGCGTCGACTCGAGTTGCGCGACCACCTGACTGAATCGGTTCAACGATTCATCCTCGCCGACGGCGAGGATGGTCCCGTTGACCGCATCGACTTCGACCTCGACCTCGGTGAAGTCCGGGTCTCCGGCAGTCTGCTCCTGGAAGAGCCGCGTCGCACGGGTGGCGATCTCGGAGGCGTCCCCGGCGGTGATCTCGATCACTCGCAAGGCTCGACGGACCGGAACCGCTTCCAGATCGGCGAGAATCTCCTCGATCTTCCCGAACGTGAACTCATCACCGGCGACGATCAGGGTCCGGCTGCGAGGCTCGAACTGGACGGTGACTTCGACCGCCTTCTCGCCATTGGACCCGGGGCGACTGAGTACCCCCTGCCGAGCGAGATTCTGAAGCGTGGTCGCGATCTGCGTCCCTTCGCCACGAACCACGTTCCAGGTCTTGAGTGACGCCTGCGGCGGAAGCTCGATCCGGTCGAGCTGCTTGACCAGCTCCTCGAAGCTGGCCTTGCGCCCGCTCGGCGCTTCGATGATCAGCGTGTTGGTGCCCGCATCCGCGCTGACGAAGACCTCTCGCGGCTGGCGAAGGTGCGGGAGCGGACGCCCCCGGGTATCCAGAGGCATCGGCGGTTCGGGATACAGGGTTCCGAGCGCCTTTGCGAGATCCATCGCCCGAGCGAGCCGCAAGGGGAAGATCATGGTCTCCCGCTCCGCTTCGGTCTCGGTGTTGCGATTCAACGCCTCCACGAACTCCTTCATCTCGCCGAAGACCGCTTCGTGCGCGGTGACCACCAGGGTGTTGGTGGCGGCATCCGCTTCCACTCGAACGGGTTGCTCGCGGCGAATGTCATTGGGCCGGGCGTCGTATCTGGAAGTCAGCAGTCGCGCGATCTGCATCGCGTCGCTCCCCGCGAGCTGGAGCATTCGAAGCGGCGGCATGTCGGTCGGCTCGAAGACGTCGAGTTCACGGACGAACGCTTCGATCGACTTGACCTGAGCCGCATCACCGCGGACCCAGAGACTGTTGGTCGGCGTGACGATCTCGATCGTGGGAGGCGAGATCACCCGGCCGTCGCTCAGATCCGTCGTCATTTCGATCATGGCGAGAAGCGGCGGGAGGATCTCCGAAGCTCGCGCCTGCCGAATGGCGATCATTCGGCTCACCGGCGCGGGGGGGAGCAGTCGGCGTGCTTCGGCCAGTGATCGCTCGAAGGCCTGGACCGATTTCGTCGAACCCATCACCTCGAACACGCCTGCAGCCGGGTCGACGGAGACTTCCGGGCGGGACAACTCATCGGTCGCCAGCGAACTCGCCTGCCGATCGAACGCCGCCATCGCCCGTTCCAACAGCACGGCCGCGTCGCTCGTGCCGAGTGGAATCACGCGATAGGTGACGTCTCCAGGCTGGGGGCGGTCAAGCGTGGCCAGAAGCGTGTCGATGGTGACGAGCTGATCCGGCGTCGCGGTCACGACCAGCAGGCCGAGGGCATCGACCGCTTCGAACGTCGGCGGCGTGAACGGGCTCCCGTCACGAGGCTTCAGCATGGACCGCGAGAGCGTGGACATGGAATTCACGAGACGACTCGGCGTCGTCGATTTCACGGTGAACTGCCGAACCATCGTCTTGGCTTCGATCGACGCTTCCGCGGTCGCAAGAGATCGCTCGAATGCGTCGAGCGCCTCCTTGGTTCCTTCGATCACCAGCCGGCGGGACGGAAGATCGAAGTCCGACTGCACTTCCCACGTGGGCTCTCCGACGGTCTCCGCCTCGAACATCCGCGTGGCTCGAGCCACCGCGACCGTGGGATCGACGGCATCCACCGTGAGGTATCGAACCTGGCGATCAACCCGCCCGGGGCGATCGATGAGCAGGATCGTCTTTCGGACGGATTCGATATCTCCGGCCGGACCGGCGGCCACCAGACTTCGCCCATCCGGACCCGGAACCAACTTGACGACGGCCGCCTGTCGAGGCGTGAATACGGCCTGACAGGCCTGAATCGCCGATTCAGGAGAAGCGTGTGCGAGGGAGAACAGGGTGACGGTTGCCGTACCCGGGGCATCTGGGGATCCGCCGCTCTCGAGATCGGCCAGGAAACTCGTGGCTTGCTCGATCAACCCCGCATCAGCGGAGATCGTGAGGCGATTCGTGTCTTCGAGCGCGACGTAGGTCGGCCGCTGGCCCTCGGGGACCCCTGCGAAGAGCGCGTCCAGTTTCGCCCTCGCCTCTTCAACGGTGAGACGTTCGAGCTGGATGGTCCGCATCGACATCACCGAACCGATCTTCTCGGAGTCCAGCAGTTCGATGGCGGCCCGAAGCCGATCGAGGCGACGCGGTGTTCCTCGGGCGATGATCGAGTTGGTTCGTTCGTCGGCGGTGATGCGGAACCCCGCGGGCATCACATCCTCTTCGACCTGGACCTTCGCCTTGCCCTTGGTCACCGTCTTGACCACTCGCTCGCTCATCAACTTCGTGAGCGTGGGAAGAAGCTCGGTGGCACTCGCATACCTCAGCGGGATCTGTTCGACCTGGTTCTCGACGTCTTCGCGATCGAGCTCGTCGACGATCAACTGAATGCGACGAACGTTCGCCGCGGTCTCGACGAGCAGCAACGAGTTCTGCTGCGGGAGCGCGACGACCATGCCGTAATCGGCGACCATCTCTTTCAGCTGCTCGGAGACGCTGGCCGCGGTGGCGTTCACCAGCGGCACGATGAGCGTCACCAGCGTGTCCGCGGTCACATCCTCCGGAAGGTCGCCGACGAAGGTGGGAATGTTCTCCTTCTTGATCTGTGCAAGATCTTCCAGGACCAGACGGCCGTCTTCATCGCGAAGCACGAGCCCTCGAGTCTGCAGGAGGAGATTGAGCGTCTCAAGCGCCTTGGGAAGCGGGTATGGAGTTGGATTGATGTAGTCGACCGTTCCGCCCGGAACCTCCGCATCGCGCACGATCGGAAGTCCCGTCACGCGAGAGAAGTAGTCGAGCACCTGATCCCAGGTCTGGCTCTTGAAGTTGAACCGAACCTGAGGAACACCCTGATCATCGAGGACCGGCCGAGGCGGTTCTTCCGCTTCCTGCGAGTAGGCCGGTGGCATCCCCGCAAGGAAGCCGATCAAGGCCGCTGCCAACGTGGTCCGCCGAACGCACTTCCGGGTCGTCTGCATATCTGGCTCCAGCGGATCAGGATCCCGGTCTCCGACCGGTTGATGAGCATCCAGATCCGTCGTTCCCAACCGCCGAAGCGGCCATCACCCCAACCGAAGACCTGGGAATCCTTCCCAGGCGATCAGGGCGTCACAACAAGAAAACTCCAACTCCCCAACATATGGTGGTCATGGTACCCATGGACCCCCATCCATCGTGGTCTTCTACCCAAAAATCATCACTTCTGGACCAACCAAGGCTGGTTTTCAGGGGAGCGGACGATCCAGAGTCGAACCGACCAGCACTCGGAAGGTTTCTTCGCCGACTCGGAAACGGGCAATGTCGCCTGAGGCGGCGTCGAGTTGCAGCACGATCTGCCCACCGATTTCCCTCTGGACCGATACGAGCAGTTCGATCGTCTCTCCGGTTTCAACCTGCCGAAGCCAGGCTTCCGTTCCATCCGGCCCCTCCATGATCCCGGTCAGCTTCCAGGCCGCCCGAGGATTCTTCGGCGCCACCAGCACCTTCGGGGGTGATGTGGTCCTCGACGGAGTCACCGGCGGCTCGGGCAGTGAGAACGGATTGGCCGCCACGAGCGAGTCGTATCTCGATCCCGGCCTCCGGGAGGAGGGAGGGCGTTGATCCAACTCGCCGTCACCGGCGAGGCCGGGAAGAAAGAGCGTGGCGACACCGACGGCGATCCCGATCGACTTGCCCTCCCGGTCGGGGTCGAACCTGACCTGCTCGATCCGCTTCACCCAGGGAGCGGCATCCAGTTCATGAAGAAAACGCACCGCGGCATCGATCGTTCCGACTCCCTTGACGTTCGCTCGCACCACCACGAAGTCCGGCTCGTCTCGAAACGCCCGCTCGTTCCCCGATCTCGAGAATTCTCGCGCCGCCGGTGTCGCGATCACCGCGGCACCGACCGTCGAGACACTGGCGCCGCGAACGCCGGCCGATTCGGCCAGCATGGCAAGACGTCGGCGAAGATCACTGTCGACGGATTCCAACTCTCCACCGAGCGAACGATCGACGACCTCGCCGAGACGCTCATCGAGAGCCGGGCGTTCCAATCGCTCATCCCTGACGGTCAGCAGGACTCTCCGATAGAGGTCGGTCTTTCGCAGGAGTTCGGTGCGATCGCCGTTCAACCGACCGGAGCCGACCGCCCACCCCAGCGAACCGGCGCCACCCAGCACGCCCAGGACGACCGCGACGATCACCAGTCTTCGCTCCCGACGATTCACTCCGCACCTCCCGATTCGGGCGCGACTTCGGCGGGGCCGGGATCGGTCACCTTCGTACGCATCGAGAAGCCGAACGGGTAGGGAAGGCGCCTTCCACCTTCGGCATCGGCGCCCGTGGTTCGCAGGACGTACCGATCGTCCGCGACCAGCACGGCGCGGACCTCCGCCGCGGCATCCCGACTTCGCGATTCTCCTTCGACGATGATGCGGACGTTCGGATCGACCACGAACGTCTTTCCGGATGTGAATTCGACCTTTTCGTCCTCGAGAAAACCACCGAATTCGTCGAGCACGGTCCCACCCATGTCGATGCCCGGCGTGGCCACCACGAGGAGGTGTTCCAGCCAGGCGGGGCGGACGGACGCCCATGCCTCGAGGTGGTCGGCCCTCAGGACATCTCTCTTGAATCGCAGATGCTCGTCGTTCCCGACCCTCGCCTTCCCGAGCAGATCTTCCTCATTGAGGCGGAGCGCTTCGAGTTGCGATTCTCCGATGGTCCAACCGATGCCTCCCGCGATCATCGACAACCCTGCGGCGGCAAGAATCATCTGGCGAAGTCTCGCCGCACGATCCGGCGTTCGCCGCGGAGCCGCCAGGTCGACCTGGCGATCGCTCGCGGTCGGAAGCAACAGTCCCACCAACGGCCAGACACCGCGCATGTCGACGTCGGCCTGCACCCGACGATCACCGATGAACCGCTGCGTGGTGAGGCCGGTGGCTTCGGAAATGCGACCGATGGAGTCCGCGATCTGTTCGCCGCCCAGGACCAGAAGCATCGGCGAATCGATGTCGCCTGCGGAGACGCGGTAACTCAACCAGCTTCGCCGGATCTCGGGAACGAGTTCGTCCGCAGTCGGCGGGGCGCCATCGACACCGTCCAGGGCGACGCCTCTGGACCACTTGAGAAATCCGCCCTCGACCAGACCGAGCTCCAGGCCTTCCCCGGTCACGTCCAGAAACAAGGTCGGTTCGACCGGATCCGCGAGACGCATGGCACCATGACATCGAGGCGCGATTCGAGCGACCTTCAGACCTGCCGCTTCGGCGATCGCGTGAATCCTCTCGATCTCTCGCTTCGGTACCGCCACCGCCTCGATCACGTAGGCATCCGCGGTGCGTTCGATGATCGAAAAGTCGATCACCGCATCTCCCGCTTCGATGGGAAGCTCTCGTTCGACGGCGATCTGGACCATCTCCGGAAGTTCGTCCGGATCAGCCGTCGGAAGTTCAAGCCGCTTGAAACTCGTGATCGAACGATCAAGCGCGAACACCGCGGGGCCGATTCCGAGACCGGCACGTTCCATCGCCGCGCCGAGAGCGATGCCGATCGCCTCCGCGTCATCCGTCGCGACATCCTCGGGAATGGGCTCGAAGACCGTGGCGGCCAGCGTGGTCCGCCGACCGGGACGGATCTTGGCCGCACGCAGCGCGCGACGTCCGACATCGACGGCGAGTTGGATGTTCCGAGCCATGTGCGACGCCTTCCTCTACCCGCAGGGGTGACGGGTACGTGAACCGATCCTACCTGCCTCCGGTTGCAGGACGCCATCGCCCACCCGGACCGCGAGCCCTGGACGCCCCTCCGGAATCGACCGTCTCCCCCGGATCTTCGCTCCTGCTCGCATCATCGGGGCCGAAGAGCGGCTGCTCCGAATCGAAGAAGTCCGAGCCTTCGGCAGGCTCGGATTCCATGTCGAAGAGTGAATCTCCTTCGAACAACGAAGGCTGGTCATCGAAGAGCCCCGGTGACGCATCGAACAACGACGAAGATTCGAAGAGCGAGTCCTCCTCGAAGAGTCCTTCCTCCAGATCGAGGCCGGCCGACCCGTCCGCGGCGATCCCGGTCGATTCGAATTCCAGACCGTCCGATTCCGCGGCGACGATCCGCGCCACGAGTTCGAGCATCGTCACATCCCGGAGCTCGACCACCCGTGGCGGTTGCGAACCGCAATCGAAGACGACCTCCCATACCGTGGGGTGCTCGAGCGATTCATCGACCGTATCGTCTCGGACGAAACCGACCGCGATGGTCATTCTCCAGAGAAGTGACCGGGTGGTGATCCGAGGCGCGATCTCATCCCACTCCGCGATGTCGACGAGCCCTTCCGCCACGGGCCAGAGACGATCGAATCGGCGGTCCACCGGCAGCGACTCCCGTTGCGCGACGATGGCCGCCGCCAGTTCAGGCCCGATGCCTTCGATGCCCAGAAGCGCTTCCGTGCTCGCGGTGTTGATGTCGAGCAGCCCATTCCGCCAACCACCCTCGGCATCGGTGACCGAGTCGTAGGCCAGTCCGAGATCGCCAAGCTCCAACGATTGCACCGAACGCAGTCGGGGCAGCAACTCGTTCTCGCTCGAATCCGCGATCGGCCGCTCGGTGTCGGCCTCCGGCGTTTCCGACCTCGCTCGATTCCTCGAAGATCTCTTCCTGCCCGCGCCTGCCGTCGCCTCGCCATCCCCGGAAGGTCCGGTCCCGAGGAATTTCTCGAGCAACGTCACCGTGTCTCGATCTTCCAGTGCCAGCGACTGGACGTCATCGGATGATGCGGCCCCATCGACCAACCGCGGAAGGCCGTCGCGACAGACATCCGGCTCGAAAGCGTGGACCGTGAGGAGATCCGCCAGTCCACGAACATCGGCGCCGAGATCCGCATCGAGGCGAGCGAGCACCCGGTCGCCGGCCGACCCCTCGTCCGCATCGACCAGCGAGAGGATCGAGATCTCATCGAGCGGGCCGTGAATTCTGACGGGACCGAACGAGACGTCGCCGACCAGCGAGAGCAGGTCGAGTACGGAATCGAACCGAGCACCCGGACGAGCGCTCCGAGCGGCGACCACCGTTCTCGCCTCCTCGATCGTCATGAACCCCGTATCGGCGAGCGACTCCGCGTCGATCAGGTTGAGATCGAGTCTCCCTGCTTCCGCCACCAGGCGAGCCCCGCCCGGACCGGTTGGAAGCAGACGAGCGACGGCGACTCCGGATCCCGACCCGTCATCCAACTCGAACAGTTCGATGTTCTCCGGAAGGCGAGGATTCTCTCCTCGCAACATGAATTCCCGCTCGCGATCCAGCTCGACGGCGAAGGCGCGGATGGCGCTTCGACCCAGCAATCGCGACTGCTCGAGGTCCTCCGCGGCACCCAGTCCCGCGACTTCCGAACGCACCAGATGGATCACCCCGAGCGCCAGCAGCATGATCCCCATGCCGACCAGCAGGACCGCGGCGAGCGCCACACCTCGCCGCCTCTCGATCTCCGATCGGAGTCTCGTGTCCCGATTCATGGACGAACCTCGCCTTCTTCACCAGGCTCCGAACCGGGAATCGCATCGATGATCGCCACCACTCGAACATGATCGGGGCGAGGCGTCGGATCATCCGCGGTCAGGAAGGTGGGCGAACCGAAGAACGGGTCGTCAGCATCGCTTCCGAATTCCGTCGCGATCGCGTCATCCGGGAAGAGGTCTTCCGAGTCGTCCTCGATGGCCCCTTCATCCTCCGCATCCGGAATCCATGCTGGTCGCAGATTCTCCGGCCACGGAGTCGTCCAGATGGCGCATTCGATCGCAACCGGCAGACCCGAGGCGCTGCTGTCCCAGGTTCCGGCCCACGACGTCCCGTCGTGATACCGGAAACGAACCGCGAAGACCTCGGGTATCAGGGTCGACCACGCTCCGCCATCCCCGTCCTTCACTTCGAAACCGCCGTTTCGGAAGCCGAGTTCGATGCCATGCTTGTCGAACAGCGGAGAGACGTCGGAACCGGCACGAGAGAGCCGACTCGTCGCAACACCGCTTCGCGTGATCAGAAGCGACGTCGCATCGCCGACCACGCCCGCCTCACCGGAATCACTGGACGCGACCACGGTGTCCGCCGCGCGGGCGAGCAGCTCCAATGCCGACGTCGCTCCCTCCACGATCGACGCGCTGCGTTCCATCCGGCGCCGCGCGTCGACGAGATCGTCGAAGACTCTCGTCATCACGAAGAGCAGCGTGATCACCATCGCGAGCGCCAGAAGCGTCTCGAGAAGCGTGAAGCCGCCGTCCACGGGCGAGCGGAGTCGATCATTCGGCGAAATGCTCATGGCGCATCCTCGTCTTGTGACGACGGCTCGGAAGTTCTCTCCGGCGCAGCGGACTCCGATGCGTCCGGAACCAGCGACACGAGCCGCGCCAGTCGGCGTTCTTCGGACGTCGACGACGAGGAAGAGTCGTCGACTTCGAAGACCGAGACCACCACGCGAACCAGCCCCGCGAAACCCGAAGGTTCCGCTTCCATCTCGATCCGGAACGGAGATGGCGCCTCGTCGAATTCTTCGACATCGATTCCAACCGAATCTTCGGAGCCGTAGGGTGACACCAGGCCCGACTCGATCTCCGCGATGCGACTGGACGCGAGGTCGACGGCGACGATGCGGAGCCTGGCTCGTTCGGCCGCCAGGATGCCGTCCCGCACCGCACCAAGCGAGAAAGTGGCCAACCCGACGAAGATCGCGATGGCGATCAACGTCTCCAGAAGAAGGCCGCCACGACGACCGGAGCGTGCGTGCGTGCACCAACGTCTCACGATGGCGCTCCGAAGTCGAGTTCGGGATTCAGGTCGAACTGATCGATCGAAAGTTCGTCTTCGACGTCCTCTTCGAATTCGATCGACTCCTCTGGAATCGGATTGGTGAACGGCCCGAACCTCGAACGCCCGTTCCAGGGATCGATCTCCCAGGATCGAAGCCGCCCCGAGGAAACGAGGACCGCAGGCGTGACCGTCACCACGGAACCATCGGGAAAGGCGACCGCCAACCGCGTCGGTCCCGGCCAGGGCGAATCGAACGCCGACTCGACGGCCGACGTCGGAGAATCCAAGTCGAATCCACCGAACGCGTCTTCCGGCCGGAACCCCGCGAGCACGGAATCGATGCTGGGCGGCGGCCTCAGAGATGCGATTTCCGGAAGTGCTCGCCGAGCCCAACGAGACGGCAGTCGACGATCGGAGGCGGACTCGTCGACCTCGACGACATCTTCAAAGTCGACAGCGACTCCCGCATCTTCTGCATCGACGAAGACTCCGTCACCGAGTGATTTCGGATCGAGCCGAAGAACTTCCACGTTTCGACCATCCGCGTCGATGACCACTTCGACCGGCGCTCCGCTTCGCCTCGATTCGACTCGGGCGAATTGAACGAGCATCCCAAGCTGGTCTTCGGCGAGCACCAATTCCCGCCGCTCCAACTCGGCAAGCGTGAAGGGGATCAGAATGCCACCGACCGCCAGAAGAATTCCCAGCGTGACGAGCAGTTCGAGGATGGTGAATCCGCGAGTGACGGAGACGGGCTTGCGGTCAGGAACCACTCGGCGAGAAGTCGCTGAAGTCGTCCAACGGTTCGCCATCGGCACCGACTCGGCCGTCATTGCTGGAAATGTCATCATCGGTACCTTCCTCCTTGTCAGGCCCGATCGAGACGATGTCATACGCGACACCCTCGACCTCGGAGGGGTTCCGGTAGATCCACTCGCTTCCCCAGACGTCGTTGGGGTTTCCCTCCTTGAGGTAGGGACCGCCCCACTTGGAGGAATCATCTTCATCTTCGAGCTCTTCACCGTTCCAGAGCACGACGAGGCCCTCCTCCTCGGAGGGATATCGTTTCATCTCGACCTTGAACTGTTCGAGGGCCCGGTTGAAAGCCTGAATCTGCGCAAGCGTGAGAGACTTGTCAGCCTTCTCGCTCGCCCCGACGACATTCACCAGAACCAGCCCGCCGATGGCCAGGATGATCCCGATGACGATCAGGAGTTCGATGATCGTGAAGCCACGGCGATGAACCGGGCGAAGGCGTCGAGTCTTGTCAAGCATGCGTGAATCCTTCCTTCTGTCGGATCGGGGCAAGTTCCTCCCGCCGACGCTGAACGGCCTCTGCGAGTGAACGGATCCTTCCGCTCACCGACCCTCCCGGAGGCGAGCCGCTGGAGAGTCTACCTCCCCGGCCCGAAGAGGTTTCGATCGCATCCCGGAAGCCCCGCTGACCCTCCGCACATCCGCCTCGAAGGCCGGTGGCGACTCCGAATCAGTCGATCTGGGAACTCAGGGACATCATCGGCACCACCAACGCCATGAAAATGAACATCACGGCCCCGGCCAGGAGCAGAAGCATCGCCGGTTCCATCAATTTGAGCATGGTGTCCAGAAGTCGGTCCGTCTTCCGTTCGGCGTTTCGAGCGATGCCGACCAGTACCACGTCGAGGTTGTTCGCGCTCTCTCCCACCGAGATCATCTCGACGACCTCCTCACCGAAGAGTCCGCTCTGTTCCAGCGGCTTCGCGAGAGACTCACCGCCGCCGACCGCTTCCGCGGCCGCATCGATGGCCTCGGTCAACAATGGATTACCTGCGGCCTCGCGGCTGATCCGCATCGACGCGAGCAGGGGAATTCCGTTGGCCAGCAAGGTCCCGAGCATTCTCGTGAACCTCGCCACCGACATCGTGCGGGTGAGTTCACCCGCGACGGGCAACTTCAGTTGCCAGATCGCCAGACGCCGACGAACATCGGGACGGTCGCGAATCAAGAACCAACCCACGATCGATGCCGCGAAGGCGGCCAGCATCAACGGCCACCATCCGATGATGAAGTCGGACATCCCGAGCAGCAACCGGGTCGCGACGGGAAGCTCCATGTCGTCGAAGAAGTCCTGGAACTTGGGAACGAAGAACACCAGGGCCGAGACCACCACCCCGAATCCGACAAGAAGAAGAATGACGGGATAGATCAGGTTTCCGATCACCGTCGCCCGACGCTCGGACTGATGCTCGAGGAAGACGGAGAGTTCGGCGAGGACTTCCTCGAGGAAACCGCCCCGTTCGCCGGCCTGCACCATGGCGATGTGGATCTCGGGGAATCCGCCGATCGCCCGCATCGAGTCTGCGAGTCGCTCGCCCTCGGAGACACGCTCTGCGATTCCATTCACCGCGGCCGCCAACCGCGGATCACTCTTGCTCCGACCCACCAGCGCCAGGGAACGGAGCAGCGGCACGCCCGCCTTGAGCAGGTCGGAGAGCTGCCCGTACGCGGCGGCCAGTCTTCGATCAGGAAGCCGTTTGCGACGACGACGCTCCGAGACCACGCTCTCGCGGACGAAGATCGGCGAAAGCCCTTTTGACTGCAACTCGGACACGATGGCGGCTCGGCTCGCGCCTTCCTGTTGGCCATCGACCCGGCGACCCGTTGCATCTCGTGCCTGGTAAGCAAACACCGCCATGGTCACCACTTTATCGAGGGACCATGGCGGACTGCGGGGAACGCCGCGAAATTGTCCGATTCATCGTCTTCGACGACGAACCAGACCTGCGGCTGCGACCACCACGGAGAGCATCGCCGGGCCGGGAACGACCGTGGAACCTGCCGTCTCGTAACCGATCGAGATATCGACCCACTCCGGCGTGGGAGAGACTTCGTTGATGCGAAGTTGGAAGCCGGAGAGATCGTAGGACGGCAGCGTGATGCCACCGCCATCGATGGGCTTCGTGCCGGATTTCAGGGCGGCCAGAATCGACCAGGTGGGATCCCTGCCGTCACCGTCGTCGCTGGGATCTCCGCCATCTCCCGGATCACCGCCACCATCGGAGTCATCGCCATCGCCGGGTCCATCTCCGTCACCCGACCCGTCACCGTCACCGGGACCGTCGGAATCATCGGAAGTCCATCCATCAAGCCACATGGTGATCGATCCGTTCTCACCGAGCGAGATCCACCACGGCGCCGCATCGCCTCCGCCGTAGTCCATGTCGACGACCGCGACCTCGGACGCGATCTGCCCGCTGGTCGATGACGCGTATCGCGGGTTCGGGCCGTCATATTCATAGGTGGTGATGATGTCGGAAGGCTGGCCGCTGAGCGCGAAGAGATCGACGTCGGCTCCAGGGTCGTTGTTCGGGTTGTAGTAGTTGTCACCCATGTCCGAGATTCGAATCCAGGAGATGGAACTCATGTCCAACTGGCTGAAGAGCGATCCCAGATCGACGGTCGCAACGGTCCGGACATAAGGATCACCCTCGTAGTCCGTCCCCAGAACATCCGCATGGTCACCCTCGTAGGTGTAGTCCTCCACACCTCCGTTGAACTGAAATCGACCGAGATTCATCTCGATGACGTCAGCGGATGAGATTGATGCCATGGCCACGGGGATCATGCAAGCCAGCGAGCACAGTCGGATCTTCATTTCTTCCATTCCTTGAGCACGCCTTCCGAAGGGTCCGTTCCCTGCGACGGAAACACGGAGCCCGGAAAGGCATGACTCAAGAATGCCCCGTGCGAATCGCCCGGCAAGCCACATGAACCCGGAATTCGACGCCGGGTTCGGAGGGTGTGGGCTGTATCGATTCCGCGGTTCGACGTGGTATCGATGATGCGGGTGATGCGGTCTGTGCGACTTCGCTCTTCGCCGCCGGCGATCGAATCATCCCTTCATCGACGGCCCGATCAGACCCTCAATCGAAGGCGACGGGACCGGATGGCAGGTTCTGCTTCCACCAACGGAGCATCGAGCGACGAAGGTGGAGACTGGTCCCCGCACCTTCATGAATGCCATGGCTCCGGTTCGGGTAGGCGAGCTGATCGAACTGCTTTCCCTGCTTGACGAGCTCGTTCACCAGGGCCTCGAAGTTCTGGTAGTGGCAGTTGTCGTCGCCGGTGCCGTAGACCAGCAGAACCGGATCTTCCAGTCCCCCTGCATGGTGGATCGGCGAGCCCGCTCGATAGCCCTCCGGGTTCGCTTGCGGCGTGTTCATGAACCGTTCCTGATAGATCGTGTCGTAGTACCGCTGGTCGGCGACGAACGCGACGGCGATGCCCGCCGAGTAGATCTCCGGATACCGAAACAGCGCATTCAACGTCATCGATCCACCACCCGACCACCCCCAGATGCCGACCCGTTCGGCGTCGATCCACGGGTGCGCCTCGATCAGGCCGAGCACCGCTTCCGCCTGATCGGCGGAGGCCAGAACCCCGATCTCGCCATAGACGCTCTTGCGCCACGCCCGCCCCTTGGGCGCCGGCGTTCCACGATTGTCGATGCTCGCGACGACGTATCCCTCCTGCGCCAGCAGACGATGCCACAGCTGGCTCGCCGAACCCCATCGATCATTGACGGTGGTCCCCGCAGGTTCCCCGTAGACATGCATCAGCAACGGCCACTTCCCGGCTTCGGGGTCGAAGTCCGGCGGGTACATCATCCAACCGTCGACCACCGCACCGTCCGCCAGCTCCAACTGGAAGAACTCCTCTCGGACCCTTGGAAGTTCCTCGATCTTCTCGGCCAACGCTTCGTTGCGCACCGCAGGGAATCGATCGACCGGTTCGTGCGTCGGGAGCCGAACCAGTTCCACCTGCGGAACCTGCGACCTGGACGACCAGCGATGAATGGCGAATCGCCCGTCATCGGAGATCTGGTAGTCATGCGAACCGGGCTGATCTTCCGGCGTGACTCGAACCGGCTCGCCGCCGGAAAGCGACTGGCGATGGAGATATCGCTGGGTCGCGTTCTCCGGGGAGGCCAGAAACCACAGTGCATCGTTCTCTGGATCGATCTTCAACACCGAGATGACGTCCTGCGACTGGGTGGTCAGGCATCGTGGTTCGGCGCCGTCGCGATCGATGACCCAGACCTGCCGCCACCCTCCCCGCTCGCTGACCCAGGTGAACGCTCGCCCATCGTCATCGAGCCAGACGACGTCGTCGCAGACGTCGGCCCATGCCGGATCATGATCGCGAAACACCGTCGAAACCGTCGAGTCCGAGGGTTGCACCTCCAGCACCTGCACCGTGTCTTGCCGACGGTTCACCCGCTGGATCAGCAGATCTCCATCCGGCGTCCATTCCATTCGAGCCACGTAGTCGTCGCGGAGATCTCCGGGCAGGTCCAACCAACGCGCCGGCATGCTTCCGGTGATGGTCTCGGAATCGCCCGAACCGGCGGACTCCCGGAGCAAGTCGATCACGCCGACCCGACACTTCGGATTGGTGGTGCCGGCCTTGGGATAGTGAATCCACTTCAATTCGGGATAGAGCCCCGACGTCAGATCGACCAGCGGAAACCGGGCGACGCCTTCATCGTCGATCTGCCAGAAGGCGATTCGATCACCATCCGGACTCCAGCGAAACCCGTCTCGCAGCGACCACTCCTCCTCGTACACCCAGTCGAACGTGCCATTGATCAACGTCGCCGATCCATCCGTGGTCAACGCCATGGGCTTGCCGTCCGGCAGATTCTGAACATAGAGATCGCTCTGATGCACGAACGCGATCGATTCTCCATCGGGGGAGAACTTCGCGAACTGAAGCCAGGTGCTCTCGAGATCGCCGCCCATCTTTCGCAGGGTCCCCGCCGCGAGATCGAGCACCCAGTAGTCACCACGACTGTGGCGGCGCCAGACCCGGCGAGTGTTCGTGAAGACGAGCAGCTTCCCACCATCAGCCGACCACTGGTAGTCGGCGACCGGGATCGCTCTCGTGGATCCCTCGGGCGTGAGACCGGCCGCCGGGACCAGAACCGAACGTTCACCGGTCTCCGGCTCGTACCTCGCCAGGATCGGCTGGCCGTCGGCATCACGTTCCAGGGCCGTGTACCCACCATCCTCGAGCCAACGGACGGAACCGAATCCTCTGGCCGAGAATTCGCCGGTCGCGTAGATCCGATCGATGGTGAGCGGGTCGTCGCCTTCGGACATCGCCGCTCCCGCCCGGAGGGCTGGGAGCATCGTCGCCAGAACGATTCCGAGAGTCAGAACCCGCACCCGATGTCGCGAAGAGGAAATCATCATGCCGACCAGCGTACTGGCTTGCTGCCGCCGTGCTGCCGCGGACCGGCGTCGGACTCATTCCTCGACGAGTTCGGCGTCGACGATCTCTCGCTCCACCTCGGGCGCCGGCCGTCGATCGAACAGGTACTGCTCGCCGCTGCTGGAGATCAGGATGGTGTCCCCGTCCTCGAACTGCCCGGACAGGATGCGTGTCGCGATCGGATTCTCGATCCGCTGTTGAATCACGCGCTTCAGCGGTCGCGCCCCGAACTGCGGGTCGTACCCCTCGGCGGCGAGCGCCTTGAGCGCTTCGTCCGTGATCTCCAGATGGAGGTTCCGATCTGCAAGCCGATCGCGCACCAGATCGATCTGAATTCCCACGATCCCTTCGAGCTGGTCCCGGCCCAGCTGATGGAAGATCACGGTGTCGTCGATACGGTTGATCAACTCGGGTCGGAGATGCTGCTTCAAGGCATCCTTGACATGCGCCTCGATCTCCTCGTGAACCGCGCCGGTCTCGGACATCTCGAGAATCTTGTGACTGCCGATGTTGCTGGTCATCACCACGATGGTGTTCGAGAAGTCGACCGTGCGCCCCTGCCCGTCGGTCAGACGGCCGTCGTCGAGGACCTGCAGAAGCACGTTGCTCACATCCGGGTGCGCCTTCTCCATCTCGTCGAAGAGCACGACCGAATAGGGGCGGCGCCGGACGGCTTCCGTCAATCGTCCGCCTTCCTCGTATCCGACGTACCCCGGAGGCGCTCCGATCAGTCTCGCGACCGCGTGCTGCTCCATGTACTCACTCATGTCGATCCGGATCATCGCGTCGTCGGAATCGAAGAGGAACGAAGCGAGCGCCTTGCAGAGCTCGGTCTTTCCGACGCCGGTGGGACCGAGGAAGAGGAAGGACCCGATCGGACGACTTGCCTCGCCGAGCCCGGCACGACTGCGCCGAACCGCCTCGCTGACCGCCCGGACCGCCTGGTCCTGACCGACCACTCGATCTTCGAGCACCGATTCCATTCGAAGGAGCTTCTCCCGCTCGCCTTCGACGAGACGATCGACGGGAATCCCCGTCCAGCGGGCGATGACCGCGGCGATCTGCTCGCTGTCCACTTCTTCCTTCACCAGTGAATCACCCGATTCCTGCCGCTCATGCAGGGCTTCCTCCGCGGCAAGAAGCTGTTCGCCGAGATGACGGAGTTCGCCGTACTGGATTCGACTCGCCGCTTCGAAATCGCCGAGCCGCTTCGCCTGTTCGAGCTCCGTGTGCTTCCGGTCGATCTCCGCTTTCACCTGCTTGATCAGGTCCAGATCGCCCTTCTCGATCTCCCACTTGGCCGTCAGTCCCTGATTCCGTTCCTCCAGTGACGCGAGCTCCTCGACGATGACGTCGAGCCTCTTCCGCGCATCCTGATCCTTGGCGCTCTCCATTTTCAAGGCTTCGCGCTCGATCTCCAGCTGCATGATCCGCCGTCGGAGTTCATCGAGCTCCGTCGGCATCGAGTCGTTCTCGATCCGCAACTTGGAACTGGCCTCGTCAAGCAGGTCGATCGCCTTGTCGGGGAGGAACCGGTCACTGATGTACCGATCACTCAAGCGAGCGGCATTGACCAGTGCACCGTCCTGAATTCGAATCCCGTGATGCGCCTCGTAGCGAGGCTTCAGGCCGCGGAGAATCGCGATGGTGTCTTCGACGCTCGGCTCGCCGACGAGGACCGGCTGGAACCGGCGGGCGAACGCCGCGTCCTTCTCGATGTGTTTCCGGTACTCGTCGAGCGTGGTCGCACCGATGCATCGGAGTTCGCCCCGGGCGAGCGCCGGCTTCAGAAGATTCCCCGCGCTCACCGCTCCGTCCGCCTGACCGGCGCCGACGATGGTGTGAAGTTCGTCGATGAAGAGAATGATCGAGCCTTCGGCGGCAGCGACTTCTCGAAGGACCGCCTTCAGACGCTCCTCGAATTCACCACGGAACTTCGCCCCCGCCAGCAGCTGCCCCACGTCGAGGGCCATGATCCGCGCATTCCGCATCCCCTCCGGACAGTCGTGATCGATGATCCGGATGGCAAGCCCTTCCGCGATGGCGGTCTTTCCGACTCCCGGCTCCCCGATCAGCACCGGATTGTTCTTGGTCCGGCGCGACAACACCTGCATGCATCGTCGGATCTCCTCGTCACGGCCGATGACCGGGTCGATCTTTCCGGCCGCCGCCCGCTCGTTGAGATCGATGGCGTACTTCTTCAGGGCTTCGAAGTTGCTCTCGGCATCCGCATCATTGACCTGGGTCACGCCGGACGCCTTTCGAATCGCATCGATCGCGGCGCCGATGTTCTTGCGCTCCGCTCCACAACTCGAGAGCACTTCCCGGGCCGCGCTCGGGACCTCAATCAGAGCCAGGAGAAGATGCTCGGTGGACACGTACGCGTCCTTCCGATCCTTCGCTTCCCGCTCGGCGCGCTGCAAGACCTCCATCGTCGCGTTGGCGGTTCTGGGCTGGGTGCCGCTCGCCTGCGGCTGCCGGGAGAGTTCGGCCTCCGCGACATCGCGGACGCGCTCCGGCTGAAGGCCGGCCTTGGCGAGTATCGAAGACGCGACTCCGTTCCGATCCTCGAGCATCGAGGCCAGAAGGTGGAGAGGCGTGAGTTCGGCGTGACTTCGCCCGGTCGAAAGCGACTGGGCGTTCGAAAGAACCTCTTGAGCGAGGGTTGTGAATCGATCCATCTGCATGTCATTGACTCCATTCTCGGCATCGCGATTCAGGATCGCGGGATGCCTTGGCGGTCTTCAGAGTTGCAAGTCCCGTGCCGTTCTCATGATGCCGCCAGTCGCCGTTTTCGGGGCTTGAAAGCCGCTTATTCGACCAGAAGAAAGCCCCTTCCTGCCGAAGGGGCAGCCCGGTGCCGCCCGCCCGTCAACTCGACGTGGCAACGGATTTCACGGGAAAACCAGGGGGCAGGACCTCGGGCCGATCATTGAACCAGCTCACCAACCAACGAAATGCGTCCACCAGCCGCGGGCCGGGGCGATTGAACATGGCGTTGCCGTCGACCATGACCACGGCGTTGGGATCACCACCTGCCACCGCCGGCAGCGCGTTCCACCAGTCGGCGGCCTGCAGGGCCGGAAGATCACGGCGAATCGCGGCCAGGTCGTAACCACAAGGGCAGATGATCACCCGCTCGGGTTGCGCCGCCACGATGTCCTCCGGCGTCACTTGCCGACTCTTCGACCCCACGGTGTTGAGTGAGTGGGTTCCGCCCGCCTCTTCGATGAGGCCGGGAGTCCAGTGGCCGCCGACGAATGGTGGGTCGGTCCATTCGAGGAAGAGGGTCTCGGGACCGGGGATGTACTGGTTCACGAAGTCGACCGCGGACCAGTAGCCGTCACGCGCCCGGACCACCGCGACTTCCGACTCCTGTTCCAGATCGACCGCGGCTCCAACCTTCAGGAAATCGTCGAAGACGTCCATCAACGTCTTCGGATCGAGGCTCACGATCGCAGGCGGATCGTCCATTCCGGCGGCGATCGATCGAACGGTCGCCAGATCGATCGAGCAGACATCGCAGAGATCCTGAGTGAGGATGACGTCGGGCTTCAGCGAAACGAGCAGATCGGCGTCGAGGTGATACAGGCTTGCCGACGCGGAGGCCTCACCGTCCCCATCATTCAGCGCCGCCCTGACCTCGGCATCGATCTCGGCGCTCGAAGTCGCCGTGGTGCGGGCGGCGGTGAGCACCGGAAGATCGCCGATCGAGCGGGGAAAGTCGCATTCATGGCTTCGGCCGACGAGGAGCGACTCCCCGCCGACGGCACACAGGACTTCGGTCGCGGAGGGAAGCAGGCTGATCACTCGGGGAGGCATCGGTGCATGGTACGAGCCGCGAACGAGGACGCCGGCGGTTCTCTGGAAAAAGACCCGACGACGCGATCGCCCGGAGCAGCGTCGCCATCCTGCGAGCGCCTGCCCCGCTCACGAGACAACCGAAGAGTCAGGAATCAACGGACGCGGAATCCAGCCCCGTCCCGAGTTCGACGGCGTACCGCAGACGCAACGGCGACTCCTTCGTGATGGTCATCGCCCCCGAGGTTCCACCCCCTTCGAACGCGCGTCGACCGAACGGGTTGGCCGCGAGCAGCCCGTACTTCCGGGCATGCCACCAGGTCGGATGGCGGGGATTGCCAACCACATCGGTCATCCGAACCCGCACCAGACGTCCATCGACCGGTCCCTCGGCGATGATCGACTTCGATCGCCGGCCCCAGCAATCACCGTCGAGCATCCCCTCTGCATTCTCAAGTCGCCCGAGGGCCTGCGGCCCATCGACTCGGAGCGTCGGCGCCAGCCTCAGCGCGAATGTCCCTTCCTTCGTGTCGCCGAGGATCATCGTTTCGGCGACCGGCTTCAATTCGATGTCCACATCGATTCGTCGCCTTGACGGCGTGGCGGCGAATCGCATGGTCCTCGACTCCACCGCGACACGACGGTCACCAGCCATCCAGTCGGCATCGAACCGAAGATTGCTCCCCTCGACCACGGCGTTCCGGACCACCACCCGGCATTTCTCGTCATGCCAGAAATCGTGGCCGTCCACGTCACCGTGAGCGAACCAGAGGCCGCGATGATGCGGATGATCGTCCGACTCGCCTGCACGACGCTCGAAGGGGAACGCCCTGACCGCGAGTCTTCCACCCGGAGCATTCAGCGGGAAGACGACCGGAGTCCGGTCCCCGCTTCCCAACCGGACCGTGCCGAAGAGTTCGCCGCCCGCCCGGACGTCGAATTGACGAGGCGCCCGTCGCCGAGCCGCGATCACCACCGGCAACGGCGCATCACCCACCACGACCGTGGCCCGCCGGGACATCTCATCCATCACCGCGCGTTGGTTCGCCAATGCCGGCACCCGATGACGGGGCGGCGAAGAGTGCGCCTCGAGCAGGACCATTCCCGCGTAACGGTCCCGCACCAGCAACTCGATCAGGTCCACGTAGGGATACCGCTCGTCACCAAGCTCCCTGACGTGGAGCGTTCCACCGAAGTGCGGGCGGAGCCGCTGGTAGTTCCGTTGCAATCCCTCGCCTCGCAGGTCGCGGGCGTTCGAATTCCAGCAGACCCGCACCGAGGGATGATCCGCGATCTCGACGATTCGCCGGATGTGCCCGGGGTCCGCGCACTGCCCATGAACCTCCAGCCGGAGTTCCTGTCCGAGATCCGCGGCCATGGGGGCGAGTTCCGAAAGGCTTCTGCCGATCTGCCTGATCGTCGTCGCCTGATCGACGCCACGATGAAACGAATCCGGCTTGACCTTCACACCTGACCCGCCGACCGACGAGGAGAGCTCGAGAAACTCTCTCGTGGACCGCTTCGCCGCGGCGAGACGAGCCGGATCGGGTGAGTCGAAACGTTCATCGCTTCCGATTCCGACCATCGCCACCGGCGAGTCCGCGAATCGCTTCCGAATCTCCCGGCGTGCCTCGGCGCTCAGATCGCGTTCCACGCCATGCCGATGAGTGGTTCGCAATTCGACGCCTTCGAGTCCGCTGGCCTCGCAGGCGACGAGAAGCTCCTGAAGCGAGAGATCCCTTCCCCAGAGATAGGTGACCATTCCGAAGGTCAATGGCCGTGGCGTTGCCGTGATCGTGCCGGCGACCGCCCGGGCGGCCGCGGCGATCCCCGCCGGCCCCGCCACGAGCATTCCCGCCGACGCCGCCAGAAACTCGCGTCGATTCCGTTCCGGAATGTTCGACATGCGTCGCTCCACCATCATCGCCTCGAGGGCGATCGAAGTCAGAAGGAATAGGGTTCGCGACAGTTGCGGAAGAGCATCGCGGTCGCTTCAGGATCACCGGCGATCGCCTCTCCCGAGGCCTCGACTTGAAGCGGCCGGCCCAGCACCACCGGCGTCGCCGACAGATCGACGGCATTGGCGGTCAGGTGGGAACGCATTCGACCCCATGCGTCCGTCGCAATCGGGTCGCCGGCCCAGGCCGAGTCGACCTCCGATGGCGTCGCGGCGTCACCGAGCTGATGGGAGAGGATTCCCAGATGACAGAAGGCCGACGAGAGATGCCCCTCGACGATGGGCGCGGTCAGGATGCTCTGGTCGTCGGCCTGCACCGCTTCGACGAAGTTCGCGAAGTGGTCGCCGCCACCCTTCCACTCCCGCTGCTTCTTTCCATCTCCATCGATGAAATCGGCCCAGGAGTACGAATTGGAGATTCGAACCATGCCGTTCTCGCCATGGACGATGTTGCCGATGGACTGGCCTTCGTAGCGGTCCATCTCCCACTTTCCGGACTGCGACGCCTTGTCCTTGGGAAGACCGCGAACTTCGAAGACCAGGGGCGCTTCTCCGCAGTCGAAGATCGCCACCTGCGTGTTCGGCGAGTCGCCGGCATCCTGGTAGCCGAGGCGCCCCCCGACCGACGCCACCGCCTTCGGCATCCCGCCTTGACCCAACGCCCAACGAGCGATGTCCATCTGGTGGATGCCCTGGTTTCCAAGGTCACCGTTGCCGGTCGCCAGATTCCAATGCCAGTCGTAGTGAAGCTGCCGACGGTCCAGTGGCAGATAGGCCACCGGTCCGAGCCAACGGTCGTAATCGACCGACGACGGGACGAACTTCGGCCCGGTATCGGCTCCGATCGATCGACGCGGCTTGTAGCAAAGCCCGCGGGAGCAGTGCACTTTCCCGAGTCCACCGGAATGCACGAAGTCGATCGCGGAACGGACACTCGACGCCGAGCGCCCCTGGGTGCCGCTCGCGCAGATGCGGCCATTCCGCTTCGCAGCGTCGACGATCCGCTGCCCCTCTTCGACCACGTGGGAGACGGGCTTTTCGCAGTAGACGTGCTTCCCGGCATCGAGGGCCCAGCAGGCGAGCATCGAATGGGTGTGATTCGGCGTGGCGATGGAGATCACGTCGATGTCATCACGGTCAAGCAGCGTGCGAACGTCGCCGGTGGTCTCGACTTCGAAGGCCGGGCGGTTCTTTCCGCCGGCCGCGCATTCCGCCGCCCGCCTCTCCAGCACATTCGAATCGACGTCGCAGAGCGCGACCACACGGACGCCCGGGAGCCGTGCGAACCCCATGGTGTGGTTCCATCCTCGACCGCGAAGCCCGACCACGGCGACCCGCAGGTCGTCCGAAGACGCCGAAGCCGGAAGAGCCTTCGACTCCGGTTCCGGCGGAGCACTCTGCGCGGCTGCCGCACTTCGAGATGGAAGGATCGCTCCGGCGGCTCCCACCGCGGAAGCGGCGATGAACTCGCGTCGACTCGGTATGGAAGGCTTCTTCATTCCTCGACGGTACCGAATCGGGACGGACCCGCAAGCATTGATTCACGAATCATGCCGAATACCATCACCCTTCAAGCGGGGCGATCAAAGAGGATTCTCGGGCGGCTTGGCACCCGGCGGCAGATCGTCTCCCCGCACCCCGAAGATCCGCTCGCGAGCGAATTCGACCACGATGTAGATCACGGGAACCACCAGCAGGCTGAGGAAGGTCGACGCGATCATGCCGCCGAAGACCGTCGTGCCGATCGAATGCCTCGCATTCGCACCCGGCCCGGTCGCAACCACCAGCTGGACGACTCCGAGAATGAAGGCGAAGGCGGTCATGAGGATGGGCCGAAGCCGGAGGCGAACGGCCTCCATGGCCGCTTCCACGATTCCCCATCCATCTTCGCGCAACGTCTTCGCGAATTCCACGATCAGAATCGCATTCTTCGCCGCCAGACCCACGAGCATCAACAGGCCTATCTGACCGTAGACGTCCAACGGAAGTCCGCGAATATCCAAGGCGATGAGCGCGCCGAGCACGGCCAGAGGCACTGAGAGAAGAATCACGAAGGGCATCGCCCAGCTCTCATACAGGGCGGCCAGCACCAGGAAGATCGTGATCAGCGACAGGCCGAAGATCATCGGCGCGATGTTCCCGACCTTCTCCTGCTGATAGACCGTGCCGGTCCATTCGTAGCCCCAGCCCTTCGGGGCGAGGACCTCCTCGGCCACCTTCATCATGGCGATCACGGCTTCGCCGCCCGACTTGCCCTTCGCCGGTCCACCGATGATCTGTGCCGACTCGAAGAGGTTGTAGTGGGCGATGTTCATGGGCCCGGCATCCTGCTCGAGCTTCACGAACTGCGAGAGCGGGACCTGATCACCCTGCTTGTTCTCGACTCGAAGTTCCAGAATGTCCTCGAAGGTCATCCGGTCCGCACCCTCGGCCTGCAGGTTGACCTGGTAGACCTGGTTGAATTTGTTCCAGTTGTTGACGTAGTAGCCGCCGAGATGCACCTGAAGCGTCTGGAACACGTCGGAGATCTCGAGGCCGAGCCGCGTGGCCTCCACACGATCGATGTCGAGCTTGACCTGCGGGACATCGGTCTTGAAGTCACAGAGGAGTTTTCCGACTTCCGGACTCGCCTCCGCCTTCTCGACGAATTCCAAGGTCGCGGCGAGCAACGCATCGGATCCCTGACCGAGTTGGTCGAGGATCTCGAACTGGAATCCGCCCGTGGAGCCCAGTCCGGGGATCGCCGGCGGGTTGATCGGAATGCAGGTGGCGCCGTCGACGGCGAACAGATCCCTGCGCGACTTCTGGATGATGCCGGGGACCTGTTCTTCCTCCGTGGTTCGCTCGGCGAACGGGTCGAGGATCGCAAAGACCACGCCGGTCGCCGAATCCGCGTAGGCGTCAAGGAAGTTGTAGCCGGAAACCGTATTCACATACTGAACACCCGGCGTGTCCAGCAGGATGTCGGCGGCACTCGCACAGGCTTCTTCCGTTCTCTCCAGCGACGAACCGCTCGGCAGCGCCACGAACACGAAGAACCAGCCCTGGTCTTCTTCGGGCACGAAGCCGGTCGGCGTTTCCTTGAACCGGTTGAAGGTCAACAGGATCAGCGCTACAAACGCGATGAGCACCGCCCACCACAGCTTGCGGCCCAGCATGCCGACGAAACGGCTGAACCCACTGGAGACCGAATCGAAGGCCTCGTTGAAGATCCTGAACGGCTTGGCACGATCATCGCGCGAGGTGTGTCGAAGCAGCACGCCCGAGAGCGCCGGGCTGAGACTCAACGAGTTGAATGCGGAGATCGCGACGGAGAAGGCGATGGTCAATGCGAACTGGTTGTACAGCTGTCCGGCGATGCCGGGCATGAATGCGGTCGGCACGAAGACCGCCATCAGCACCGCGGTGGTCGCGACGATCGGCGGCGTGACTTCCTTCATCGCGGCGATCGCCGCATCGCGACGACCCAGCCCCGACTCCAACTGTCTTTCCACGTTCTCGACCACGACGATCGCGTCATCCACCACCAATCCCACCGCCAGGACCAGGCCGAGCAGCGTGAGCGTGTTGATGGAGAAGCCGAAGGCGGCGAGGACGGCGAACGTCGCCACGAGCGAGACCGGAATCGCGATGATCGGAATGATCGTCGTCCGCCAGCTCTGGAGGAAGACGAAGACCACGATGACCACGAGCCCGATCGCTTCGAGCAGCGTCACGACCAGGTCCGACATGCTGTCCTTGACGAAGTCGGTGCTGTCGTAGGTGATGAGCGCCTTCACACCGTCGGGGAATCTCCCCTTCTTCTCCATCTCGACGATCAATGCCTGGATCTGGTTGCTGAGCTGGATCGCGTTGGCCCCGGATCTCTGGAAGATGCCGAGAAGCGCCGTCGGATTGTTCTGGTAGGTCGTCGACGAGGCATAGGACTCGGCTCCGAGCTCCACCCGGCCGATGTCCTTGATCTGCACGACCCCGCCGTCGCGGACCGTGACCACGATGTCATTGAAGTCATCCGCGTCCTTCAACTGGCCCAGAGTGGTCAGCTGGTAGGTGAAGGCCATCGATTCCGGCGTCGGCGGGGCGCCGACCTGTCCCGCCGCGACGTCCACGTTCTGCGCCTTGACCGCGTTGACCACGTCGTTCGGCGTCACGCCGATCGAAGCCATCTTGTCGGGATCGAGCCAGATGCGGATCGAGTACTCGAGCAGGCCGAAGTTGGTCACCTGCCCTGCGCCGGGAAGGCGATTGAGCGCATCGACCATGTTGATCTGCGCCCAGTTGCCGAGGAAGGCGCTGTCGTAGTTGCCCGTGGTGTCGTGCAAGGTGAGCAGACAGGTGATGTCCGTCTCGGCCTTGTTGATCGACACGCCCGATCGCTGGGTGACTTCGGGCAACTGCCCGAGGGCGGTCTGCACCTTGTTCTGGATGTCGACCGCGGCGATGTCCACGTCGTATCCGACTTCGAAGGTCACCGTGATGGCGCTCGCGCCGTTGGCCGTCGAATTGCTGGACATGTAGATCATGCCCTCGACGCCGTTGATCTGCTGCTCGAGCGGCGTGGTGATCACCCGCGCCACCACCTCCGCGCTGGAGCCGGGATAACCCGCGGTGACCTGGACCGTCGGCGGGAACAAGGAGATCGGAAGCGTGAAGATCGAAACCAGGCCGACCACGACCATCAGGATCGCGATCGAACTGGCGAAGATCGGGCGGGCGATGAAGAAACGAGTCACGCGTCACTCCGGGTCTGGATGAGCCGATGCTGGTTCACTTGCTGCTGTTCTCGTGGCCGGTCGCGGCCGACGGCTCGACGCCGTGCTTGGCGGCATGAGTCTGGGCGGGATGACGGCCGCCCTTGGTCTTGCTTGACTTGGCCGCATGTTTTCCAGCCACCTCTTTCCGCCAGGCGTCGAGCGACAAGGTCTTGGATCGGACCGGGACGTCGGTCTTCAGCATGTAGGGGTTGCCCTCGACGACCACTGGAATCCCGGGTTCGAGACCGGTGACCACCCGGAGTTCCTTCCACTGAGGACCGAGCGTGACGTTCACCCTGGCGAGTTTCTCGTCCTTGACCGTCCAGACGTAGGCCTGTTGCGGCTCGCTCTGGATCGCTTCGACGGGGACGACGACCTGGTCCTTCATGGTTCCGAGATCGACTTCGATCTCCGCGAACAATCCCGGAACGAGTTCCAGATCGGTGTTCGGGAACGATGCCCTCGCAATGAACGTCGAACTGTCGACGGCCGCCTCGTTGTCGACGAGATCGACGTCGCCTTCGAAGGTCATGGTTCTTCGAATCCCCTGAACCGTGACCTTGACGCCGACCTTCGTCGACGGCCAGACTGCGAGGTAGTCGGGAAGTTCGGCGCCTGCCGGCTGGAAGACGACCCGCATGGGATCGAGGTCGACCAGCACCGCCAGGTTCTCGTTGATTCCGGGGCCGACGAGATTGCCGACGTCGACGAGCCGGCGACCGATCCTCCCGTCGAACGGGGCGGCCACCTCGGTGTATCCGAGATTGATCCGTGCATTGATGAGTTCGGCTTCGGCGACCTGCATCTGAGCGGCCGCGGATGCGAGATTCGACCGGTATCGATCGAAGTCCTGGGCTGAAATCGCACCCGATGACACCAACGGCTCGTTCCGGGTGAATTCGCTTCGGGCGAAGTCGAATGCGGCCTCCGCCGAACGCAACTGTCCTTGAGCCTCGAGCACGTTCGCTTCGTAGGGCGGCTGCTCGATCACGAAGAGCGTCTCGCCCGCGGTGACCGAGGTTCCTTCTTCGAAGAGCCGCTTCATCAGGAAGCCTTCGACTCTGGCTTCGAGCGTGACCTGTTGAATCGCCTCGGTGTTTCCGGGGTACCGACGCAAGTCCGGAACGTCCATCTTCTCGGAGTCGACCGAGGTGACCGGAACCGCTGGAGGCTTCGGAGCGGCCTGGGCCGTTCGGCGGCCACAACCATTCGCCAACATCGCCACGGAGAGCCCGGCGGCGAATGTGATTCCAATGGTGTTCCGTTCGAGTCTCATCATCTTCATCCTGCGTCCTCCGCCGTCTCGGCTGCCGCCGTGAGGTCCAGCGTGTTTTCCTCGATGTTCCAAGATCCGCCCAACGCCTTGTAGAGGCCGACCGCATTTGAAGCGACCTGACCGTTCACCACCGCGAGCTCCTGCTGCACCGCAAGCAGTTCCCGTTCCAGATTCAAGAGTGATTCGAGATCCGAGACGCCGCGAGCCAGACGGTCCGTGGCGAGAGTCGCCGCGCGGTCATAAGAAGCTTCGGCCTGAGACAGTCTCGCCTGTTCTCGAATGCTCGATCCATACGCGACCAGTGCCGTCTCCACATCCGCGATCGCATTGAGTACCGTCGATTCGTAGGAAAGCAACGCCTGATACGCCTGCTCGTTCCGCACGTCCACGACCGAACGAAGGCGTCCCGCGGTGAAGATCGGCCAGTTGATCTGGATGGTGAGCAATCCGCCGAGATTCCCGGGGTTGACCAACTGGTCGAACTCGGTGGAGCTGTATCCGCCCTGCCCGGTCAGACGCAGCGAGGGATACAACGCCGCCTCGGCGACACCGATGTTAGCGGCGGCGGCTCCCAAGGTGCGTTCCGCGGCTCGAATGTCCGGACGCCGTCGGATCACGTCCGCGGGAATCCCGACCGCGATGGTGTCCGGCGGCAGCGGAACGCCGAATTCCTCCGCGGTCGCGGCGAAGCGGGCACGCAGAGGGCCTGCGGGCTCGGC
>JABABZ010000089.1 GCA_014237965.1 Phycisphaerales bacterium | reverse complement strand
GTGGGGTCATAACGAAGAATAGAGCCCAGCGAAGGGAAGGCCGGAATCCCAGGACCGCCGGCGGCGAGGAGCACGGAGCCGTCGGTATCGAAGGCCAACTGCAGGGCTCCGGTGGGCTCACCCATGGGCGTGAAGGCCACGTCGATGCCTTCGACGAAGGGCATCAGGTCGTACGAACCATCGAGGCCGGGAGACAGATAGTTGATCTTGCCGTTCCCGGGATTGTCGGGTCCCTGGACACCCATCTCGGTGAACCAGATGTTTCCGTTCCCGTCGAATTCGACGCCGATCGGGGTGTTGAGCCCTTCCCACACATCTCGATCCTTGTCTCCTGCGATCGCTGATCCTGCCAGGCCGATCGCCGCGGACAGCGCGAGAGTCACACCAAATGCCATCTTCATTTCTCTTCTCCACTACGGGATGTTCTCGATACCCCTCTATCCCACCTTGGAACAAAGAGGCTCTTTCGCGAAAATGGTAACGGCTCGGTTCCCGAGATGAAACCTCGAATACCGCTTCCCCACCCTTTCGGGTGCGATTCCCTCCGGTCTTGAACCCCGGTCCCGCCGTGACGATTCTTCCGGTCCGCACGTGCAAGCGTCGATCGAATACGATCCCGACCCACTCCAACCCTCTCATACACGTCGATGCACGTGCCAGGAATCGCCTCCATGTCCTTCGAAATCTTCTCCGTTCACGCTCGCCAGATCCTCGACTCCCGGGGAAATCCGACCCTGGAAGCGGAGGTGGTGCTCGAAGATGGATCCGGAGGCCGAGCCGCAGTACCCAGCGGAGCATCCACCGGCGAGAACGAGGCGGTCGAACTTCGTGATGGCGGCGCCGCCTGGCTCGGCAAGGGCGTGACCAACGCGGTCGAGAACGTCAACGAACGAATCGCTCCCGCCGTCGAAGGCCTGGACGGACTCGACCAGGAGACCCTTGATGCGATGCTGTGCGAACTCGACGGCACGGACACCAAGTCCGAGCTTGGCGCCAATGCGACCCTCGCGGTCTCACTGGCCACGGCACACGCCGCGGCATCCGCGTCGAATCAACCGCTGTATCGATACCTCGGCGGAACCACTGCACGCACCCTTCCCATTCCGATGCTCAACATCCTCAACGGCGGCAAGCACGCGGACTCCACGGTCGACTTCCAGGAGTTCATGATCCAGCCGGTCGGTTTCGAGGACTTCGAATCGGGCCTTCAGGCGGGCGTCGAGACGTACCACGCCTTGAAGTCGGTTCTCAAGCAGCGTGGACTCTCGACCGCGGTCGGTGACGAAGGCGGCTTCGCCCCGAATCTGACCAGTAATGAACAAGCGCTCGAACTCATCGCCGAAGCGGTGACCGCCGCCGGTTTCGACTTTGGAAATCAAATCGTCATCGCACTCGACCCCGCGACCAGCGAACTCGCGAACGAGGCGAAGAAGCAGGGCAAGGAGGGCTACTGCTTCTTCAACAGCGACCCGAGCAAGATCATCTCCTCCGACGACCTCATCGACCTCTGGGCCAACTGGTGCGACAACTGGCCGATCGCGTCGATCGAAGACGGGCTCGCGGAAGATGACTGGGAAGGCTGGCACAATCTCACCGAACGACTGGGCGAGACGGTCCAGCTGGTGGGAGACGACCTCTTCGTCACCAACCCCCGTTTCCTCGAACGAGGAATCGACGAGGGCTGTGGCAACGCGATTCTGGTGAAGGTCAACCAGATCGGCACCCTGAGCGAAGCGCTCGACGCGGTCAATCTCGCGACCCGCTTCGGCTTCGCGAGCGTGCTGAGTCATCGATCGGGCGAGACCGAGGATTCCACGATCGCGGACATCGCGGTCGCGACCAACTGCGGCCAGATCAAGACCGGCGCTCCGTGTCGAAGCGATCGAAACGCGAAGTACAACCAGCTGCTCCGCATCGCCGAGGATCTCGGGCCGAATGCCCGGTACGGCGGTTGACGCGACCGGTCACGAAAACGCCTGGATTCCAGTGAGTTCCCGACCGAGCACCAGGCGATGCACGTCGCGAGTCCCTTCGTAGGTCGCGACGGACTCGAGGTTGATCATGTGCCGCATCACGCAGTGGTCATCCAGAATGCCGACGCCACCGAGCAGATCCCGACAGGTCCGAGCGACGACCTGGGCCGCATCGACCGTCGAACTCTTGGCCAGTGAGACCTGTGCTCCGGTCGCCTGCCCCTGATCCTTCAGGTCCGCGAGCCGGCTGGCGATCGCCGCTGCCTGCACGATTCGCGTGTGACAGTCCGCGAGCTTGTCCTGCGTGAGCTGGAACGACGCCAACTTCCGTCCGAAGACCTCGCGACGGCCGACGTGAGCGAGGGCATCGGAGAGACAGGCCTCGGCGGCGCCGATGACCCCCCAGGCGATGCCGTACCGAGCCTGATCGAGGCAGGTCAGCGGGGATCTGAGTCCAGCGGTCTCCGGCAGCAGGTCGTCGGCGGACAGCGGAACGTTCTCGAGTCGGATCTTCGAGGTGCGGGCGACTCGCAGACTCATCTTGTTCCGGATCAGCGTGGCCTCGAAGCCCGGTCGATCCGTGGGAACCAGAAATCCCCGGATGGACTTCGCGGCCGTGGTCTCCACGCCTTCGATCCCCTCGGTCTTGGCCCAGATGATCGCTACGTCCGCGACGTCGGCGTTCCCGATCCACATCTTCTCTCCCGACAACAACCAGCCATCACCGTCCTTCCGAGCCGTGGTCACCATGCCGCCGGGATTCGATCCGAAGCCCGGCTCGGTGAGTCCGAAGCAGCCGAGTGACGATCCCGTCCTCATCCGGGGAAGCCAATGGTCGCGTTGGGCGTCGGATCCGAAGTAGCGGATCGCATTCATCGCCAGGGAGCTCTGCACGCTCGCCATGGTCCGCAGGCCACTGTCCCCCCGCTCGAGCTCACGCATGATCATGCCGTTCGCCCGGGAAGAGATGCCGGGACAACCCCATCCCTCCAGCGTGGCTCCGAAGCATCCGATCTCTCCCATTTCCGGAACGAGGTCGGTCGGAAAATCATCCCGGTCCCAGTATTCGTTGACCACTGGGAGGAATCGACTCTGGACGAACTCCCGGATGCGATCCCGAAGGGATCTCTCCTCGTCACTGAGCAGGTCGTCGAATCGGTAGAGATCGAGATCTTCCGGGCTGAGCATGGGAGGGACCTGACTGAGGGTTGGAGACACGGCCACGCGGCGCGAGACCTTCTCGCGCTCGATGACGTGGAATCAGCTTCGTCGTGAACGACCCGTCCGATGCACGCCACTTTCCGGATCGACCGTTCCGGCAGGTTATGATCCACTTTCCTCCGCATCGTCGCTCCGGCCGGAAGACACGGGCGACGAGGAATCCCATCGGATCGCCCATGAACCCCTCTCGAAGACTGCTCCTCAAGCATCTGGCATTCCGAGCCGCCGAGATCTCGCCGCGCGACGGCCTGGTCTCGATTCCACCGGACGGCGAGCGATTCGTCGCCTGGCCGGAAGTCATGGAACGATCCAAACGCCTGGCGACGGCGATGGTGGCATGGGGCGTCCGACCCGGTGACCGCATCGCGACGCTCGCATTCAACGACCACCGCCACATCGATGCCTACTTCGCCGTCCCCTGCCTCGGCGCCACGCTTCATCCGATCAACGTCCGGTGGAACCTCGAGGAGATGGTCTCGGTTCTCGAGCACACTCGAGACCGAATCGTCTTCGTCGATGCGGGGCTGATGGACCGCGCGATCGCGCTCGCGGATCGATGCCCCTGGATCGAACATCTGGTTCGAATGGGACCTCGAGCGTCAGACGGCGATCCGCCCGCCGTTCGTTCCGGCGTCACGATCAGTGACCATGAAGAGCTTCTGGAAACAAGCGACCCCATCGCGGACTGGCCGGATCCGGAAGAACACGACGTGATGGCGATGTGTTCGACCAGCGGCACCACGGGCATTCCCAAGACCGTCGCCTACAGCCATCGAACGACCTGCCTTCACACCATGGCCATCGGCCTGACCGACTGCATGCGTCTTTCGGGCCAGGACACGCTGCTGGCCGTCGTGCCGATGTTCCATGCCCTGGGCTGGTGCTTCCCGTACGCGTGCGGCATGCTCGGCTCCCGACTGGTGCTTCCTCATCGAGATCTTCGACCGGAGCGGCTTCTTGATCTTCTGGTCGAACATGAAGTCACCACCTCGGTCGCGGTGCCGACGGTATGGGACGCCGTGCTTGCGGCCGTGACCGCGTCGCCGGGTCGCTGGGACCTCGGCCGTCTGGAGCGCATCGTCTCCGGTGGCGCCGCGCCGACCGCCTCGATGATCAGAGGTTTCCGCGACCAACACGGCGTGGAGGTCATCCACTCCTGGGGCATGACCGAGATCAATCCGGTCTGCACGATGTCGCCCGCAGCCACGACCAGAGAGGAAGCCGCCCTTGATCCGGATGACCGACTTCGGCACCAGCAGGTCGCGGGCCGACCCCTTCCGGGATTGACCCTGGAGATCGAAGACGAGGACGGACGACCGCTTCCACACGACGGTGCGTCGATCGGCCGTCTGCTGGTATCCGGCTGGTGGGTCGCCGAGGAATACGCCTTCGGACATCCCGACGGCGAAAGATTCGGTGCCGATGGACGGCTCGATACCGGGGACGTCGCATCGATCGACGATCACGGACGGATGGCCATCCGCGACCGGGGCAAGGACATGATCAAGTCCGGAGGCGAGTGGATCTCCAGTCTCGCCCTCGAACGAGCCATCGGCGACTTTCCCGAGGTCGCCACCTGCGCCGTGGTCGCTCGTCCCGATGAGCGATGGGGTGAACGACCGATCGCGGTGGTCTCGATCGCACCGGGGGCCTCACTCGATCTGGCGACCCTCCAGCGTCGGCTCGCCGAGAACTTCGAACCATGGCAGTGTCCGGACGATCTGATCCTCGTCGATTCGATTCCCCTGACCTCCACGGGCAAGATCGACAAGAAGACGCTTCGGACCCGTTTCCTCGTCTGATTTGGAAACCTCCGGGGACCCAACGGGTACCGTGGTCCGACCGGACTCCCCCGGAGTCGAGCCTTCAATCACCGCCCTTGACCGCTCCCGAGCCCCGATGACCGATCGACCCGTCAAATTCGCCGGACTCTGGGCAATGATGCGGGCCGATCGCTGGCGATTCGGATACGCCCTTGCGTCGTTGGTCGTCGCGGCATGCCTGCTGTATCTGGTCCCGTTGATTCCACAGGCGGTGATCGACGGGGTACTCGGGGATCAGCCGGAGCGGGTCACGGACACCACCCGATGGATCATCGATCTGATGGGTGGCCGCGAGCACGTGGCCGAGCGCCTCTGGATCCCGCTCATCTGGATCTCGGTCATCGCGGCTCTGGCGGGCATCGCCACCTATGGACGCCAGCGGTGGTCGGCGGTCGCAAGCCAGAACACCGGAAAACGCATTCGCGATCGTCTCCAGAATCACGTCCAACGGATCGAGATGAACCGGTTCGACGAACTCGACAGCGGCGATCTCCTGCAGAGATGCACGTCGGACATCGATACCACTCAGAATTTCCTGTCGATGCAGGCCGTCGAAATCGGCCGTGCCATCGTGATGTTCCTGGTTCCACTGCCGATCATGTTCGCGACGGACTGGCGCATGAGCATCGCCGCGATCTGGCTGATCCCCGGCATTCTCTGGTTCTCGCTGCACTACTTCGGACGGGTTCGGTCGGTGTTCCGCGAGAAGGACGAGGCGGAAGGCCGGTTGACCTCCAGCGTCACCGAGAATCTCGTCGGCATCCGCGTGGTCAGAGCGTTCAATCGCCAGGACTTCGAGATCGATCGCTTTCGACGATTCAACGATGAACATCGGGCGGTCGATGATCGGCTCTACCGGATCTTCGCTCGATTCTGGAGTGCGTCGGATCTCCTCTGCTTCATCCAGCAAGCATCGGTGATCCTGGTCGGCGCCTGGCTCCTCGCCACCGACCGGATTCTGGTCGGTGAGTTCTACTTCTTCTTCGCCGCAGTCGGCATGTTCCTCTGGCCGGTCCGGATGATGGGCAGGATCCTCGCGGAACTCGGCAAGGCGACCGTCGCGGTCGAACGACTCGACGAGATCCTCGCTCTTCCGATCGAGCAGGACCACCCCGACGCGGAGAAGGTGATCCCGACCGGCGCGCGGTTGGAGATCCGCGATCTCGTCTTCAGTCATGCCGAAGACGCGCCCGTGCTTCGCGGAATCGATCTCGACATCGCGGCCGGGGAGACCATCGCGATCGTCGGACCGTCGGGCGGTGGAAAGAGCACTCTGGTGAATCTGCTCCTTCGTTTCTACGACCGTGACGGCGGGTCGATCCGGTTCGGCGGCGTGGACATCGAATCGATGCCGCGGAAGGCCCTTCGCTCCAGGATCGCCGCAGTGCTGCAGCAGCCGTTCCTGTTCAGCCGGACCATCCGCGAGAACATCCAACTCGCGACGCCGACCGCTGATCAGGGGATGGTCGAGAGGGCGACGGTCGAGGCCTGCATCCACGATTCCATCCAGCGTTTCGATGCGGGCTACGACACCAAGGTCGGCGAACGCGGCGTGACGCTTTCCGGGGGTCAGCGGCAACGCGTCGCGATCGCTCAGGCATTGCTCCAGGACCCGGAGGTGCTCATCCTCGACGATGCCCTCTCCGCGGTCGACACCGGGACCGAGCAGTCGATTCTCGATGCGATCCACGATCGCCGGGGAAGACATACCACGCTGATCATCGCCCACCGTCTCTCCACGCTGAAGGAAGCCGACCGCATCATCGTCCTCACCGATGGCGTGATCGCCCAGGAGGGCACTCATCAATCGCTTCGAGACGCCCCGGGCCTCTATCGCCGACTATGGGAGATCCAGGCCGCCGTGGAAAGTGACGGCGACGACCCACCCGCCGCTGATTCCGGAGGTGCCACGTGAGCGAGCACTTCGAAGAGGAAGAGTCGGACTTCAGCCCGCGCCGCGTCGACTGGAGCCTCTGGCGCCGAATCGCCGGACATCTCCGGCCATACCCGGGGCCGGTCACGACCATGATCGTCTGCGGACTGGTGCTCGCAGCTGTGGAGGTTCTCCTTCCCCTGGTCACCGCGAAGATCATCGACGAAGCGATCGGCCCGGGGAGAGCGTCGCGAATCGGAGTGCTCGGCGGAATCTATGCCGTCATGCTCGTGATCTTCGCAATTCTGGTCTGGCGATTCATCACCGCAGCTGGAACGCTCGCAACTCGAGTCGCCTTCGACCTTCGAGGAACGTCCTTCGCACGGCTCCAGTCACTCCCCTTCGGGTACTTCGACGTTCGATCGACAGGCTGGCTGGTCGCCCGAGTCACCAGCGACGTCACCAAGGTGACCGGGCTCCTTCCCTGGTTCCTCCTCGACATCGGATGGGGAGCCGCGATGCTCGTCGGCATCTTCGTCGCGATGATGTTGGTGGATCTGCAACTCGGCCTGGCGGTCTCGGTGATCGTGCCTCCGATGGCGATCGCCACCTGGTGGTTCAAGCGGCGGATGCTCGAATCGAGCCGGCGAATCAGAAAGTCGAACTCCCGCATCACCGCGTCGTACACCGAGACGATCGCTGGAGTGCGAACGACGCGGATGCTCGCTCGAGAGGAGGCGTCCGCGGCGGAATTCGGTGAGCTCTCCTCGGAAATGCGACTCTGGACGATTCGAAATGCCGTCCAATCCGCGACCTACCTTCCGATCGTGATGAGCCTCGGTTCGATCGGGGTGGGAATCGCGTTGTGGGCCGGCGGCATCCAGTACCAGAATCAGACCGGCCTGAGCCTCGGCATGCTCATCGCCTTCATGCAGTACGCCGTGCTCTTCTCTCAGCCGATCCAGGAACTCGCCCAGCGATTCGTCGATCTCCAGAGCGCTCAGGCCGCCGCGGAACGAGTGCAGGAGCTCATCGAAGAGACTCCGGCGATCCGCGATTCACCGGACGTCGCGGCCCGGATCGCCGCGGAAGCCGCGAATCCGACGCCCGGACTCGCCCCCGATGGCGGTGGGAAGACGATCGACACCGTGACCTTCGAGTCGGTCGGTCACGCCTACGTCGCGAAAGAACGGGTGCTCGACGACGTCTCCTTCGAGTTGAGCCGGGGAACCTCCATCGCCCTGGTGGGCGCCACTGGAAGCGGCAAGACCACCATCGCCGGCCTTCTGGCCCGTTGGTACGAACCCAGCGAAGGGCGGATCCTGGTCGACGGCGTCGACTATCGCCAACGGGGGCTCGATTGGTGGCAGTCACAGTTCGGCGTGGTGCAACAGGTCCCCCACCTCTTCTCCGGCACGATTCGGGACAACGTGCGGTACGGACGCCTCGACGCCGACGACGACGCGATCCTCGGCGCGATCCGCCGGGTCCGCGCGATCGACTTCGTGACCGGACTGGAGGGCGGGCTCGACTTCGAAGTCGGTGAAGGAGGCTGTCATCTCTCGCAAGGACAGCGCCAACTCATCTCGCTCGCCCGGGCGTTTCTGGCGAACCCGCAGATCTTCATCATGGACGAAGCGACTTCATCGGTCGACGCCGAGACCGAGGCGACCATCCAGACGGCGGTGGACGAGATCCTTCGCGATCGAATCGCCGTGGTGATCGCCCACCGACTGTCGACGATTCGGCGAGCCGATCTCATCCTCGTTCTGGATCAGGGGAAGGTGATCGAGCGTGGGTCCCACGCCGAACTGATGGCCGCGAGGGGACGATATCGCCAGCTGTATCTCGATCAGTTCGTCAATGAGGAAGAGGCTCGCCTGCTGGGGTGACCTCGGTCGGACTGCTCAGTCGGTCTCGCCCACCACCAGCGTGAGCATCGACTCCGATTCGCCCATCGTCCGCCCGAGACCGACCAGTTCCGAAGGGTCGTTGCTCTCAAGAAAACATGCGACCGACCGAAGGACCAGCTGGGAGTACGCCGCACCCAGTGCCGCTCGGTCCTGGAGAGCCCACGCGTTCCGTGTCGATTGAGCGCCCGCGAGGGCGAAGATGAGCGTCGCCCGGGCGGTGGTGTTCACCGCCTTCACCTGCTCCTTGAGCGCCTTCTCATCGATCGGACCGAGCAGTTCGGCGTCGCGTTCCACCAATGCCACGGCTCGCGCTTCCGCCTTGTCGAGAATGTCCTGCATTCGATCCCGCTCCGGAGTTCTATGAATCATGCGTAGGAATGGAGGCCGGTGATCACGAAGTTGATCACGATCCAGTTGAAGAGCATCACGCCGCAACCGATCACCGCGAGAATCGCGGTCCAGAGCCCCTTGTCCCGGGACTTGAGCCGCACATGCACGAGGATTGCGAAGATGACGAAGGTGTTCAGGGCGAAGACCTCCTTGGGATCCCAGCCCCACGGGCGGCCCCACGAGTGATCCGCCCAGATGGCGCCCATGACGAGGCCGGTCCAGAGGAGGACGAAGCTCAGTTCCATCAGCAGCATGGTGCTGCCATCAAGGATCTCGCCGAGGCGATCGCGTCGACGGGACTCATCGAGACTGGAGAGGGTGTGACCGTCCGAACCCGCGAGAACGAGTGCGCCGGCGCCTCCGGCGCGAGCATAGACCGCCTTGCCACCGAACAGTCGATACGCCAGATAGAGCGTGGCCGTGACCGACGCCATGAAGATCAATGCATAGCTGAAGATGATCACGTTCGTATGGATGTAGAGCCAGACATCGTGAAGCACCGGCATCATGTTGGAGATGTTGGGATTGAGATAGACCGGAAGAAAACTGGCGGTCATCAACGCCACCATCGCGGTCGCTGCGGCGCCGAGCGGAATCAGTCCTCGAAACGCCGTCTTGCGAAGCCACGCCACTTCGAGGAGCACCGCGGAAAGCACGCCGAACCAACTCGCGGTCGTCACGGCCTCGAACATGTTGGAGTTCGGCCACCGATCCGCGATCCACCACCGGAGTCCGAGCGCGAAGGTCTGGACGCCGAAGGCGGCGAAGAAGATCGCGAACCCCGTCCACATCGCCCACTTCCAGCGATAGACCACGCCGAGCAGCAGGAAGATGATCGAAAACATGTAGAGAAGCCAGCCACGCGTGAGCTGGTCGGCCTCGAAGTACCAGTTCTCCCACCTCAGCCGCTCGGACGAGGGGTACGCCTCGGGATTCATGGACCGCAACGTCCCGGCGAGCGTGGTTCCCGCGGCGTTGATGCCGACGGCGTCCTGGGCCGACCAGGCGTTCACGAGGTCCCGCCAGGCGCCCGCGGCCTGACGCTGCCCGGCTTCGTCGATGCCGGGAATGGGCGACTGTTCTGGAAGACCCTCGAGCGCCGCATCCGCAACGTCCGAATCCAGCGGGAGGAACATGACCTCGGAAAGGCCGTGCCACGCACCTTCGGAGTCGTCGGTGGACGGTGGGATGACGCGAAGACGATCCAGAAGCAACGACGGAGACATGACCGCCCTCGCCGCCTTGATCGCGTCGACCTGCTTGGCGGTGCGAATCAGATCCGACTCCATCCGCGAAAGGACCGGCGCCACTTCCGGACGTTCGAGCAATTCAGGCGAGATCAGGCCGGATGCCCTGAAGACTTCCATGCGATCCGTCAAGCCGGGCTCGGCATTCTCAATCGCCGCAGCGATGACGTTGCGGACGAGTTTGTTCTTGATGTAGATGCAGTCCGCGTCCCGGTAGGCATCCGGACGGAAGAGCATGTCGAGGTAGGTGAACATGGCCGACTGACCGGCGATCTGCCTCGGCCCGCTCACCGCATCCATCATCGCGTTCGCATGCGACGCGAGACTCTTGATCCGCCCTTGGACATGAACCGCCATCGCCCCCACCGGAGCGAGATCGACGTCATTCCGCCAGTCGTCGACGACCGCGTCTGCGGCGACGGGTCCTGGCGCGACGGGTCCGGCGAACAAACCTGCGGACAGCGCGAGGGTGAAGAGGAACACGAGAATATTCGAGGTCGATCGGCTCATGCGGAAGCCTCCGCGTCGGGGGATGCCATCCGGTCGTAGACCGCACGCCGCCGCCGTTGCTTGATGATCGGCTTGACGTAGAACGCGTAGATCATGCCCCCCACCGCGATGATGCAGCCGAGGAGTTGCAGTACCACGCCGTTTCTGTTTCCCACGCCGAGCACGGTGTAATTCAGACCCTTGCTCGCCACGTCGCCTTGGAATCGCGGCTGATCGGGCGGATCCCACTGGGCCTGGAAGTACCAGAACCCCTCGTGCTCGACCGGCGCGTTGACGCTGACCGGCATCGGTTCGCTCCACGCCGCGGCGGGCGCATCCCGAAAACGAAGCATGCTGGTGTAGTTTCGGATGTTCGAGGAGTCGCCGTCGAAATCTCCGATGTGCGAGGTGAGTACGAACTCCTCGAGCGAGACATCGGACGGGAGCCGCATGCGACGCCGGCTGAACATCAACTCGATCGCCCGTCCGTCGGGGAGGCGGATGATGCTCGGCTCGTAGACGTGCCGCCGAAGCACCCACTCGGGTCCGTCGAACGGATACATGTGGAACCGAAGCCACGGCGATCGATCCAGCCCCGGAACATCGATGCGGAGCCGGGAAAAGAAGTTCTTGGCATCACGCGATCGTTGCTCCATCGGCACGACGAAGGGCTTCCGCTCGAATCTCGCCCGCGGCTCGTACTGCGTGACCGCGACCTCGAGTCCTCCCGGGATCGAGATCGGAACACCGACGTCGAGTTCGACGATCTCGGGTTCCGTGACCCCGATCGCGTTGGCAAGCCGGAGCCGCCCGGGCTCGGGGCCGGCCAGAATGCTCAACCTG
>JABABZ010000088.1 GCA_014237965.1 Phycisphaerales bacterium | reverse complement strand
CAGATACCCGCCCGTCGGCGCCTCCCAATCGAGCATTTCCCCCGCCACGAAACATCCCGGCTTCGCACGGAGCATGAGCGCCGCATCAATCGCCTCGGCACGCACCCCGCCTGCGGTCGAGATGGCGCGGGCCATGCCGCCCGTTCCAGTGAGCATGATCGGGGCTGCTTTGATTGCTCCAGCCAGAGCCACCGGATCCTGGGGCAAGGAACGCACACCCTCTCTCAACACCGCGATCGAGACCGGCGGCAAGCCGACCTTTCGCAGGCGACTGGTGACGGTGTCCCCTTGCCTGCCATCCTTGAGCCTCTCTGCAAGTTCCGCCAGGTCATTGTCCGGTTTCAGATCAATGACCAATCTGGCGGACCCCGTTGCATCGATGGCGTCGCGCAGGTCCGGCGAGAGCGCGTAGACGGCTCCACCTTCGATGCCTGTCTCACTCACCATTGCCTCGCCGCGCACCGTGGTGTCCCCAAAGGACAGCGCAATGGACTTCATGGGAGTTCCGGCGAACTTCGCCCCCACGTGCTGATGCCAGTCGACTTCGAAGCTGCAGTTGGCAGGCTTGAACGGTGCAGTCGCGACGCCCGCCTGTTGCACGATCCCTGACCATGCGCCGTCCGAGCCAAGCTTCGCCCAACTCGCTCCACCAAGCGCGAAGATCGCGGCATCATGTATCGCCTCGAGCGGTCCGTCTGGTGCGTCGAATGCCAATGCGTCGTCGCGCCATCCGGTCCACCGGTGGCGCACCCGCGGCTGCACGCCGAGCTCGGACAAACGCCGCAACCACGCACGCAACAATGGAGATGCCTTGAGCGATCTCGGGAAGACGCGCCCGGAGCTGCCGACGAACGTCTCCTGACCCAGGCCCTCGCACCACGCGCGCAGCGCTTCGGGAGGAAAGGCCTCGATCATCGAACCGAGCGGCATCCCGCGATACCGCGCTAGGAAGGCCTCCAGCCCTTCGGAATGCGTCAAATTCAGGCCGCCGACGCCAGCCATCAGGAGCTTGCGCCCGAAGCTCGGCATCTGGTCGTAGACGGTGACGAGGCACCCCGCCTCGGCCAATGTCTCAGCTGCCATCAGCCCCGCAGGGCCGCCGCCGATCACCGCGCATGATTTTGGGACGCTCAAAAGAACTTTCCCGGTCTTGTTGTCGAATGTGGCTCAGTCAAAGCGAAGTGAGCCTGCCCCGTGCGTTGGACCGGGGCAGGACACACAGATTTCGTAGGCGTTCACGGCGAACACCCGTGACCAGGTGCAATTCAGACCGCGGGGGCCACATGGCATACCGCCGCGCATCGCAGGTCGATTCCAAGAATCCAGGCGTAAACCACCTCGTGAGCCGATGGGCGCCGATGTCGTCGATGTCGTGCCGTTCCATTTCTCAGACGACGTGCAAGTGTCTGCGGGCGTGAAGGAAATCCGTTTCTCAAGTATATCTTGGCGTGGCGTCACGCGACTGGCGGTTCGTGATCTTCATAGAGGACAGGATTGATGTTGTGACCGCGTCGCCTTTAGGCTGCGAACATCGGGCGACATACGGAACATAAACGTGGCACTGTGGAAGACGTCGCTGCCATTGACCGCCTGTGCCGAGAATCGCCACGCCCCGGCAAGCTCAGACACGCCTCGCGCCCCAAAACCAACCCGCCCGCGCATAGAAAAAGCCAGCCCCAAGGGACTGGCTTTACTCGCTTTACGCGAAATAGCGGGGACAGGATTCGAACCTGCGACCTCCGGGTTATGAGCCCGACGAGCTACCAGACTGCTCTACCCCGCAATAAGGTTTGCTGAGCGATCGGAGAGGGTAGATCGGTCCGGATGCAGTGTCAAGGCATCCAAGGATCACCCCCCCTTTCTCAGGCCTTGCCATCCTTTTCAGCCATCATGGCGATCATGTCGAGGCAGCGATTGGCGTAGCCGGCCTCGTTGTCGTACCAGCTGACGACCTTGAAGAAGCGATCATTGAGCCCGATTCCGGCCCCGGCGTCGAAGATCGAACTGTGGGTGTCGCCGATGAAGTCGCTGGAGACGACTTCGTCCTCGGTGTAGGCGAGATACCCCTTCATCGCCCCGTTCGCGGCAGCCTTCATCGCCTCGTTGATCTCCTCGAGACTCGTGCTCTTGGAAGTCCGGAAGGTCAGATCGACACAACTGACGTTGGGCGTCGGCACGCGGAACGCCATGCCGGTGAGCTTGCCCTTGATCTCGGGGATGCAGAGGGCGACCGCCTTCGCGGCGCCGGTGCTCGCGGGAATGATGTTCATGTAGCCGTTCCGGCCCCCCCGCCAGTCCTTCTTGCTCGGACCGTCCTGCGTGGGCTGGGTCGCGGTCACCGCGTGCACCGTGGTCATCAGGCCTTCGTCGATGCCGAACGTGTCGTTGAGCACCTTGGTGATCGGCGCGAGACAGTTCGTGGTGCAACTCGCATTCGACACCACCAGATCGGTGGTCGGCACGTAGTTCTCGTGGTTGACCCCGAAGACCATCGTCTTGACGGTATCGGGGGTCTTGGTCGGGGCGGAGATCACGACCCGCTTGCAGCCGGCCGTGATGTGCTTCGCGGCATCGTCGCCGGTCGTGAAGAGTCCGGTCGATTCGATGACGTAGTCGACGTCCATCTCACCCCAGGGGAGTGCCGCGGGATCGCGTTCGCTGGTGCAGCGTGTCGACTGACCGTGGCACTCGAAACCGGCGTCGGTGGCGGTGGCCGGATGCTCGAACCGACCGTGCACCGTGTCGTGATTCAACAGATAGGCGAGGTTGTCCGACGGCACGAGGTCGTTGACCCCGACGAACTCGAAGCCACCACGCCGGATGCCCGCGCGATAGACGAGACGACCGATGCGACCGAAACCGTTGATACCGACTCGAATGGCCATTGACCGAGGTCCTTCCGGGAGAGGATTGCGAGCCTGCTCTGGAGCCGCGAATCATTCCGCGGGGAGCACGCCGAAGATCGGCCAAGATACCGAAGCCCGCGGATTCATGCCTTCGGCGAGGTACCGAGGGCGGCCCCGCGAGGTCGATTTCCGGCTGAACCGATCAGAGATCGCGGAATCCGCGATCGGTCACGCGATCGGTCATCGACCCGAAGCCGCTTCACGACGTTTTCGCCGCATCTCGGAGCGGAGCACCACCTCGTAGACCGGGGGCAGCAGTTCGAAGATTCCGGCCGAGAGCCGACCGACCGGCGATGTCCAGACTTCGGCTCGCGGCCGCCGCAGGCATTTCACGACCGCCTTCGCCACCACGTCCGCCGACTGCACGAACATCCGTGGCGCATGGGTCGGGACACCATCCTGGACCACGGGCCCGTGCCCTTCGCCGCTCTCCTTCTTCGCGACCTCGAAGAACTCGGTCCGCGTCGTGACCGGATGAACGCTCGAGACGGCGATGCCGTCATCGTGAAGTTCGCAACGCATGGATCGGCAGACGTGGGTGAGGGCCGCCTTCGTGGACGAATAGAGACCGTAGCCGGGCATCGTGAACTTCCCGAGGATGCTCGCGCAACCGATCAGATGTCCGGGGCGACCTTCCGCGCGAAGGCGCAGACCCGTCGCCCGCATCAGGTCGACGGCCGCCACGAGATTCACATCGAAGATCCGCCGAATCTCCGCGGGGCTCGCTTCCAGCACCGGCTTCTCGATTCCGTACCCGGCATTCGCGAAGACCGCATCGGTACCGCCGAACGTCTCGTCCATCGCGTTCAACAACGCCTCGCTGGCCCCCGGCGTCGCGACATCGCCCACTCGCATCGATGCCGTTCCACCCGCCGCCTCGATCTCCCCGACGACCCTCTCGAGGGGGCCCGACCGCCGACCGGAGAGCATCACCTGCATTCCGGACGAGGAACATGCTCGCGCCGTCGCGGCACCGATTCCCGTTCCACCGCCGGTGATGAGAATTCGCTTTCCGTGGAGTTGTCGGCCAAGACCTGGTTTCATCGCGTGACTTCGATTTCCGGAGGCTGAATCTCGCGGTCAGGGACGGACCGTGAAACGAATGGCGAAGGAGGCTTGGAACACGGTACCCGCGGGAACGACCATCGCCGCGCCGTCGGACAATGCCGCCGTCGGCGCCAGCATCGGTTCGAAGCACATGAAATCGGCGTCCTCCGGCGAGTACAACTGCAACCACGGCCAATTGGAGTCCGCTTCGAATTCGATCCGACCGCCGTCGGGGCTGGAAATCGCGCAGGTCCACCCATCGTCCGGGGCCTGATGCAGGTCGTCGAATCGGCGGGGACCCAGCGGTCCGGATGGATCGATGAGCGCTCCCGAAACGAGATCCCCCAGATCATCCCGTCGCGGGAGCCCGCGGTCATCGAGCTCGATCGGGCGGAGCATCGGCGTTTCGAGCTGCAGGTCGGCGTGCAACCCGGAGCCGGGGGCGAGATATGGATGCCACCCCGCCCCCAACGGGACGTCCAGGGCACCGGATTCCACTTCATACCGGCAGGCCGCTTCCATCCCGCCCTCGATCGGCCGAAGCGACCAGCGAATTCGAAGCCGATGTGGAAACGGGAAGGCCGCCATCAGTTCGGGATGGGAAGGCCAGTCCACCCGCCCCTCGATCCAGCATTCATCGCCTTCCGTTCCATGATCGAGTTCCCACGCGTCGAAACGCAGCAGGAGGCCGTGCATCGGCAGTCCGTTCCCGTCTCGTTTGAGATCCGGAACGGCGGCAAGATCGACGGCGACTCCATCCTCCTGAAAGGCATCTCCACGAAGCCGGTTCGCCCAGGGGTGCAGCAACGGGACCCCCCCCGTCTTCTGCGTGTGCATGAAGGCGTCGAGCGCCATCGGAAGACGGAGCATCTCTCGACCGTGGATGGCGACCGAAACGAGGTTCATTCCCGCAGCCGGAACCACCACCGCCCGTGTTCCGGAGGCGTCCTGGAGTTCGAATCGCTCGGGATTCCCGGAATCCGCAGGGCATCGTTTGAATCGCATCGGTACTCTCCTCTGAACCTGCCGCACTCGCACCCACTCCCGGATTCCACCGAATGCCGATGAACCGTCCGACCATTCCCGAACAATGGTACGAAGAGCTCGGCCGTGGTGTCCGACGTCTCAACCCGCCGGGGGTGGACTTCACATGGATCGATCTGCTGGCGTCCGAGACGACCAGTGAGTGCATCGACGAGCACGCACGTGATCTGGAGATTCCCTCGGAGTTCCTCGACTCGCTTCACGAGCGAGGATTCGAGAGCGGGCGGAGACGCCTTGCGGAGTGGATGCTGCTCCGTCTCGAGCTTCCCGCGGAGGTCCTCACCGAGACCGATGAGGACTACGACCTGATCATCGCCTTCTCGGAACGCTCGATGCTCACACTCCGGCACGGCGACCTCGGCGTGGTCGAGGCCGCTTGCGATGCGATCTCCCAGAGCGGATCCGACGCAAGAACGCCGCTGGGTGCGGCATGTGAACTCATGGACGAGTTTCTCGACCGCGTCCCGCCGTCCATTCGACGCATCGCCACGGTGCTCGACGGCACGGAGACCGACCGAGGATTCGCCCGCAGTGGTCGCATCGAGACGATCAACCAGATTCGCCAGGTGCTGCTCCGGCTCGATCGGCACCTCGATCCGGTCCAGACCCTGCTGCAACGGTGCATCATCGATTTCAGCACGGCCGCCGACGCCCGCGACCTGGCGTCACTCCGAGGTCTTCAGGAACGAAGCGGTTGGATCGAACATCGGATCGACGCCCAGTTGGAACGGGCGCGGATCCTCTCCGAACAGGACCACATCAGAGCGATGGACCAGATGAGCGGATCGATGTACCGCTTGAGCTGGATCGCGACCATTTTTCTTCCCCTCACCTTCATCACGGGGCTCCTCGGCATCAACGTCAAGGGAATCCCGTTCGCCGACGACTCCGGCGCGTTCTGGCTGGTCTGCGGAATCCTCGGGATCATCGCACTCGCGACCGTCATCATCCTCGTACTCTTCATTCAACTCGGCCGATCACATGAACGGGTTCGTCTGCATGAAGACGCCGACGACCCGAGTGGGACGAATGGCGGAAAACCGATTCGAAAGACACTCTCATGACGAACCTCGATTCCCGATTCGATTCCTCGAGCATCCGGACGATCGGGATGGTGCATCTTCGACCACTACCCGGAACACCGCGGAATTCACAGTCGATCGATGCGATCACCGCCACTGCGGTCCGAGAGGGAAGGATGCTCGGCGAGGCCGGCTTCGATGCGATCCTCGTCGAGAACATGCATGATCTCCCCTACCTCCTTCGAACCGTCGGGCCAGAGATCGTCGCCTCCATGGCGGTCGCGACGAAGGCCGTGGTCGACGCCGTGGATGTCCCGGTCGGAGTACAGATTCTGGCCGGCGCGAATCGAGAGGCGATCTCGGTCGCGCACGCCGCCGGGGCCGACTTCATCCGCGCAGAGGGTTTCGCATATGCCTCCGTCGCCGATGAAGGAATCTTCGCCGAAGCGGACGCCGGACCGCTGCTTCGATTCCGACGCACCATCGGTGCGGAACACGTCGCCATCTGGGCCGACGTGCGCAAGAAGCACTCCGCCCATGCGCTGACCGCGGATCTCTCGATGGTGGACCTCGTTTCGGGAACGCACTTCGCGGGCGCCGATGCCGTCATCATCACCGGACCTCACACCGGATCCCCCGCTTCCGAGGTGGATATCGATGCCGCCCGAACGGCGTCACCCCTTCCGGTCATGGTCGGAAGCGGCGTCACCTCGGAATCCCTGCCCGGCCTGCTGAATCGAGCCGACGGTGTGATCGTCGGCTCTGCGCTCAAGATCGACGGCCACTGGGAGAACGAACTCGACCCGGATCGAATCCGTCGGTTCATCGAGGCGCTGAATGCCGACTGACGGCGCCGATCTGGAACCGCGGCCTCGACACGTGCTCCTCGGGGACTCGATCGTCCCCGCCCGGGAAGCTCGGATCTCGCCCTTCGACCGGGGATTTCTCTTCGGCGACGGCGTCTATGAAATGGTTCGAGTCTTCGATCGGGTCCCGCTCTCCATCCAGGCCCACCAGGAACGCCTCGCCACGAGCCTTTCCGAAATCGGAATCTCCGGCTTCGATGCTCGGCGGTACTCGAGCATCGTCGACCGGCTCCTGATCGCCGAAGATCTTCGAGATGCCTGCGTCTATCTCCAGATCACGCGGGGTTGCGAGATTCCGCGTCGACACGTTCCGATGACCGCACTCACGCCCACCGTCTTCGCGTATGCGGTCCCGAGCCCGTCACTCGCGGATCTCGAGGGGCCGACCGTCACCACGGCGATTCTTCGACCGGACGATCGGTGGCACCGGTGCGATCTCAAGACGATCGGTCTGCTTCCGAACGTGATGGCGGCGGCGCTGGCGGTCGACGCCGGATCGACCGAAGCGATCCTGCATCGCGACGGCATGATCTCGGAGGGATCGCATTCAAACGTGCTGGCGTGCATCGAGGGCCGCCTCGTCACCCCCAAGGCGGGGCCCTTTCGCGGAATTCTCCCCGGAACCATGCTGGCCCTCGCCACCGAATCCGCTCGAGCGGCGGGTATTCCCCTCGAATGCCGACCGCTTTCCGCGAGCGAGCTGCTCCGAGCCGACGAAGTCGCCATCACCTCCAGTCGCCGCATCCTGCACGCCATCTCCTCCATCGACGGACGATCCCTTCCGGGGGGGCCGATCTTCGCCCGCCTCTTCGATAGAATGGCGGCCTCGATCGCGACTGCGGTCGCCGGCGAGCCCACCGCGGCTGCTCGCTGAAATCGTCCGCGTCGCGGTCGCCGCACCGCTCGACTGGAATCCCGAGATGTCCTCCGCGCTCGCCGTCTCGATCGGAAATACTCGAACCCAGATCGGTCGAATCGTCGACGGAACGGTCCAGGAATTCGCGACCGTGTCCTCCGACACCCCGACCGAGGCTCTCGAACAACTCGTCGCCTGGTCGAAGGACATCGACAAGGACGATCGCATCGTCCTGCTTGCCTCGGTCCGTGCCGACACCGCTGACGCGATGCGATCTCTCGTCGTCGATCAGATCGGGGCCGAGATCATCGAGCTGGAAAAGGATCTTCCGGTCCCGATCGGACGAGCCCTCGACTCCGAGTCGATCGTCGGCGTGGACCGGCTGCTGGCGGCCGCAGCCGTCTGGAGCGAACTCAAGCAGGCGTGCATCATCGTCGACGTCGGAACCGCGGTCACCGTGGACTTCGTCGATGGCGAAGGCGTCTTCCAGGGCGGTGCCATCATGCCCGGCACCCGAGCCATGCTCGATTCACTCACCGACTCCGCCGACCTGCTGCCATCGATCGACTACCGCCGCCCCGATGGCGAACCCTTCGGCCGAAGCACGACCGAGGCGATGCTGCGGGGCGTGCACAATGCGATTAACGGAGGCGTCTGGAAACTGGTCGAGAACTACGCGCTCTTCTATGGCGGGTTTCCGCTGGTCATCGCGACCGGTGGAGATGCGGAATCGGTCTTCACCGACGATGAACTGATCAGCCGCATCGTGCCGGACCTCGCGCTCCGAGGCTGCGCGATCGCATATCGCACCGCCACCGAAGATTCGAACTCGTGACCCTCGACGGCGGGGTTCGCGCCTGGGAGGCCTCGGCCCCCGGTCGAGGCGGGGTCTCGATCATCGATCTCGAGTCATCCGATCCCTCGGATCTGGACCATGTTCTCGAGTCGATCGCCGGCACCGGCCCCTTCGAGGTCACTTCCCTCCAACATCGCCGGCTTGCAGACATCGACGACGGCGTCGTGGCCCGGGTCACCTCGAATCACGCCCAGTTGATGCCGCATGGAGGACCGGCGGTGGTCCGCCGGCTGGCCTCGGAATTGAGCCGACATGGCGTGCAGTGGTGTTCGATCGCGCCATCCGGCATTCGACCGGAAGCCTCCGATGGAATCGACGCCGCGGTGATGGATGCCGTCACGAGGGCTGCGAGTCCGGCGGCCATCCCCCTGCTGCTGCGCCAGGCCTGCGGCCCGTCCACCGGGACCACACCTCTCACGGAAGAGGAGTCGGACATCGGAAGGCGATTGAACCGACTGCTCGAGCCGGCGATCGTCGCCTGCGTCGGCGCACCGAACGCGGGAAAGAGCTCCCTCCTGAATGCGCTTCATCGATCATCCGCCGCCATCGTCTCGCCCTCGCCGGGAACCACGCGAGACCGGGTCTCCGCGATGCTCGACCTCGATGGCATCGTGATCGAATGGCTCGACATGCCGGGTCTTCGGGAAAGCGAAGACCACATCGAGCAAGCGGCGATCGACGCAGGTCTGATCGCGCTCCAGGATGCCACGTTGGTGGTCCACCTGACCGCACCCGACGTCGCGGATACCGTGTTTCCCGAAGAACTCCGACCCGCGGAGGGGGTTCTCAGGGTGCTCAACAAGATCGATCTCCTCGATCGGATCGATGCGGCCGGAATTCCAGAGGATCAACTGGGTATCAGCGCCAGGAGCGGCGAAGGCATCGTCGAACTCGCGCAGACGATCCGCCGCCGCATCGTGCGAGATGCGGACTTGAGCTTCGATGGTCGGTGGCGGTTCGAAACGGAGTGACTCGATTCGGATTCGTCATTTCGATCAGAGACCGACGGTGGCGTATCCCGAGTCGACGTAGATGCACTGACCCGTCATCCCGCTCGAAAGGCCGCTGAGAAGGAATGCGGCGCAGTCACCCACTTCGCGACCTTCGATGTTCCGCTTCAAAGGGGCCTTCTGCTCGACCCAGTCGAGAATCTCGCCGAAACCACCGACCGCCATGGCACTCATGGTACGGAGCGGTCCACCCGAGATGCAGTTGACTCGGATCGCCTTTTCGCCCAGTTCAAGTGCGAGATACCTGGTGGTGGCTTCGAGAGCCGCCTTCGCGACGCCCATGACGTTGTAACCCGGGACCGCCTTTTCCGAACCGTAGTAACTCAGCGCGATCATCGACCCGCCGTCGGTCATGAGCGGTGCGGCGTGGTTGGCCATCGCCGCGTACGTGTAGGCGGAGATGTCCATCGCCTGCGTGAAGACCTCACGCGGCGTCGAAGTGAACTTCCCGGGCTGCAGCCAGTCCTTGTCGGCATAGGCGATCGAATGGACGAGGAAGTCGATCTTTCCGAACTCGTCACCGATCTGCTTGAACACCTCGGCGATGTCCTCGTCGCTTCCCGCGTTCAGAGGGCGAAGCCAGGGATCGGTGACACCAAGGGCGTCGATCGATCTTCGGACCCGTCGTTCCATCTTGTCTCCGGGCAGATGAGTGAAGAGACACTCGGCGCCCTCTCGGAGGAGACTCTCCGCGATCGAATACGCAAAACTGCGTTCGTTCGCGATGCCGACGATCAATCCACGCTTGCCTTCCATGAAGCCCATGGGACGATTCCTTGGTTGCTGGTTGCTGCTCGATTCGAGTTCGGGTCCGACCCGGTCACGCCGGGAGTCGCCCGGTGATTCCGGGGTTGAGAAGGTACCTCGGAATGCGCCGCCTCGCGTCGTGCGACCGAATTCCTCGGGAATCCGCAAGATTCCCGGGGTCCCGCCCGGCTCGAATGGGACGCCTGCACGCCGCCCACGCTACACTCCTCGACCGCGATCCGACCGATCGCGTCAGGAGCGCGCGTAGCTCAATTGGATAGAGCATCGGCCTTCGAAGCCGAGGGTTGGGGGTTCGAGTCCCTCCGCGCGTGTTGAAAGGCCCGACGGCGATCTTCGCCGGCGGGCCTTTCCTGTGCTTCGACCCTGCAGGACTCGCCGTGGCGTCATCCGGGAAGACCGTCGTCCTCCCGATGGAGGCAGCCTTCGTTCCATCGAAGATCAAGATTCGCCTTCCCATCGAGGAACGCCTCGAGCCATCCGCCGGCCGCATCCCACCGCCAGCTGTTCTCGGAGAAGAGTGGTTTCGGCGAGTTCCCATCGCACCCGTCGAGATACCACCGCGCGAGACTTGCCCGACTGGTGAGCAGGTTCGGTGCGATTCCGTCAGCCAGACACCGGAGACTCAGGGCCGACCAGATGGCGTCGATCCGCATTCGTTCCTGGGCGTTCTCATCCCGGCTTCGCAGATTCTCCAGGGGCTGGGGCGGTCCCTCGACCCCTCGCTTCACCGCGGCGAGGATCCGGTCGGCGAAATCGCTGGTGTTCCGTCGCCCGAGATGCCGGCATCGTTGCAGACCTTCCGCATCCTGCGGCTGGATGCGCGCGATCTCCGCCACCGACTCGTCACTCATGGTGACGCGATGGGGAAGATCCTGCTCTCTGGCGAGCTCGTGACGAAGTTCGACGATCTCACGCAACACCGTCGTCGCCCGAGCCTTCAGACGCGAGCCTCGCGAGATCTTTCGCATTTGTTTCTCGGGATCGAACCCCCCCACGTGCCGACGCCTCGATTCCTCGCACTCCTGAATCGCCCATTCGAATCGCCCCCCCTCCTGAAGCAGCGTCTTCATGCGGCTCCAGACCAACGGGAGGAATCTGACGTCGTCTGCCGCGTATCGCACCTGGCGTTCGGTGAGCGGGCGAGCATCCCAATCCGTGAACGTGTGTCCCTTGGACAAGGAATGCGAGGCGAATCGCTCGACCGTCTTGGCGAGCGAACTCGGCCACGGCATGTCGAGGAAGCCGGCGCAGACCTGTGTATCGACGATGCCCCGGGGCTCGACGTCGAGGAGCCGCCGAACGGGTTCGAGATCCTGGGCCCCGTCATGAACGAGCGTCTCGACCTCCGGGTCCGCCACCAGTTCGAAGATCGGTGCGAGATCCGAGACCTCCAGGGGATCGATCAG
>JABABZ010000087.1 GCA_014237965.1 Phycisphaerales bacterium | reverse complement strand
AGCAACATGAAACTCATCGCGACCGGTGCGGCCCTCGACATCCTCGGTACCGATTTCGCGTTCGAAACCCGCGTCCGCGCCACCGACGACACCTTCATCGTGATCGGCGACGGCGACCCATCGCTCGGCGATCCATCGTTCTTCTCCTCGCTGACCTATCGAGATGCGGAAGGCGAGCAACAGCAACTCGACGAAGAGGCGATCCTGGGCTTCTGGGCGGACGCCATCGCCGAGGCGGCGCCTCCCGACGGCCGAGTGACCATCCTCGTCGACGATTCGATCTTCGAGCGGCGGCTTTGGAACGATGGAACCAACGGTCGCGACGGATGGAATCCCGAAGATCGCCTTCGCGGGTTCTCCGCGGAAGTCGCCGGGCTGAACTTTCATCGCAACACGATTCACTTCCGCCCCAGGACCTCGGGAACGACCCGCCCGAACTGGAGCGACATGCGGCCCCGGTTGGATTCGATGCTTCAATCCGCGAAGAACGACTCCACGATCAGCAGCAAGGAACAGACGGCCTGGATTCTTCGAAATCCCGAATCCGATCGACTGACGTTCAAGGGCAAGGTCAGACCTCCGAAGAAGGGACGACCCGTCGCGCCCCTGGAGGTCACCGTCCACGATCCCGCGATGCAGTTCCTCAAGGTGCTCGCCGATCGCGTGAGTTCACGGGGAATCACCGTCGAACGAATCGGACGCACCACCAATGGCCGAGCACAGACCGGGCGAGACGTCGGCCCGGTCGTCCGGATGCCGATTGCGCCCATCGTCGAGCACTGCAATAAAACGAGCCAGAACCTCTACGCCGAGTCGCTGCTGAAGAGAAGCGTCCACGCGTCGACCGGCCGCCCCGGCTCCTGGACCGATGCCGACCGGACGATCGAACGCATCGCGGCGGAACGACTTGGAGCAGCCGCACCGAACCTCACATCGAACATCCGGATCGAAGACGGGTCCGGGCTCTCGCGTCGCAATCTGGTGACCACTCGGTTTCTCACCGCCTGGCTGGACTCGTTCCATGACGACCCGGAGCTCGCCGAAGTCTTCGTCGAGAGCCTTGCCCGTGGCGGCGAGGAGGGAACCCTGAGGTCTCGATTCACGGAGTTGAGAGAGACCTCGACCCACGTGGATGCGAAGACCGGCTTCCTGACGGGAGTCAGCTGTCTCAGCGGCTTCGTCACGGCCGAAGACGGACGGCGATGGTCCTTCAGCATCTTCTGCAACGGCTTCAAGGGAACCTCCATCCCCGCCAAACGGCTTCAGGAGGCGATCGTGATGGCGATCGCCGACCACATCGAATGATGACCACGATCGACCTCCAGACACCGAGAGACACCGGGCCGAACGAACGGGCCGAGACGCTCTTCCGCGACATCTGGGGGCATGACGAACTGCGCCCGCTCCAACGCGAGGCCGTGACATCCGTTCTCGACGGCCGCGACACGCTTCTGGTCCTCCCCACCGGAGGTGGCAAGTCCGTCTGCTACCAACTCCCGCCACTGGTGCGTGAACGTCCCGCCATCGTCCTGAGCCCGCTGGTCAGCCTGATGAAGGACCAGGTCGACAGCCTGCGAGCCAGCGGAGTTCCCGCCGCCGCCCTGCACGGACTGCTGAGCGAAGACGAGAAACGCGATGTCCTTCGAGAATTCGTGCGCGGTCGAGTCCCCGTGCTCTATCTCGCCCCGGAACGCCTCGCGCTCGGCTCCCTGCCCTCGATCCTCGCGGCCGCCGAACCCTGCCTGATCGCGATCGACGAGGCGCACTGCATCAGCCAGTGGGGCCATGACTTCCGGCCCGACTACCGCCGCCTCGCCAGCCTCCGCGAGCAGATGCCCGGCGTCCCGATGCTGGCCTGCACCGCCACCGCCACGCCTCGAGTACGCGACGACATCGTCGAACAACTCAGACTCGAGGATCCGATTCGCATCGTCGGCTCGGTCGATCGGCCGAATCTCATCTTCCGGGTCCGCCCGAGGACCAATGCGGTCGAACAGGTGATCGAGGTGCTGGAGCGACATCCCAACGAAGCATCGATCATCTACGTGCAGACCCGCGCGGAATCCGAACGGATCGCCAAGAAGCTTCTCGATCGCGGAATCAAGGCCTCGTGCTATCACGCCGGACTGCCCGCTGCGAAGCGAACCAAGGTTCACGAAGAATTCCAGGCCGACCGGCTTCCGGTGGTCGTCGCCACGGTCGCTTTCGGGATGGGGATCGATCGAAGCGACGTCCGTTGCGTGATTCATGCGAACATGCCCAAGTCGCTCGAGCACTACCAGCAGGAAGCCGGACGCGCAGGACGTGACGGACTCGCCGCGGAGTGCGTGCTTCTCCATGCGGCCTCCGACGCCGCTCGGTGGCAGGGCCTGATCGAACGTTCGGCGGAAGAGGCCGTGGCCGAGGGTGGTGATCGCGAATCGGTCGGACGGAACACCCGAGCCCAACTCGATCTGCTTGCCGAAACATCGGCCTGGTGCCGAGGCCTGGGCTGCCGACACCGCGCCGTGGTCGAGTACTTCGGCCACGATTGGCATGGTGCCGACGAAGGCGAAGGCGGATGCGGCGCCTGCGATGCCTGCCTCGGAGAGATCGAACGGCTCGATGACGCGACCACCGTGGCCCGGAAGATCCTCTCATGCGTGGCACGGCTTGGAACGCTCGGACAGCAGTTCGGCGCGGGGCACATCGCGGACATCGTGGTCGGCGCGAACACCGAACGCATTCGTTCCATGCGGCACGACGAACTCTCGACCTTCGGCCTGCTCCGCGAACTGACCAAGGGGCAGGTGACCGATCTCATCGGACAGTTGGTCGCGATCGGATGCCTGAAGCGAAGCGGCGGTGATCGCCCGGTGCTGAATCTCGCCGCAGAGGGCATCCCGGTTCTCCGGGGCGATCGGGAGATCGAGTTGGCCAAGCCCGCCCGGGGCCGCGTCCAGCGAGCAGCCCGAGCCTCGAAGGGGCGGGATGCGACGGACTGGTCCGGCATCGACCGCCCGCTCTTCGAAGGACTCCGGGAACTGCGACGCCGCATGGCCGGGGAACGCAAGGTCCCCGCGTACGTGGTCGCCAACGACGCGGTCCTTCGCGAACTCGCACGACTCCGTCCCTCGACCCTCGAGGCGATGTCTTCGATTCGAGGAATCGGGCGCAGGAAACTCGTCGAACAGGGCCCCGAACTGCTGGCGTTTCTCGACGAATGGTGCCGGGAACACGGCCTCGCCCGCGACATGGTGGATTGACTCCACTCCCTCCAAGGCCGTTCGTGCTTCAGGCCTCGGAGTCGTCGAAATGCATCAAGCCGTCGTCCACATCCCCGTTCAATTCGAGATGAATCAGGCCGGTGTCTTCCTGACGAACCAGGACGCGCCGTTGTCGGGCCAGTTCCAGAACGGCGAGGAAGAGCCCGATCATCGCGCCGCGACTTCGGCCTTCGAAAGCCGCCTGCAATGACAGTCTCCCGTCGGGCGCATGCGACATGCGATCAAGCAGATCTTCGGAATGCAGACCGATGGGCGTATCGTCGTACTCGACCGCATGCTCACCCAGCCGCGTCGGATCGATCGCCGCCATGATTCGTTCGAAGGCGGAGAACAGGTCTCCCGCGTGAACATCATCGAGTTCGAGGGCCGGCGTCTCGTCGGCATCTTCTTCGGCCGTGGCCTCGCCGATCCGGATGCGCACCGGCCATCGCGCCGCGAACTCCTCTCGACGGTCGTCCAACCGACCCGCCGCGGAGCGATACCGCTGATACGCCAGGAGTTGACGTACCAGTTCGTGACGAGGGTCATCCGCCTCTTCGTCCCCCTGGTCCGACTCCACGTCGCCTTCGGTGTTCTTGGGTGAGAGCGTCCGCGACTTCAGCTCGACCAGCGTCGCCGCCATGACGAGAAACTCACCCGCGGCGTCGATGTCCAGTCGATCGTCGTTTCCCAGCGTCGCGATCGCGGTCAGGAACTGATCCGTGATCTCCACGATCGGAATGTCGTGGATATCCACTTCCGCCCGTCTGATCAGGTAGAGGAGGAGGTCGAGCGGCCCTTCGAAGGTGCTCAACCGGACCGTGTAGTCGTCCTGAATCGCCATGGCCCCACTGTACCGGCCCCGAAGCGGGATCGGGTCGGATCCAGAGATTCCAAAGCCGCAGCCCCGTACAATCTCCGCATGTCGACCGACACCCGAATCCACACCGAAAAGACCGACGAGCAGGCGGCAGAACGCTCCTTCGTCGAATCCGCCCTGCACGCCGAGCGGGATGCGATCGACCGGGTGGCCGCCCGGGTCGCCGCCGACTCGGCTCCCTGGTCCGCGGCCATCGATCTGGTCGCGACCTGCGAGGGCCACGTGGTGGTCTCTGGAATGGGCAAATCGGGACTGATCGGCGCCAAGATCTCGGCCACGCTCTCCAGCCTCGGCCGGCCGTCCCACATCCTTCATCCAGCCGAAGCGGTCCATGGTGATCTGGGGCGGATTCGCCGCGGAGACATCGCGCTCCTTCTGTCATACAGCGGCGAGACCGAAGAGATCATCGCACTCGCCTCGATTCTTCGAGCCGACGAGGTGCCGTGCATCGGGATCAGCCGCGATGGAACCGGCTCCCTCGGGCGACTCTGTCAGGCCCACCTCGCCCTCGGTGACGTGACCGAGGCGTGCCCACTGCAGCTCGCACCCACCGCGAGCACCACAGCCATGCTGGCAGTGGGCGACGCGCTCGCCCTGGCCGCATCGCGTCGTCGGAACTTCGATGCCGACGCCTTCCATCGTCATCACCCGGGAGGCATGCTGGGGGCCGGGCTCAGGCCGATCATCGAGGCGCTTCGCTTCAAGGTCGGCGAGAACGTCGCGGTGGCATCCGATTCCCTCACCGTGAAGGACGCGCTCGCGGCCGCAGGCAGCGGTCGCAGAACCGGGGCCATTCTGCTCGTGGACGTTTCCGGGCGGCTGAGCGGCATCTTCACCGACGGGGATCTCCGCCGTCTGGTGAACGCGAATGGCGCCGAGGGGCTCGCCCAGCCCATCCGAGACGTGATGACCGCCGACCCCGGCCACCTGGACGCCGGCTCGCTGGTTCAGGACGCCGTCCGTCTGGTTCGAGAGCGTCGAGTCGACGAGATCCCGGTGACCGACGCCGAGGGACACCCGGTCGGAATCCTCGATGTTCAGGATCTGATCGCGATGAAAGCCGTTCAGGAGTAGTTCCAGGGGCAGGGACTCGACTCGACCACGCCAGCGATGAGGCGGGCGACCATTCACACCATCCCGAAAGGTCGCGGGAATGCCCGATTCGGGCCGGTCCTGAGATCATCGCGGACCATCAATCCAAAGTTTTTCCAAACGACGGCCACCACTACAAGATGTGGTCCATCGCGGCGTCCCACCACCATCGGGTGGGATGCCCTCGAGGACGTCCGGGAATATCCCGGTCTTGCCGGACTCAAACCAGTTATCCGGTCGACTCACTCGAAGCAAGGTGCCGAAAACTCCTTCGCGAAGGTTGGGTAGGAACCGAATACGAGCCCCGGTCCCCCTCGACTCAAGCAGCATCCAGATCGCACGATTCCAGTCACCCGGAGAGACCAGAACATGCCTGCCAAGGACCACCTGATCGAGGCCATTCGCGAATTCAACGGGACCGCACGTCGAGACTGGCTGAACCAGTTCGATGACCAATCCCTCCGACGCTATCTGGATCACCTCCTCCACGGCCAGGAGCCGAGGGGCGGAGAAAGCCGCTGGATGCGGCCTGCCGACTCTCCGGCCATGCTCACTCGAAACGCGAGCTGAGCCACCGGCGCAGGCCGGGGCCGCCCCACGCTTGCAGACTGAACGAAGAGGAACGCCCCGCATCGATCGATGCAGGGCGTTTTTCATTCTGGCGTCGATGACTCTCGAACGTCGCTTCAGTCGGGCTGACCGTCTTCCGGCACCCGCATGATGTCGTCGAGTTTCCGGCGAAGGAGCGAAACCCGAAGAAGGCTCCGCACCCGGGTGATGAGCTCGAGTTTGTTCACCGGCTTGGAGAGAAAGTCGTCCGTCCCGCTCTCGACGGCGCGCTCGTAGTCGGGAACCTCGTTGAGCGCCGTGACCATGATGATCGCGGTCCCTCTGGTCTCCGGGTCGGACTTGATCTTCTGGCACACTTCGAAGCCCGACATCCGCGGCATCATGACATCCAGCAGCACGAGATCCGGGCGGTCCTTGGCGATTCGTTCCATCGCTTCGATCCCGTTCATCGCCGTTTCCGTCCGACAGGGCAGATCGTCGAGGTAGGCCTGCATCAACTCGAGGTTCTGCTGGTTGTCGTCGACGAGCAGCACCATCGCATCATCGAGCGCGACATCGATGTCGAGCGAGGCCGCGTCCGGGGAGTTGGAAGTGTCGTGCGTCATGCTTCGATGGTATCCGACCTGACGGTCACAGGAGATCCTCGGCAGCCTTCCGCGGAGGCGGATCGCCGCCCTCGAAGAGATTCAGAATGTCCTCCCGAAGGCGTTCTTCCGACCCCGGCCCGAATCCCGACCGAACCGACACCACGCGGCCCTCGGCATCGATGATCACCGTGGTCGGCAGCCCTCTGACGCGGTACGCCCTCGCCGCCTGCCCATCGAGATCCAGGGCCACCCGAAGGCCATCCACACCCGGCCCCTGTTCCGTCAGGAAGGCTCCGATGCGTTTTCGCCGGGTTTCCAGGGCCTTGCTCTGCTCGCTGGTGTTCACCGCGACCACGTCGAGCGGAAGATCGTTCTCGATTCCCCACTTCGAAAGTTCGGCAAGGCTGGGCAGGGCTGCGCGACACGGGCCGCACCAGGTCGCCCAGAAGTCGAGAACGACGACCTTCCCTTTCAGATCGGACAGCTTGAACCGCTCGGCGCCGAGTCCGGCGAGATCGAAGTCCGGCGCGGTTCGTCCCGGCGCCAGGCCTTCACCCCGCGGCCGATCACCTGCCGCCAGAGGCGCCGGACGAGCCAGCGCCGCGATGCTGTCCACCCGCTGTCGATCTCGAACCGGCACGCGAAAGGCCGCGTCCGCATCAGGAACCGGTGCGAAGTCATAGGTGTAGTCGAACTCGAGTTCGATCCCGTCCTTGACGAAGAGGCCGTCGTGAATCCTCACACTCGCGGTGACCGGGAGGTTCGTCTTCGGATCGACGTCGATCCGCATCTCCTCGTAGTCGCTGGAGAGGCCGATTCGACGTCGAGCATTCCCGTCGACGTCGACCATCTCGACCGACGTCGGTTGCAGCCACGGCGCCCGCGAATGCAGCTGCATCGCGCACTCCGCGGGAATCGGTTCTCCGAGCCCGAGGGCCAGCGCGGGCCAGGGAAGATCCGAGAAGGCGTTGAGCAAGGCGTAGTAGCGTGACCCGCCGTCGGCATTCTCGAAGAACAGCCCCTCGGAGGAATCGTGAATCGTGCGAATACGGCCTTCGGAAAGGACGATTCGAAATCCGTCGAATCCTCCCACCATTCCCCGCTCGGGAACGAACGTCCAGACCGCCTCGCGGGGTGGCGCCGAGGCGATGTCGTCACCGTCCACGGTCGACACCACGACCTTCTCGCGAATCACCCGGGCCTCGGCTCGGACCGCCTTGATGACCGCGGCCAAGGCCTCGGAGGCCGCCGGATCTTCGTCACGCATCTGGGCGTCTGCCCGACCGGTGGTCAGCAGCACGCCGAATGAGATCATCACCACGGACCACCGACGCCAGAGCGGGTTGAATGTGATTGGCGACATGCAGGCTCCTGAAGGGGACTCAGAAGGCCGACGTCCTCGAACGTCGTCCGAACCTCATGGTACGCCGGAGTCATGCGAAGGATGCGAAAAGAAATCGCCGGACCGCGATCCTGAGATCGCGATCCGGCGGGTTGTCTGATCTTCGGCCGCCTCGCGGCCGTGGGCGGTCAGCCCTTCTCGGCCACGGCGGCCTTGAGCTCCGCCTTCATCGCTTCGACCATGCTCGGGTCGAATCCCTGATGCACGACTTCGACCTTGCCGTCTCGACCGATGATGAAGCTGGTGGGGATTCCGGTGACGCCGTATTCGGCGACCACCGAGTCATCCGGGTCGATCAGGCTCGAGAAGGAGAAGTTCTGGGGATCCCAGAAGCCCTTGGCGAGCGCGAGCTTCGCCGCGGCCTCGCCTTGCTCCCACACATTGACGCCGAAGAACTTGACCGGCATGTCCGCTTCGGCCGCCCACTGGACGACCTGGTTGAGAACCGGCAGGCCTCGCTTGCAAGGACCGCACCAGGTGGCCCAGAAGTCGAGCACGACGACCTGACCGCGAAGGCTGGAAAGCTTGACGGTCTCACCGTCGAGGGTCTTCAGTTCGAAGTCCGGGGCCATCGAGCCGATTTCGAGCGGCTGCGGACCGAGGCCGTCGGGCGAGTCGACCTTGGTCTTCCCGGTCGTATCGAATGCGATCGGCGACTTGAGCGCCTTCATGAGCTCGTTCTTGATCACGAATGCCACATCGATCTTGAATTCGGGCGGCGCTCCGGGAGGCGTGACCATCAGATCGATCCGGTCCACGAAACCGGTCTTCGCGTTCATCGAAACCACGGCCTTGCCACCCTGACCTTCGAGCAGTGCCTGCGGTCCGGTCGCGCCCGATCGGAAGCCGACGAGCTTGGGGTCCGCCATCGCACCGAGGCCGAGCATCGCCGGAATATCCTCGGGCTTGACGTCAGCCTTGCCGAGCCGAAACGGAATCGCCGGATCGGGGAGTCCCCCACCACCCGTGGCCCCCGCGATGATGCTCAACACATCTCCGTCGACGATCTCCTCGGCGAGGTACCGGGAGTCGTCCGCGGGCATCAGCATGTAGAAGTCGCCGCCGACGGCGAGCATCCGCATCTGACCGTCCACGGTGATGTCGAAGGCGCCCTTGGCACCCCACTGCGAGTCGATCATGGTCTTCTGTTCGCCCATCGGCGACTTGACGTTGATCACGATCGCTTCGGTGAATGCCGGCGCGTCACGGTACGCGGTTCGCGTCTTCGCAAGCTGGGCGAGTCCGGCCTTGATGGATTCGGGGGACCTGTCAGCGGCCGTGAATGCCGCCGGATCACCCTTGGCTGCAACCGGCGCCTTCGCTGGCGGTTCGGGCGAATCCTGGACGGTGGCGGTGGCGAGGCCGGTCAGAAAGACACCAGCGGCGAGTGCGGCGGTCAACTGTCGCATGAGAACGAACTCCGAGGAATCGACGCTGATGGCGTCTGGAATGGCGACGCCTTGGACGGCGTCCGGACCGGATGGGTCGAAGACTTCAGCCGGGCACGTGCCTCGGCGAGTGGGGAATTCTACCGCCCGACGGGCTTGGAGGTTTCGCCTCCCTCGGGACCGGAACCGAAAAGCCGGTCCGGTGAAAAATCGGAGGACCTCAGGGTTCTGAGCCAGAAATCGACGATTCAGCGTTGCTGGAGATCGCCCCACGAAGCTCCGGCATCACTTCCAGAAGTGGCTCGACCACGAACGCCCTCGACCACATCCGAGGATGCGGGAGTTCGAGTCCGGGCTCCCGAACCTCCAGGTCACCGACCAGGAGAAGATCGAGATCGAGGGTTCGGGGCTCGCAACCTGATCCACGGCGGCGACCGAATCCGGCCTCGATGGCGAGGAGGCGTGAGAGAAGTTCCCGAGGCGTTCGCGTCGTCTCCCCGGCGAAGACGGTGTTCAGATAGTCCGGGTGACTGGAGTGAACTCCGTCCGGCAACACCGGCGCCGATCGGATGACCGGCCCCATGCGCACTTCGCGGACCCCAGACGTCTCGCCGACCAGCTCGCGCGCCCGATCGATCTGCCCCCGACGATCTCCAAGATTCGCCCCGACCCCCACCGCGAAGGGACGCCACGGACGCACCGGGGCCGGGCTCATGATCGAACTTCCCGTTGCCAGAGAAGTTCGGCTCCGTCGCCTCGAAGTCGAAGACGGACCAGTTGAAGTGCGGACTTCGCCGCTCGGTCACGTACCACCGACCGATCGCCGGAGAACCTGAAACATCGCGCATCCACGCCCGCGTCATCCGCGACCGCGATCCAGACGGTTCCCACCGGCTTGTCCGTCGAACCGCCGTCCGGCCCCGCCACTCCGGAGATGGACACCCCGAAGTCGGCCCGAGCGGCGCGGCGCGCACCATCGGCCATCGCCGATGCCACCGACCGACTCACGGCGCCGTCTCGCTCGATCAACTCGGCCGCGACGCCGAGATCTTCGATCTTCCGGGCGTTCTCGTAGGTGACCCATCCACCGGGATACCAGCCACTCGAGCCGGGGACTTCCGTCAGCATCGCACCGACCAGTCCGCCCGTACAGCTTTCCGCGGTCGCGATGGTCCGACCCGCCCGAGCGAGTTCCGTCCCGAGGGCCATGGGCAGCGTGACATCGTCTCGGCCGAAGACGAAGGGTTGCCAGGCCTTCTCGACCTGCGCGGCGAGTGATTCGATCGCATCGAGATCATCGCCTTGATTCCCGCGAATTCGCGCCGAGAGAAGCGATCGAGAGACGGTGGTGGCGACCGGAAACCCGGCATCCCGGCGCATCAGCGATTCAATCCGTTCCGCCGCGTCGGATTCGCCGATTCCAAAGGCCCGAATCACGATCGCCGGCCTCGGACTTCCGGCGAGCTCGGCCTGCAACACGCCGTCGAGCATCGGACGCATCTCCTTCGGCGGCCCGGGAAGGATCACGACGAGGGCGTCGCCCACCCGGGCCTGAAGACCGGGTGCCGTCCCGTTGGGATTCTCCAGACAGCGTGCCGACACCGGGCGCATCGCCTGCCGCACGTTTCCCGCGGGCATCACGCGACCTCGACCGGCGTACCACTGGTCGAGCTGCGCTCGCGCATCGTCATCCTCGACCAGCTCCTCGTTCATGGCTTCCGCGAGCGACTCCCTCGAGACATCGTCGAGCGTCGGTCCCAATCCGCCGGTGACCACCACCAGATCAGCCGCGGACGCCGCCGACTCGATCGCCGACGCGATTTCCGAAACGTCGTCGCCCAGAACTCGATGCTCGATCACCCGGCATCCCCGCGCCGCCAGTGCCGAGGCGATGGTGCGACCATGGGTGTCGAGCGTCTCACCGGCAAGCAGTTCGTCTCCGACCGAGAGTGTCACGGCGCGACGAATCGTCAATTCGGACTCCCGGGTTCATCGCCGATCCGAATCACGCCGATGGCGTCGTTCGGACGCTCTTCGTTCCGACCCGAGCCGTGCACGAAGACGCACGCGTCGCCCGGTCGGGCGATGCCGTCGGCCGTCGCGATTCCCGTGGCGACCCGGAGAAACTCGTCGCGGCTGGTGATCGAGTCCGTCACCACCGGTCGAATACCGCGAAGAAGGCACATCTTTCTGGCCAGAACCGGTTCGTCGGTGAAGACGAAGATCGGTATCTGGAATCGCTCATGGCTCAGAAGGCATGCGGTGTGTTCGTCCCGGGACCATGCGAACACCGCCACCGCGCGGAGATCCCCCGCGATCCGACGAGCACCTCGAGCGATCGCCGTCATCCAGGGATCGGCGGCTTCGAGCAGGGTTGGGATCGGCGCCTCGGGTTCCTGCCGCTCGTCCATCCATGACTCCGTCGACACCGCGATTCGCCGGAGCATCTCGACCGCCAGTGCCGGGTGCCTCCCGATCGCCGTCTCCCCACTCAACATCAGCGCGTCGGCGCCGTCGAGGATCGCATTCGCCACGTCCGTGGCTTCGGCCCGGGTCGGCGAGGCGGCCTCGATCATGCTCTGGAGCATCTGCGTCGCGACGATCACCGGTCGTCCCGCCTTTCTCGCCGCGGCGACGATGCGTTTCTGAACGACGGGAACCTC
>JABABZ010000086.1 GCA_014237965.1 Phycisphaerales bacterium | reverse complement strand
CCAGGCCTGACCGCGGCGGACGAAGGCGCCCAGTTGACCGAAGAGGAGAAGGTCCAGAGCCTGCAAGAAGCCGACGGCTTCTTCGCCCGGGCTGCCGAACTTGCGGGAAGTCGCCCCGGATTCGCCGGCAAGCCGGTGATCCTCGCATCCCTCTTCGGACGAGCCGCGGTCGCGGAGAGCGAGGACCGCCTCGATGACGCTCGGACCTACCTCGAGAAGGCCGCGAAGATCGCGTCACCCGAGTATGCACCGATGGCCGAGCAGGCCCAGGCACGCCTCGCGACACTCGAAGGAATCTCGATGCACGCCGAACTCCCGGCAGAAGCCCAGATCCCCAGGGCGACCACGGCCGAGGGCGAAGCCTATACCGTGCCGGCCGCCGACGATCTCCTGGAGATGTTCGAAGACGACGACGCCGAGAACGAAGCGAATGCCGAAACCACGGCACCCGCCGCACCGTGAACACACCGTCCGAGCCCGACGACGAGAACGAGCCCCCGCTGGAACCCGGCGGCTCCGCGGATTCGGTCTCCGACGCCTCCGCGGACGAGAACGGACTCTTCGATGCCGGTGGCAAGGTCGATCGAGATGCGATCAACCGGCTCCATGAGGAGCGAGAGGACGATGACGCTCCCGTGAGCGTTCGTTTCGAGCTGTCCCGGGATCTCAAGAAGCGACTGGATCGATACCTCGTCGATCGAATCCCCTTCATGAGCCGCACGGCGCTTCAACGACTCATCGACGAGGAATCGGTCACCGTCAACGGGCGGCAACCGAAGGCGAGCACCCGCCTGCGACTCGGAGACGTGGTCGAAGCGGTCCTGCCGCCCCCCCCGTCCAACCACATTCCGCCCGAGCCGATCCCGCTCGACGTGCTTCACGAGGACGCCGATCTCATCGTCATCAACAAGCACCCCGACATCATCGTGCATCCCGCGCGGGCCATGAAGTCGGGGACGATCGTCAACGCACTCAGCTGGCGATTCCAGAACGAGTCGTCGGGAGGTCTCTCCTCGGTGGGCGAGGAATTCGCCCGCCCGGGAATCGTCCATCGACTCGACCGATTCACGACCGGAGCGATGGTCGCGGCCAAGTCCGACACGGCGCACTGGCGACTCGGACATCAATTCCAGAATCGAACCGTCGGCAAGAGATACCTCGCCGTGGTGCATGGCACCATGAAGACCATGACCGACATGGTGGATCTTCCGATCGGCCGACATCCGCGGATCTTCGACCGATACGCCGTTCGATTCGACGACTTCGGCAAGAGCGCCCAGACGATCTATCGCGTCCGGGAGATCTTCGACGGATACACGCTGGTGGAATTGGAACTGCTGACCGGTCGCACCCATCAGATTCGAGTGCATCTGGCTCACCTGGGGCACCCCATCGCCGGCGACGACTACTACGGGGGCTCCAGACTGACGCGAAGCATGGTCGTCACGAAGGGCGAGGATGATCCCGATCGCCTGCCGGACGAACCACTGCTCGCCCGGCAGGCGCTGCATGCGGCCCTGCTCGAGTTCGATCATCCCATCGAAGGTGACCGTCGATCTTTCACGGCCCCCCTGTGGCCCGACATGAAGGAACTGATCTCGCTCCTCCGGAAGCACCGACATCGACGAGTCGCCAACGTCCCCGGATGCCGGGTGGAGATGGAAACCGCGGAGTGAATCCGCCCTGGGCCCGTCCGGGCGCCCGCCGTGCTCAGCGAAGTTTCAAGAGCGCGAAGGCGGCCATGCCCAGCACCACCGTGATCAACCAGAAGCGCGTGACCACCTGCTGTTCACTCCACCCTCCGAGATGGAAGTGATGGTGAATCGGACTGCACCGAAGGAGCCGCTGTCCCTTCCCGTGCCGGATTCGCGTCCATTTGAACCAACTGACCTGGAGCACCACGCTTCCAAGCTCCAGGAAGAAGATGCCGCCGATCAGGATCAGCAGCGCCTCCTGCCGGATGGCGACGGCCAGATAGCCGAGCAGGCCGCCGAGGGCCAGACTTCCGGTATCACCCATGAAGACCATCGCCGGGCTCGAGTTGAACCAGAGGAAACCGAGACATGCCCCGGTCATCGCGCCTGCGACCACCATCAGGTCCTTGGTTCCCGCGACATACGGAACCAGGAGTGATTGCGACTCGCCCTGACTTCCTGCGATGTGAACGAGAATCATGAATCCGATGGACGCGAACGCCATCACGCCGGCGGCGAGACCATCCATTCCATCGGAGATGTTCACCGCATTGCTGGTGCCTGCGATGAAGAGGGTCCCCAGCAGCATGAAGGCGCCGAGTCCGAGCACGATCACGCCGGGATTCAACGCGAGTTCGGTGATCGCCTCCTTCTGCCCGGAGAACGGATTTCCGTCGACCGGAGTCTCCCAGGTCTTCTGGAACGGAAGGTTGAGCACCCGCGCCACATCCTGGAACATGGGCGACTCCGGATTGATCGAGGAGTTGATCGTGGCCTGGGTGAAGATGACGTAGGAGAACAAGGCCGCGAGCCCGAGCTGGAAGAGGAGCTTCTCCCAGGGACGAAGCCCGTCTCGTGATCCGGGCGAACGTCGGGCCGACGTGAGCTTGAGCCAGTCGTCCGCCACGCCCAGGAGTGAATAGGACACGAGCACCGCGATCGCGATGTGCACGTATCTCTCCCGCAACTCCGCGAGCAGAAGAATCGTGATCAGGATCGATCCGCAGATCAGGATCCCGCCCATGGTGGGCGTACCCGCACGCGAACGCATCAGCTCGTTGAGATCCGCGTTGTGAAACTCCGGCGAGTCACCGACCTTCTGACGAAGAAGCCAGTGAATGACCGGGCGGCCGAAGGCGAGCACCAGTCCGAAGGAGACCAGGACCGCGAGAAACGCTCGGAATTCGACTTGAAAGAAGACCTGAAGCACCGTGAAGAGCCCCGTGCTCTCGAGCGGTCCCTGGAATGCCTCGACCAGATGATAGATCACGCGCGAACCTCCCCGGGCTTGATCAGCCCCTCGACGATGACTTCAAGACCCACCCGACGCGACCCCTTGAACAGGATCGCGTCTCCCCTCCGCACCCGTGGCCCGAGAAACGCGGCCGCCTCTTCCACACCCGTGAACCTCGCGACCGGACCGGCGAAGCCCGACGCCCGGGCCCCCGTTTCCATGTCCGCCGCTTCCGGCTCCCCCACCAGAACCAACTCGTCGGCGATGCCGGCGGCCCGTTCCCCGAGCTCGACGTGCAGGCCCTGCGACGCCGCCCCCAGTTCGTACATCGCGCCGAGCACGACGATGCGCCGCTCGGCGGCCGCGGCCACTTCGGAGAAGGTCCCGAGGGATGCCGCCATCGATTCCGGATTCGCGTTGTAACTGTCGTCGATCAGGAGCACGCCTTCCACCAGGTGCCGGACGAATCGCATCACCGGTGGCTCGAGCGCCCCGAAGACCCGCGCGATCGCGGCGTCCTCGATCTCCAATCGACGTCCCAGTTCGAGAACGGCGATCGCATTGACCGCGTTGTGACATCCATCGAGCGAAAGCGTCGCTTCGAATTCCCCGATCCTGATCCTCTGACCACCCGTCGCGAGCACGGTTCGCTCGTCGAGGTGGCGATCGGCATCCTCGGCCTCGCCGCAGGTGATGATCTCGAGCGACGAATCCCGCCGCCGTGTCAGCTCCGGTCGAATCGCCGAGCCATCGACGTTGACGATCGCAACCCCTCCGGAAACCTCGCTGATCACGTCCAGCATCGAGGCCTTCTCCGCGGCGATCGACGTCTCGGATCCGAAGCCTCCGAGATGAGCCCGACCGATGCCGGTGATGATGCCGATCGCAGGCCTTGCGATCGCGGTCAGGGCCGCGATTTCTCCCGGCGCATTCGTACCGATCTCCAGGAGCAGCCACGCATCCTCCTTCGATGCCGCCAGAATGGTGAGCGGAACCCCCAGGTCGTTGTTGAAACTCCGAATGCTCGCCGTTCCGGCTCCCTTGAGCGCCAGCACGCGTTCGGCCATCGCCCGAACCGTGGTCTTGCCCGATGACCCGGTGATGCCGATCACCACGCCGCCCAGGGTCGCCCGATGCGCGGATGCCATCGCCGCCAGTGCCGGACGAATGGACCTCACCGCCACCACGTCAAGCCCGTCGGGCAATGCTCCACCACGATCCATGAATCCGGCTTCGATCATCGCGGCCGACGCTCCGGCGGCCCGGGCGGCCGCGAGATGATCATGACCGTCGTGATTCTCGCCGGGGATCGCGATGAAGAGGCGCCCGTCCAGATCGCCCCGCGTATCGGTTCCGACTCCTCGGAAGCGACCTGCGCCATCACCGATGACTCGGCCGGAGACCGTCTCGGCGACCTGATCGAGGGTCGACTCGATCATGAGTCCACCTCCCCGCGACGATCCGCCAGCGCGGCCGCGGCCTCTTCGACGTCATCGAAATGCACCTTGTCGACACCGATGATCTGATAGTCCTCGTGCCCCTTGCCGGCGATGACGAGCACGTCCCCCGCGTCGGCGCCGGCGACCGCGTCAGCGATCGCGGTCCTCCGATCGACCTGACAGACGGTGCGTTCCAGATCGGCCTTCGTGGCGTCAGAGACGATCTCGGTCACGATCGCATCGGGATTCTCGGTTCGAGGGTTGTCGCTGGTGACCACGACTCGATCCGCCCCTCCAAGGGCCGCCTGCATCATGCGCGGCCGCTTCGATCGATCACGATCACCACCAGCACCGAAGACCACGACCAGCTTCGCGCCGGATGGCACCGTGGGGCGAACCCCGGCCAGGACGTTGACCAATGCATCGTCGGTATGCGCGTAATCGACGAAGACCCGGATGTCGTCGTCGGGCCGGTGCACGGGCTGGAGCCGCCCCCGCGGCGCTTCGACCTCGGGCAGGACCTCGAGCGCGGCCTCCCACGAGGCTCCCAGCGACACGGCGACCGCCACCGCCGCGGTGGCATTGAACGCATTGTGTTCGCCGACCAATGGGACCGCGAGTTCATGACGACGCCCTTCCGGCGTGGTGATGGCGAGCGTCATGCCGTCGAACCGACGTTCGAGAACGGCATGCCGGACCAACCCCATCTTCGGCGGAGCATCGACCTCGCGCTCCACCGACGCGATTCCGACGTGCTCCGCACGGCAACCCTCGAGCATGATGCCGGCCGCCTGGTCCTCGAGATTGACGATGGCGGTCGCATCGTGGCGCAGGCCGGTGAAGAGGGTCGCCTTCGCCGCGGCGTACCGTTCCATCGACCCGTGGTAGTCGAGATGATCTCCCGACAGGTTGGTGAAGAGGCCTACCTGGAAATCGAGTCCTGCGGTCCGACCCTGATCCAGGGCGTGGCTCGAGACCTCCATGACCGCGGCGTTGCAGGATCGAAGGACCATGTCGCCGAGGATTCCTGCAAGCTCGACCCGACCGGGCGTGGTCAATCGGGCCGGAGTCGACGATCGCCCGTCATGGATCTCCACCGTTCCAAGGAGTCCCGTCCGGCCGTGGGTCTTCTCCAGAATCTGGCGAACCAGCGTCGCGACCGTGGTCTTGCCGTTGGTACCGGTGATCCCCACGAGGTCGAGGACTCGATCCGGCCGGCCGTTCCAGAGAAATGCGAGATCCCCACCCGCGACGCCGGGATCATCCGCGGCGAGCCCGATGATCGGCGGGGAAACACGCGCCGCGGCCTCCGGGGTCGCCAGAATCGCGGTCGCCCCACGCGTGATCGCATCTGCGATGTGATCGGCCCCGTCGTGATCGCTTCCGGAGCGAGCCACGAAGAGATGGCCCGCCTTCACGAGCCTGCTGTCTTCGCTGATGCCGCTGAGGCGGCCACCGACGGCGTCTCCGGCGACGAGGCGAATCGTCCCGGCGAGCGCCGCGTCTTCGAGCAGTTGATCAAGGCTCGTGTCGCGGGCCATTCGTTTCCCTGTTGGTGTGCTCGATGGATCGACCATTCGACCCGGGTTTCTTCAATGCGAGCGATTCAAGATCCAGAACGTCGAATGAACATCGCATCGCCGTAGCTGAAGAAGCGATACCGCTCGGCGATCGCGGCGGCGTAGGCCTCGCGCATTCGATCGAGGCCGACCATGGCGGCGACGAGGGCGAGGAGCGTCGACCGAGGCAGGTGGAAGTTCGTCAACATCGCATCCACCCGCCGGAACTCGTATCCCGGTTGGATCAGCAGATCGGTGTTCCATCGGTGCCGGCCCTCGATCAACTCCGGGAGCCGGTCAAGGGCGGGCATCGATTCGAGGGTTCGCACGCTCGTGGTTCCAACCGCCACGATCCGGCCTTCCTCCCGCCCTCGGGCCGATTCGGCCTCCTGGAGCGCCGACACGGCCGACGGTGTGATCAGGCATCGCTCCTCATGCATCGGATGGGCGTCGAGTTCCGCCACCTCGACGGGTTTGAAGGTCCCTGCCCCGACCTCCAGCGACACTCGAATCTCCTCGATTCCTCGATCCAGGAGGCGGGTTCGCATTCCATCGGTGAAATGGAGCCCCGCGGTCGGCGCCGCCACCGACGCCGTCGGGTCATCCATCGCCGCGAACGTGGTCTGGTACCAGCCCGGATCATGCGGGTCGATCTCCGGGAGACCCCGATCCCGGCGGGCATGGCGGATATAGGGCGGCAACGGGATGAGCCCGGCTTCCCGCCAGAGCGACTCGACCTGATCCTCGTCCACGACCGGCCCGGACTCCGGGTGGACACCGTCGGATTCCAACCCCACCAGCACTCGGCCCTCGGCGTCGAGATCTTCGACCACGAGACGAAACTCGGTGTCCTCTCCGCGATGACCGATCACTCGGAGCTCGTGTCCGGCCTTCAGGCGGCGGCTCTTCCGCAGCATCGCCCACCAGCGGCCGACGCCGACTGCTTCGGCGAGCAACCCGTCGAGAAGCCCCCCCGTGTCCATTCGGCGACAGGTGAGGCGGGCGGGGACCACTCGGGTCTCGTTGAGCACGAGCCGATCTCCCCGGCCGAGCAGGTCTGGAAGATCTCGGACGTGTCGATGATCCAGCACGCAGTCGCGGCCATCGTCCTCATCGATCGGCGGCAGGGTCACCACCAGCATTCGAGCCGCATCGCGGGGTTCGACAGGCGCGGCGGCGACGAGCGTCGGGTCCAGTTCGAAATCGAGTTGATCGGTGCGGAGCCCCATCGACGTCCGATGCTACCCGCCACGCTCGAGGCCGACGGCGGGACCGCTGGATTCGACGACGATCCCGAGCCCGTCCTCCGTCGATCCCCCACCGCTCCCCGAGGATTCACGCTCCGCCTTCATCGCAGCGGCGAGCACCGGGTTGTGGGGCGGCTCGAGCAACGCGGGGAGAGGCTCGAGATCGCGGGAACGTGGTTCCACGAACGGCACCAACTCCACGGGAAGCCGTTTCAGACCACGTCGAGCGGCTTTCGCCACCGCGTAGTGCAAGGCCTCGTCCCGTCGCCGCCGGACCGCCTCCGTGAGGTTGAAGTCCAGTTCGAGCATCTTCTCGAACGACCAACGCCAGGCGTGGTACTCCTCCCGGCATCGAGGGCGGTAGGTCTTGAATCCGATGGCATGGTGACCGACCTCGTGCAGGAACACGGCACAACTCATCGGGCCTCGAGGGTACGGCGACTCGATCAGCCGGGCGACGGAGCCGTCCTTGTAGAAGACCTGCCACGCACACCCGCTCGTGCTGGATCGCCATCGAACCACCCGCAACCCGAACTCGGCCTTCATCGACTTGACGAGTTCGTCATACCGGTTCTGCTGGCGGGAACCCCGACCCCTCGCCGGCGGAGTCGGTGCGGCCGGCGGGATGGATCCCCGAGACCTCCGAGGCTTCCGCGCCGATCTTGCCTTCGACCCGGACTTCGACGATCCGGGCGGTCCGAGGCGCGGTGGCTCCGACGGCCCCTGGAGAAGCTCCCAGAGATTGGAGGCGAATTCCGCCACGATGCTTCGGGGTCCGCGGGTCGGCTTCATGTCGACGTTCCTGCCGATCGCGGCCGCAGGATCGTCCCAGCCGGGAACGGGCGGCCACGCTGGAGATCCTCCCACGACATCGCCCGGCCACCTGGAATCTGCACCTCGAGCAATTTGATCGAGCCGGACCGGCATCCGACCACGCCCCCATCGCCGATCGTCCCCGGGAGACCGTCGGTCGACTCTGGAACCTCCTGCACCCGATGAATGCGAAGGAGCCGCGAATCACCATCCGGTGACACCGCTTCGACCTGACAACCAGGCCAGGGGATCAGTCCGTGGATCAGTCCTCGAACCAGCGAAGACGATTCCGAGAAATCGACGGTCGCCTCGGCCTTCGACAGCTTCGCTGCCGGCGTCGCAGCCAGTTCGTCCTGCGGCACGGTGCGGGTCTCGCGAGCCCGCCACCGGTCGAGCACTTCCAGCACGGGATCGACCCCGAGCGTGGCAAGTCGGTCGTGGAGTTCGCCGGCGGTCTCCGCCGCGTCGATCACCGTCGACCGCGTGGCATGCACCGCACCCGCATCCATGCGGTCAGCCAGGGAGATCACGCTCACCCCGGTCTCCGGGTCTCCCGCCATCATCGCGCGATTGATCGGAGCGGCGCCGCGCCATCGCGGAAGCAGTGAGGCATGGAGATTCACCGCGAACCGACCGTCGAGCAGCGCGGCCCCCAGTTTCTGGCCGAACGCGATCACCACCATCGCCTCGGTCTGAAGTTCGGCGAGCCGATCCAGCACCTCGGGCGCATTCACGTCGTCGGTGCGAAGGAGCTCCGTGCCGGCAAGGAGACCTTCGGATCGTTCGTGGTCTTCAAGAACACGTTCCGAGATCGGCGTGCCCGTCGATTTCCTTCCTCGCCCGGCCGGACGATCCGGCTGGGAGATGACGAGGACCACATCGTGAACCTCGGCGATCGCCTCGAGCGTTGGAAGTCCGAACGCACCCGAGCCGAGGAATGCGACTCGCAGCCGGGTACCGGCACTCATCGTTCGGAACCCTGCTCGAAGTCCAGGCGCAACTCCTTGAGCGCCTTCCGATTCGCCAGACGGTCGCGAGGATTCATTCGATCCGTGATCAAGACGCCCTCGAGGTGGTCGAATTCGTGCTGCCAGACCCGAGCGAGGAAGTCATCATCCTCCAGCTCGAAGGGTTGCCCCTGAAGATCGAAGGCCTTGATCCGGACCGTCTTTGGACGGCGGATGGTGGTCCGGATGTCCGGAATGCTCAGGCATCCCTCCTCGAATGGAATCAGATCTCCACCAAGTTCCAACTCTGGATTGATGAAGACCGTCGGTATGGAAGGACCTTCCGGGCCGGACTCGTCCTCGATGACGAAGAGACGCCGTGAGACCCCGACCTGCGGCGCTGCAAGCCCCGCTCCTTGAGCATCCCGCATCAGCTCGACCATCCGCTCGACGAGGGCCGGAAGCCCCTCATCGAAGACCTCGACCGGCTCGGCGGGACGGGCAAGAACGGGGTCCGGATACAGGACGATCTTCTCTGGTTGTGCGGGAATGCTGTTCACTGTCCGGAATGGTAATGAACCGTGGTGAATCCGGGATCTCCAGATCCATCTGCATCAGGTCCCCGAATCGATCCGAAGAACAAGAACCCCTCTCGGACGCCCCGAGATCGACTCGTGGTGCATTGGCCTCCTCGGCCGGTGGCGGGTACCTTGAGACGTTCGAGCGAGGAGATCATCCTCGAATCCACCATGTGGCACGACCGGCCGCAAGATCGCGAAGGAGCCCAGAGTGGCGTTGTTCGGCAAGAAAAAGAGCGAAGAGGAGGTTCCAAGCGGGATCGAGGATGGTGGATGGCGACCGCAGCCCGACAAGGCTGCGAAGTTCTTCGAACACGCTCGGACCGTGGCCCAGACCGGCAACTACTCCTACGCGCTCGACATGTACGCCCGCGGACTCCGTTTCGAGCCCGACAACATGGAATCGCACCTCGCCCTCTACGAGACCGCGGTCCGCTACTTCAACTCGAACGGCAAGCCGGCATCGAGCAAGGAGATCCGGGCGATCGACGGCCCGAATCCCGCCGACAAGATGGCGGTCGCCGAATTCGCGTGGGCCAAGGACATCAACAACCTCGCCCTGGCGATGAAACTCATGGCTGCCATCGGCAAGGCCGACGAGAAGGAGTTCGGCCAGTGGCTCGCGCCGCGAATGTTCGCGATGATGCTCAAGGCCAAGAAGCAGACCAAGCAGCTCTACGCTCAGGGGAAGGACCTCTTCGGCGAAGTCGATGCGTGGAAGGAAGCTTTCGCTGCCGCGGAACGAGCGATCCAGATCGATCCCACGGACTCGAATCTGATCTCCGAACTGAACGAGCTCTCCGCACAACGGACGATCTCCGAGGGCGGTTTCAATCAAGGCCAGACCGAGGAGAACGGAGACTTCCGGCGCCACATCAAGGACGCCGACAAGCAGTCCGCGCTCCAGGACGAGGAATCCCTCTCCGGCGGTGCGGGTTCCGGCCGAGCGATCGACCGGGCGAAACAGGAGTTCGAAGAGGCCCCGGAAAGCGCCGAAGCCGTCAACAAGTACGCCCAGTTGCTCCGACGACTGGACACCCCCGAAGACGATGACACTGCGATCGCGGTGTATCTCAAGGGATTCGAGGCGACCAAGCAGTATCGATTCAAGATGGCTGCCGGCGATGTGAAGATGAGTCGCCTGAACAAGCGGGTTCGCAAGATCGACGAGGCGGAAGCGGGTACCGAAGAGGCCGCCACCCTTCGAGCCGAACTGCTCGAACTGAGATCCGTCGAGTTCAACGAGCGGGTCGCGAAGTATCCGACCGACCGTGGAATCAAGTTCGAGCTCGGTGCCATCGAGTACGACCGCGGCAACTTCGAAGACGCGATGGTGATGTTCCAGCAGTGCAAGGACGAAGCCAAGTACCGGACTCGTGCCACCCACATGCTTGGAAAGTGCTTCGCTCAGGAAGGCTGGCATCAGGAAGCCGTCGGTGAATTCCGCGAAGCGATCGAAAAACTCGACGGTACCGAGAAGGACCGCGAACTCACGATCCGCTACGACCTCATGCTCTCCCTGATCGATCTTGCGCGACACGAGAAGTCCGCCGAGGACGCTCGAGAAGCCGCCGAGATCTGCTCGGCGATCGTCCGCAAGGACATCAGCTACCGCGACATCCGCAAGAAGCGGAAGGAAGTCGACACCCTGATCAAGGAACTGGAAGGCTGAGCGCCTCCTCGTCAGTCCCGCCGTCGGTCACGGTCGTGATCCCCACTCGGATGGGTTCCACGAGATTCCCCGGAAAGGCCCTGGCCGCCGACACCGGGCGACCAATGATTCTCCACGTCGTCGATCGTGCCCGCGCCGCCTCGAGCGTCGACCGGGTGATCGTCACCGCGCCGGATCCCGAGATCATCCGAGTCGCCGAAGAGGCCGGAGTCGAGGCGATGGAGACGTCCTTCGATCACCCCAATGGAACCAGCCGCCTCGCCGAAGTGGCCGATCGGCTGGCCGACGAGCTGCCGACCGACGCGATCCTCGTCAACGTCCAGGGCGACGAGCCGGAGCTGGACCCGGCCGCCATCGATGCGGTGGTGCTGGCCCTGAAGGACGATTCCGAGGCCGACATGGCCACCATCGCCGCCCCGTTCGGGCCCGATGACGACCCGACCGACCCGAATCAGGTGAAAGTGGTGACGGGCCTCGACGGCCGTGCGATCTACTTCAGCCGGAGTCCGATCCCCTTCGATCGCGACGACGCCGGGATCACCCCGTTGCGACACGTCGGGCTCTACGCCTACCGACGCGAGTTCCTCCCCAGATTCGCCGGCTGGCCGGAGTCGCCTCTGGAACGAGCGGAACGGCTCGAGCAGCTGCGAGTCCTCGAGCACGGCGGTCGGATCGCCGTGGCGATCCACCCGTCGGATGGCGGCGGAATCGATACTCCGGAGCAGTACGCCGCCTTCGTCGCTCGCTGGCAGGCGAGCCACCGCGGCTGACGGCGCTTCATCCACGAACCCGGAAGTCCGACGAGGCCTCTTGAGTCCGGGCCCCGTCGCGCGGTACACTCGTCTATGCCCCAAAAGCCGCGCC
>JABABZ010000085.1 GCA_014237965.1 Phycisphaerales bacterium | reverse complement strand
TCGTGCCAGGAATCCGGATTGACCGAGGTCGGCGGCGTGGGATCCGGCCCGACCATGCAACCAGTCGAACCAAGCGCCAGACACGCGATCGTGCAGGACAGTGCGGAGATCCGCAACAAGCCAGTACCGGCTCGGCAACTCGGTCTTTGTGATTCGGCTCGTCGGGCTGGGACCTTCATGAGACGCAAGGTACTCGGCCCACCGCCACCTTGGAACCGACCAACGCCAAAAGCCGACAATAGAGCCAATGAACTGCGAAGGCGGATGGCGTCGCATCGGTACCATTGTGGAGTCCCAACTCTCCCGGAGCGACCTGTGAACACCCGATGCATGAATGATCCGAGCCTTCGTGAGAAGTCGTCCCCGACCCTCCCCGGGATCCTCGTGGGCGGCATGGCCATTCTTCTCACAGGATGCGGCGAACCGGCCTCCGGGCCGGCTGCGACCACCACCTCGGCTACCTGGCGATCCGTCGCCGGCGAAGCCCTCGCTGCCGACTCGTCCTGCACCGCATGTCATACCGCCGGTCCCGACACCATCCGACGCCTCGGTGTCAGCCGGACACCCCACATTCTTGGCAAGACGGGCATCGGATCGCGGCTTTCACCAGAGGGCATTCGGCGACGACTCGGCGCTCATGGCGGTGAGCTCGGCCTCCGGATGCCCGACCTTCTTCACGGGCTCGAGCCAGGAGAAAAAGCTGCCGCGGTCGAGGACCTCGTCAACTTCCTGGTGAGCCAGGGAGGCCCGATCGATCCCATCGCCGCGGCGATGGAAGCCTCCTCCGCACAGATTTCCCAGGGCTCCACGCTCTGGGGGTCGGTCGGTTGCACCGCCTGCCACGGGGTCGACCCGACGAACGCCGTCGGCCTCGAAGATCTGACGACGTCCTGGACCCACGGCAGCCTGACGGCCTATCTCGCCGATCCACTGGCGGTGCATCCCGGCGGACGAATGCCGTCGCTCAACCTGGCCGACGACGAAGCTTCGTCCCTCGCGGCCTATCTCCTCGCCGGTGACGGCGTGCTGACGATCGCTTCCCGACCGGGGCTGCAACTCCACTACTTCGACGGCGACTTCAACGGCATGGGCCCCATCGAGGAGATCGGCGGTACCGTCGAACCGATTCGAGTCCCGGTACCCGGCATCGGCCCGCACGCCGGCGAGGACACCTTCGGCCTTCGCCTCTCCGGCGAGATCGAGATTCCGACGACCGGCGTCTGGAACTTCTATCTCACCTCGGATGATGGCTCCGGACTCAAGATCGATGGGAAAACGATCGTCGACAACGGCGGGATCCACGGCAACGCCATGAAGCGAGGATCCGCCACGCTCGACGCCGGGCGGCACGCCATCGACATCGGATTCTTCGAAGCCTCCGGCGGCGAAACCCTCTCCCTTTCCTGGAGCGGACCCGGGATCGCTCGACAACCGATTCCCGCCGAGGCCTTCTTCAGTGACACCACCGTCCTCGCACCCACCTGGGGACCCTTTGAAATCGACGAAGCGTCGGTTCAGCGAGGAATGATGCGTTTCGCGAAGACCGGATGCGGCACCTGCCACGTCCCGGAGATGCCGAAACTCGGCGAACTCGCGAACATCGCACCACTGGCCTCGCTGGTAGCGGGCCGCGGATGCCTCGCCGAGGAAGTCCCGGCGACCGCTCCGGACTACGGATTCACCGCGACCGAGCGAAGCCTGCTCGACGAGTTGATCTCGAACGTCGTCGCCCTCGAGGAGCCGCTTCCCGCCGATCTCGCCGTCGCCCACACCATGACCCGCCTGAACTGCATCGCCTGCCATTCGCGACCCGACGTCGGCGGGCCGACCACCGAAGCCCTCACGCGATTCGCCTCGAATGACGACGCCGAGATCGGTGACGAGGGACGCATTCCGCCCACCCTCGACGACGTGGGCAACAAGTTGCAACTCAATGCACTGCGAAACACACTGGCCAAGGGCGAGAAGGTCCGGCCGTACATGAAGGCTCGGATGCCGGTCTTCGGCGCCGAGCAGACCGATGATCTCGTGGTGCATTTAGTCGCCGCCGACTCGATCGCCGCCGATGGACGCGAGCCGGTCTTCGACGTCGCCCGGGTCACGGCCGGCCACGCGCTCACCGGCGTCGATGGCGTCTCGTGCGTCCAATGCCACACCGTCGCTGGACATCCCGCACTGGGTGTCCCAGCGGTGGACCTCGCCTCGATGCACGCCAGAATTCGTCCCGGCTGGTTCCGCAAGCACCTTCTCGACCCGCAGAAGACCAATCCCGGCACCCGCATGACCGCGTCCTGGGGCAACGGCGGCACCGAACGAATCTTCCCCGAACACCTCGGCGGAGATCCCACCAAGCAAGTCGACGCGATCCGCACGTACCTCTCACTCGGCGAATCGATGCCGCTCCCTCTCGGCGTGGTCCCGGATGCAGGCGAGTACGCACTCGTCCCGATCGACCAACCGATTCTCTTCGGAACGTTCATGCGGGACGTGAGTCCGAGGACCATCGCGGTCGGTCTTCCCGAGAACGTGCACTACGCCTGGGATGCGGAGCACGCCCGACTCGCCAAGGCCTGGCGGGGAGCCTTCATGGATGCGGAGGGAACCTGGCGAGGGCGAGCCGGCCAGTTGGAGCGACCCGAAGGTCGGTCGGCGCTTCAGATGCCCGCCGGTCCCGCGATCGCCGTACTCTCGACCCGTGACGAAACCTGGCCATCGCCGTTCACCCGCGACGCGTCGGGAATCCGAAGCGGCGCCTGGAGATTCACGGGAACCACCCGTGATCGCGATCGACGCCCCGCCTTCAACAGCGAACTCGACGGCGTCCGCATCACCGAGACGCCGATACCGCGTCTGGCCGAAGGCGGGACGCGACTCGTTCGACGATTCACCGTCGGAAGCGACGAAGGAAGAGGCGATCTCTACATGCGAGCCGCGGTGGCCGCGTCGATCACCCCCTTGAGTGGAGAAGGCCGGGAACGGGTCTGGGCCGTCAACGACGAACGCATGATCCGAATCGACGGCGCCGAATCATTCGTCCGACCACTGTCCGGTGGCGGCGCAGAACTTCTCGCGAAGGTTCCGTTGAGCATGGTCGGCCGAGATGACGTCGCATTCGAAGGCGTCTTCGATGTGGAGTTGTCCTGGTGATGCGACACGACGCCTCTTCCGACGAACACGCGGACCCGATCGATCCGAGCCTGGAGCGAATCATGAATCAGTCGAACCCCCGCCCACTTCGCCCGAGCTCGACGGCATGCCGCCTGCGAGCCCTCGTGTGCGTCACCATGGTCACTTCGGCCGCGGTCGCCGGGGATGAATCCGACTACTGGCGATTCATCGACGTGCCGGAACCCGACGGCGTGGCACACGAAGTCGGCGGCATTCTCCCACTGGGGGGTGGACGCGTCATGACTTCCACCCGCCAGGGAGACGTCTGGATCATCGAGAACGCCCACGACCCGGCGCCCTCCGTCGCGGTACTGGCCGGAACTCCGGAAGACGAGGCCACCGCAGACGATCCCCATCGTGTGCGGTTCATCAAGTACACCGACGGCCTTCAGGAACCCCTCGGGCTCGCGGTCCATCCTGCGGACGACGCGAAACGCCGGGCCGCCATCGCGGCGGGCGAGTCCTGGAACGGCCCCGTGTACGTCGCACAACGAGGCGAAGTCTCCCGGATGGTCGACGACGATGGCGACTGGCGGGCCGATCGAATCGAGACCATCTGCGACGACTGGGCGATCAGCGGCAACTACCACGAGTACACCTTCGGACCGGTCTTCGAAGCGGACGGCGACCTCTGGCTGACCTTGAATCGCCCGTTCGGAAGCGAGCCGTTCGGCAAGAAGGACTGGCGCGGATGGGCGATGCGGATCGACGGCGACGGCATGATGCATCCGGAAGCCGCGGGATTGCGATCACCTTGCGGCGTCGCGATGGGGCCGGACTCGAACATCTACTACACCGACAACCAGGGCGAGTGGTGCGGTGCGAGCAAGATGTCCATCATCGAGCGCGGCGATTTCCACGGACATCCCTGGGGAGTCGCAAGCACCAAGCGCCCGGAGTCGCTCGTCGAGTTTCCGGGCGAGATCCCCGACGGCATCCCGATGCCCGAAGCCGCGAAGCGAATCCCCAACTTCAAACTCCCGGTCGTCTGGTTCCCGTATGACAAGTGCGGAAAGAGCCCCGGCGAGGTCCTGTGGGATACCGAAGGGACGCTCGGGCCGTTCTTCAAGGGCCAGGCGTTCATGGGTGACCAGCATCATGCCGCGGTCTACCGGATCTTCACTGAAGAGGTGAACGGCCACGTTCAGGGAGCCGTCTTCCCGTTTCGGAACGGTTTCGAGTGCGGGATCATCCGAGTGAAGCTCGGCGAGGACGGATCGTTGATCGCCGGCATGACCAACCGCGGATGGGGATCGAAGGGAGATCGCCCCTACGGCATGCAACGACTCGAGTGGACGGGCGAGACACCGTTCGAGATCCGGACCATGGAAGCGACGCCCGAAGGATTTCGACTCACCTTCACGAGACCCGCGGACCCCGCGACCGCGAGCGAACCTTCGAACTACTCGATGAAGAGCTACACCTACCTGCTGCATTCGCCCTATGGAAGCCCGGAGACCGATACGGCGCCGGTGACCGTCAGACTCGCGCAGGTCTCCGGTGACAATCTGACCGTCAATCTGATCTGCGAGCCTCTCCGCGCCGGTTACGTGCACGAACTCCGCCTAGACGGCGTTCGGGACGAGGCGGGTGAGCCGCTCCTGCATCCCGATGCGTACTACACGTTGATCGAGATCCCGAAGGGCGACGAATGAACCACGAGGAAGCTCCATGCCGGACGATGTGAAGTTCATGCACCGAGCGATCGAACTGGCTCGCCACAACGCCCTTGAGGCGAAAGCCGGCGGACCGTTCGGTTGCGTCATCGTCCGAGATGGCGAGATCATCGCCGAGGCCGCGAACCGGGTCCTCGCGGACCGCGATCCGACCGCGCATGCTGAAATCGTCGCGATCCGCGCCGCATCGAACGTGCTCGGCAGTCACGTGCTCAAGGGGTGCACGGTCTACACCACCGGCGAGCCGTGCCCCATGTGCTACGCCGCCTGCTGGTGGGCACGGATCGCTTCCATTCGATTCGCCTCGAATCACGACGATGCGCTGGAGTTCGGCGGGTTCGACGATCGGCACATCACCGAGGCGCTCGCCCTGCCGGGTGACGCTCGTCCTCTGGCCTCGACCGAACTCTGCCGAGCCGACATGCTCGATGTCTGGCGGGCCTACCACGCGATGCCGGATCGAATCCACTACTGATCGGACCGACGAGGGCTCGCCGGCCTCCGGCCGCGCCGTTCCCCTACGCCGGGTCGGATGCCGCCGCCGCCGCTTCGAGTTCGGCGACGGTTGGAACCGGTCGTTTTGCGAATCCGCACAGCACCACGAATGCCGGGTCGACCGACGTCTTTCGACCGACCACCAGCAACTCGTGGCCCGCGAACGTCGGCAACAGCGATTCGGCCCACGCCTTTCGCTGCCGACCCGACTTCACCGAACGCCCCCAGGCACGAATCGTGCCGGCGAAGCGCTGGGACATCCTCTTGATCTTCGTTCGTTCCGGCGATCCGAGGTACTCGGCCGATGCAGCCCGACATTCCTCGAAAAAGACCTCGCCGCCCAGATCCTTCCAGCAGCGGGCCAGCAATCTGGCGTTTTCGCACTCCTGACGATCCAGCTCTTCCAGAAGCCGCTCGTTCGCCGCCTTCGTGGACGGAGAGGGGAGCGCGAGAATCCTCGCATGGCCGAGATTCCGAACCGTTCGCCGATAGAGCTCGAACTCCTTGGCCGCATGCGGTTCGAATCCCGACTCGAACGCATCGAGGATCTCGATCGCGGCCATGGCGTCCGGCGCGGCGGCGATGATCCCATCGATCAACGGCAACGCGTAGGGATTCTTCTTCATTACATCCCGCATCCATCGAACGCACTGTCGCGATCGCGCCGTTTCGTCGAGTGCGTCCCAGGCACGCCGAAGCACCATCGCGTCGATGAAGGCTTCCGAATCATGGTTCACCGCCCACGCGACGGACTGATGAAACACCATCGGACGCCGCCCGCCGACGTCGTCGTAGTTCCATCCTGCGTGCACGGTGGTGACTTCATCGCCCCCGGTGGCATACTGCCCGCCACGGCAACGGAAGCGTCCGGTCTCGGAGTTCTGCTCCATGAACACGATGGCACAATGGCCGGGCTGGCCGGCGGTGGATGCCGGAACGCCGCAGATCCGATGGGTCCGGGCGCCGATGTTTCCCATGGTGCCGCAGACGCCCCCGTCCTTCCACATCATCTGGATCGATCCGTAACTGAAGGGAAACGGCGCCACCCGTCGAGCCGACTGCATGTCGAACTGCTGGGCGATGCCACCGATGTATTCGCCGTAGGTCCTGAACTCGCCTTCGTCGCGGTACTTGCTCCAGATCTCCTCCCGCTCCCGGAGCGGCTGGTCGTCCGCGACCAGCATCATCAGGATCGGCCACGGCGCCGCGAGCGGAAATCGTGGCCAGATCCGATCGGTGCCGGAGAAATCGTGGTGATTGTTTCGAATGAACCACGCCATCGACTCGCTCTCGCTCGGGGCGGCATCGCGTTCCCGAGGCATGCGACCCTTCGCCCGGTATGCGTCGTGGAAGAGATCGTGCGCCGCCTTGATCGAGGCGCGGACCGTCTTGTCACGAACCGCAGCGGTCGACTTTCGATGAACCACCTTCTCCCCGCAATCAAGCGTGATCTCGGGATGCCCGTTGGCCGCCATGTAGGCGTTGAAGTCGCCTTGCAGTTTCGTGGAAGCGATGACGTCGGCACCGACGAGGCCGCGCTCGACCATCTTTCGAACCTTGACGGGCTTCCCACGCGGCTTCGCGATTCCGCGGTCGTCATACTCGAGCGGCGGAAGTTCCCTGACCTCGACTTCCACCTCGATCCGGGGATGGTCCTCGAGGAAATTGATCACATGGTCGAAGGCATCGAGTTCACGAGTCGAATCCTTCGTGTCCACGGGGATCCGTGGATCTCCGGGGCATTCGAGAACCAGCAATGAACGCGGGGAGACGTCGGGAAGGTCATCGCCGGGCCTCCCGGTGTCGCCGTCGTTCCATCCCGACGCCTTGCGGCCGGAGGACGCGTACGAGCCGGCGATCGCGAAGGCGACGGCGAGCTGGGTGTGATCTTCCCGAACGACCTTCTCGCCGAGATCGATCTCCAGGGAACGGAGCGCCAGCAGAACGGGAAGCGGATCCTTCCGACAACCGTAGACCGACGCCTTGAGCATCCGATCTCCGTCGATCCACGCGAGAAAGTCGGGCGGCAGTTCGATGCCGCGATCACGGCACGTCGCGAGCGTCTGTTTCCGGGCCTCGGCGACATGCCTGGCGGCCACTCGGTCGAGCGCATCCGTCGCGGCCGTCGCGAGCTCGCCGACGGAAAGAAACATCCCGATCGCCATCAGCAGGATGGGAAGCTGTCCGACGAATCCGAAGCGACGCGGCATGGAATGCTCCCGGGACGAATCCGGATCCGGGCGACAAGCCGGGAGCCGAACCATCGAATGGAACCGAATCAAGTCTGCCACAGATCCTGGCGCAGGGCCAGCCTGAAACGCCCGGCTCCTCGGAAATCAGTGCATGGACTCGCGGAGCGCCACCCCGGGAGCTCGCTGGAGCATTCCCAGCAGGCCGCGAACGGCCGCACCTCGACCCCGACCGATCTCGACCAAGGACTCCCGGAAGCCCTCGATGATCCAGTCGACGTCCTCATCCGAGATCACCAGCGGCGGAACGATCTTGATGACCCCGCTCCCCTTGCTCGTCGACTGGGTGAGCAGGCGATGTTCGGTCAGCAGGCGAGACACCAGCGCCTGTGCCACGAGCGTCGGGGTTCGTCTCGCAAGCCCGGGAAGATCGATGGACAACGCCGAAGGATCGATCTCGACGCCGATCATCAGTCCTCGACCACGCACCTCGCGGATGCCGGCCGTCTCTTCGGCCACTCGCCGAAGGCCGCCGATCAACGCTTCGCCACACCGCGCCGCGCGTTCGATGAGGCCTTCCTCGCGAAGAACGTGCAGTACCGCCAGACCATTGGTCATCGCCAGAGGGTTTTCGCGGAACGTCGAACTGTGAACCACGGATCGCTCCACCGAGTCGAACACCCGGTCGAAGATCGCAGCCCTGCCGAGGACCGCCCCGACCGGGACGGTTCCCGCCGACAGTCCCTTGGAGAGACAGACGATGTCGGCTTTCACGCCATCCACGACACTGGCGAGAGGCGCCCCCGCTCTTCCCAATCCGGTCTGCACCTCGTCGGCGACCAGAAGCGTCCCCGTGTCACGACAGATCTCCGCCACCTGCTTGAGCACGCCGGCCGGGTGCGGGATCACGCCCTTGCCCTGAATCGGCTCGAAGAAGAAGGCCGCGATGGATTCGTCGCTCAACACGCGACGGAGGTGGTCGAGATCTGCGAAGGGAACCTCCCGGCACCCCGGGATCAGCGGCTCGAATCCACGTCGCAGCCACTTTGCGCCGTTGATCGACAATGCTCCGAGCGTGAGCCCGTGAAAAGCATTCGACCAGTACGCGAATCCAGGACGTCCGGTGGCGGCGCGGGCGATCTTCATCGCGGCCTCGACCGTCTCCGCCCCGCTGTTGACGAAGAAGACCCGGTCATCCGGACGGTCGACGAATCGCTTCAGCGACTCCGCCAGTGCGACGGCGAGCGGCGGTGTCTCGAACTGAACCAGGGCCGGGGGCGCCGTTCGCAATGCCTGTTCGATCGCGTCCCGGACCACGGGATGGTCGCGACCGAGTGAGAGACTCGCGAATCCCCCGATCGCATCGAGATAGCGATCACCTTCTTCGTCGAAGAGATACGGGCCCTCGCCACGGACGAATCGCTTCTCGAAACCGACCAGACGAAGAAGGTCATGGAAACGAGGGTTCAGATGCCGTGCGTAGGCAGGCCCGGATTCCGGTCCGTACGAATCGAGAATCGCCTGCAAGTCGAATGGCGCCATGCGTACCCTTGGTTCCTCCTCCACTCGCCGGCGTTCTGCCGACGCCGGAGCATCAGCCATCCGAGACCCGGTCCAGGGAACGGAGCACTCCAGCGTGGTCGGTGTCGTTGTTGTAGAAGATGAACGCCGAAATGTCCCGGCTGTCGGTGAAGGCGACGGGGCCGATGCCCTTGGCCATGAACACGTACTTCCAGGCCTTCACGGATGCCGGCCCGATGCTTCCGTCATAGGCGATCTTGATCAATCTGGTGTCATAGATTCCGTGCGGGACTTTCACTTTCCAACCGCCCAGATCCGCCCAGGTGCACTTCACCTGGCCGGAGTAACTGACGTCGTTCGGCGAATCAAGATCGCAGATGCTGATCTTGATCTCTTCCTGGATTTCGTTCTTCGCTTCCTTCGAAGCGTGAACGATCGGCTCCGGCGGCGAGAGGCGGATGATGAAGGCGTTCGGCTTGGAGACGTCCGTCGCCGCGACGATGTCCTTCCCGGCCACTTGCTTCAAGTATCTGGTGGTTCCGCATGGAAGTTCGACCGCCCAACCCTTGACTCCAGCGCCCGGCTTGCTTCCCGGCGCTCGGTCGATCATCGACACGACATGCTTGAGCGTCTTGCTCTTGTTCGTCGGGTGATCGAAGAGGTACACCGTCGACTCCAGCGGAAGCCAGTTCTCGGCCTTGGTGATCGGCGGCACGGACGCGTCCGGCCCGAGAACCACGCCGGGGAGACTCTTGGCGATTCGCTTCGCATCCTCCTTCGGCATCGTCTTCAGCGGATCATCCGGCGTCATTCCGGGGGTGGAGAGAAGGATGGAGACAACCAGGGTGTGAATGAAGGTCATGAGAGCATGGTACCGGGTCCTGACGGGCCTCTGTACGAATGCACAACCGGGGCGGAATCGGAAGAATCGACTTCCACGACGTAAGATCCTCCCTCGGCGCCGACGCGACCGATCCCGAAAGAGCCTGTTCGACACCGAATGCCCGAGCCCCGGAGCCTCGCGAATCACGATGACGGAACCGGATCAGATGGCGACGAAGGAAACCGTCCCGGGAACCGATCCGTCCATCGCCGTGCTCGTCCCGACCTACAACAACCGATCGACCCTCGATGCGGTTCTCCGTGGCGCGGCCGCACACGGGCTTCCGGTGGTGGTGATCGACGATGCGGGAACCGACGGCGGCGAGTCAGTCCTCGCCGAACTGGAAGCCGAGGGCGTGCTGCATCGGCGATTCCGGCTGCCCCGAAATCTCGGCAAGGCCGGCGCTCTCCGTGCTGGTTTCGAACTCTGCCGGCAGGAGGGATTCACCCATGCGATCACTTGCGACTCGGATGCCCAACACGACACAGATCTGATTCCGATCTTCGCGGAGGCGACCCGGTCCGATCCCGGCGCCTATCTGCTGGGCTGCCGCTTTCCCCTTCATCCGGATCAGCCTCGGCGGAACCTGCTGGGACGGATCTTGAGCAACGTCGCCATCCGGGCGCACTCCGGCGTGACGATCGGAGACGCCGCCTGCGGATTCCGATGCTGGCCGTTGGAACTTCCCGCCAGGGTGCGCGGCCTCTCCGGTCGATATGCGTGGGAAGAAGAGATGATCACCAGGGCGGCCTGGGCCGGCTGGCCGATCACCTCGATCGATGTCCCCGCCATCTATCACCCGCCGTCGACCCGGGTGAGTCACTACCGCTTTCGACGCGACTGGTCCGAGGGAATCGGGATCTACCTGCTGCTCCTTCTTGAAGCGATCCTTCCGCGGTTTCCCCGGGCTTCGGGTGGGAGACGCCCCTTCCGGGACGGACTTCTGCGTCGCCTCGATCGATTCCTCTCACCCGGTCCTCTTCGCGGCCGACGACTGGAAGCCGCGACGGAACGTTGGTTTCAGATCACCGCCCTTCTGGCCGGCGGGCTCACCGCCGTGCTCGCTCCCCCGTCGCTCGTGACCCTCGCGGCGATCGGATGGATCGGCTGGCGATGGCATGCGGGGCTCGCCGCGATGACGATCGCCGCCTTCCCGACGCTGCTCGAGCTGGAAAGCCTGGACGGAAGAATGGAATGGGTCGTGCTCTTCGCGGTGGCCAGTCTGCTCTCGGGGGTGATCCGATCGCCCGCCTCCGCCCGCCGCAACTGAATTCAAACGCCGGTGGAACCAGCGACCGTCTCGATGAGCCGGCCTCGGAGGAGTTTGCCGGTCAAGGTGCGAGGCAACGAGTCCATGAAGTCGATGACCCTCGGCCGCTGATGCGGTGCGAGTTCACGAGCCGCCAGCGATCCGAGTTCACGACGTATCGACGACTGCGATTCCGGATCGGCCGGGTGTTCCATCACCACCACCGCGCGAACCCGGGTCACGGTCTCGGTCAGCGGAAGCGGAATGACCGCCACCTCCCGAATCGCGGGATGTCCTGCGAGGACGCCCTCGACCTCCGCCGGATTGACCTTCAACCCACCGACATCGAACTGGATCTTCGCTCGTCCGGTTATCTCGACCCGTCCATCGGAATGCACCCGACCCAGGTCGCCGGTGCGGAAGTGCCCTTCCAACCGTCGGCCGGGATCGACTTCCTCGTCTCGTCCCGCCAGGTACCCAGCGAACATCGCATCGCTCCGCACCACGAGCTCACCGGTTCCTTCGCCAGTGACCAGGGGCACCTCGCCCGCATCCTCATCGACCACCGTGGCCACTCGCACCGAGACACCTTCGACCGCCGAGTCCGAACCACCGATCCCGTAGGTGATCGTCCCGAGTTCCGTGGCGCCGTAGAGATTGCCGGTCGGACATCCCCATGCTTCGGCGAACGCCTCTCGCACCGCCGAGGGAAGCGTGCTTCCTGCGGAATAGGCCAGGCGAAGGCTCGAGCCCGGACGTCCGACCCGCGCTGCCGCTTCGAGGGTCACGGGAACCCCGGGAAACACCGTCACGCCGTTCGCGAGCGCGTCGACTCCACCGGCCAGGTCGAATCCGAGACGGAATCGCACCGATGCTCCGGACCGCATCGGCGCCAACACCCCATGCTCGATGCCGTACGCGTGCTGCATCGGAAGCGTCGCGA
>JABABZ010000084.1 GCA_014237965.1 Phycisphaerales bacterium | reverse complement strand
GTCGTCGACCGGGGGTCGGGACGATTCGAGCGTACGAGGAGGCACTTGGATGTTCCAATGTGGATCTCGACTCCTGGCTTCCCGAAGCGGTGGAGATGGCGACCGAATCCGCCTCCACGCTCGGGCTCGAAGTGGAGTCGTTCACCCGAGCGATCCTGCACGCCTCCTCCGAGAGGAGACGCGATCTCGAGGGACTTCCAGCTCGGGGTGATCTCGTCGATTCCGCATCGCCGGTGAATTCCAGCGAGTCGGCCGAGACGGCGTGGTTTCTGGACCGAGTCGCCGCCGCCGAATCTCGAGTCGAGGTCGAGGCGGCGATGCTTGATTCGGCCCTCCGCAGCGACCCGGCAGCGTCGATGAGAATCGCTTTCAGACGCGGCGACCGATGGATCGGTTCGAGGGCGGAGGACGATGCGAATCTGGAACGAACCGAGGATCCCGCCGAGTGGTTGAAAGAGACCACTGGTGAAGGAGACGAAGTTATCACCATCGCCATCCTCGGAGTTCCGGAGGACGGATTGATGATCGGATTGGGCTCGAAGTCCCCGCCGGGACCGAGTCTCGTGATGGCCTGGAAGTCCACTCATCAGCAGGCGAGGAGGTTCGAACGACTCGAGTCGGCCTGGGAAGAGGCGTTGCTCGCCGCGCGACAGGAGGTCGAATCCGCACGACGAATCGCCAAGCTCGATGCTGATGCCTCCCTTGCGGAGATCGCTGCCGGGGCCGCTCACGAGATGAACAACCCGCTGACGGTGATTTCCGGTCGTGCCCAGATCCTCTGCGGAAGGAGTGGCGATTCCTTCGTGGACGCGGGGATCGAGGAGATCGCCATGCAGGCGAAGATCCTCGCTCGGATCGTGCGAGGCCTGCATCAGCATGCCACCGGTGCCGCGATCGCGATCGAAGCCACCAGCTCGCGGAGGGTGCTCGAAGCATGCGCGGAAGCTGCGCGATCGGAGATCTCCGAAAAGGCTCGAATCGTCGTTCAGAGCGAGGAAAGCGAGGTCGGACTGTGCGTTGACGTCCGGAGAATCGCCGAGATAGCGATCGAAGCGGTTCGCAATGCCTGCGAGGGCAAGGAAGACGTCTGTATTCGAATACGAGGTTCAATCGACCCGCTCGATGGCCGATGGACTCTTTTGGTTGAGGATGACGGTCCCGGTTTCGGGCATGCAGCGCTCGAACACGCCTTTGATCCCTTCTTCAGCCAGAAGACCGCCGGACGGCGGACAGGCCTCGGCCTCACAGTCGTCCGTCGAATCGCGGAAGCGCACGGAGGTTCGGCCTTGGTGCGCAACCGGACCGAGGGAGGGGGATGCCTCGTGGTGTCCCTTCCGATCCAGAGTCCGGATGAGATGACTCGAACCGCTGCGTGACGCGGACGAACAGGAGCAGGGGAGCCAACGATGAACTTCGAACCTGAGATGCCCGGCATGAACACGCAATCTTCGGACGGAACCAAGCGATCACAGTACCGAGTGCTGGTCTGCGCCTCTCATCCCGAAACACTGACGCTTGCGGCGCTCCTGGAAGCCGCCGATGGGGCGTATCGATGCACGGTGGCCCCGAGCATCGAGGAGTTTCGAAGACGGTTGCTTGAAGATCGATGCGAGGTGATCCTGATCGCCGCCGATGACGTCGACCCGGAACTGGCGAATGATGTTCGTCGGCTCCAGCCGCACGCTTCGATGGTCTTTGCCGCTCCCTCCGTCGGGGTCCAGGCTCTGACCAAGGCGATGCAGGCGGGCGCCGTCGACTTCCTGACCGGACCTCTGAATGCAGAGGAGGTCGAGGAGCGGGTGGATCTCGCCGCGACTCGAAGCATCGAGCTCGCCGAGCGTGAAGAACGAATGCACCGGCTCCGGAGTCTGAGCCGCCGGCTGAATGCCGAATCCAGTGAGCACGTGGATCTCGAATCATCGACACCCGGCCCGGACGCCGAAGGATCGAGCGTCTCCGAGTCGCCCGCAGCGCCGGACGAGGTCCGTCGTCTCGACGAGGTGGCGATGTGCAGTGAATTCCGAACGCTCATTCGACAGGAGCTCGACGTCGAGGATCTTCTTCGGACGTCGCTCGAGTATCTGCTGGTCAAGACGGGACCGACGAACGCGGCCGTCTATCTCGCCGGAGGCGATGAGTCCTTCGGCCTGGGCGCCTACGTCAACTGCGATCTCGATCGGAAGTCGGTCGAGCCGATGCTCAAGCGACTTTGTGATGAAGCCTGTTCGGCGATCGCGGAGCACACCGACGTGCTTCGGTTCGAGGATGCGAACGAATTCATCGCGGAGTGCGAGCTTGGCTCCGAGGTCTCCACGGACATCGAGATGGTCGCCGTTCCGTGTCACTTCGATGGAGAGTGCCTCGCTGTGATGTTCCTCTTCCGGAACGCGGCCGATGCATTCGAAGACTCCGTCGCTCAGACGCTCGATGCCTTGCGGGAGATTCTCGCGGAGCAGCTTGCGACCCTCATTCGGGTCCACAATCGGCTGGAGAACAACTGGCCCGAGGAAGCCGTCGACGAAGACGACGATCTCGGCTGGGACGACCTCGCGGCCTGACCGGGTCGAAGAGTGATTCGGATGTCGGGTGGATCAGGATGCGGGATTCGCGTTCGGTTCCGACGATGGGTCGCGGATGAGGACGGTGACTCCGCCGGTCACTCGTTGCCCCTTCGAGACGAGAACCTCGACTCCCGGCCGATCGCGAACGATCAATTCCGTGGTCGAACCGAACTTGATCATGCCGAATCGGGCGGCGCGGGCGACTCGATCGCCCGGAATCAATGGACAGACGATTCGTCGGGCGATGGCTCCTGACACCTGCCGGACGCCGATGCGCTCGCCGCGATCCGATTTGAAGACGATCAGATTCGATTCGTTGACCTTGGCGGATTCCTCGGTTCGGGCATCGAGGTATCGGCCTGGTCGATGCGTGACCGAGACGACTTCCGCATCGCAGGGAGCGCGGTTGATGTGAACATCGAGCACGCTCAGGAAGATTCGAACCAGCACCGCAGGTTCGCCGTCGGTCGCTTCATGGCCGTCGAGCCGCTCGACCAGACTGACCTTTCCGTCCGCGGGTGAGATCAGATCATGGACATCCTGCGTGGCGGGCCGTCGGCCAAGGGGATCTCGGAAGAAGCCGGCGATGGCGATCCAGCAGATGCCGATGGGGACGAGGCCCCACCAGAGGCCCAGGAAGGCCGCAGGGATCGCGATCAGGACCGCGATCGCGGTCGCGATTCCCCATTCGCGTTGGCCGTATCTGCTCAGAAGCACGGAACGGTGCCCAATCGATGTCGATGCCGGTCGGCTGCAGGCGATGCCTGAAGCCGGTGGATCACTCGGATGCCTTGCCGATGAAGAATCCGAGCAGGCCGAAGATGATGAGGCCGCCGAGGAGGCCGCCGAACCAGACCATCATGCCGTCCGTCATCAGTTCCGCGAGTCCGGGAAGGGTGCCGCGTAGACCAACGAATGCCATGAGCGCTGCGAGGCAGAGTGAAGCCACCGCGACGATGCCCATGCCGACTCCGAGACCGGACCAGCCGCCTTCGTAGGACTCGACGACCATCGGCACGCCACCCATGGGCATGCCGCCACCGAGGTTGTTTCCGCCGCTCTCTGCGCCGGCTGCCTCGAAGAGGCCGCTCGAGCTCGAAGGGATCGCCGGGTCGTCATCGTTCGAATAGACCTCGTCGAGGAGTTCGGCACCGAGTGAGGTGTCGTCGGACTCCCGGGTCAGATCGAGCAGGCCGCTTCCGCTGCCGACCGTCTCCAGTGAGAGATCGTCCTTGAGAAGGTCGTCACCCGAGGCTTCGCTTTCGAATGCACTGATGCCGGTTCCCATGCCGCTTCCGGCAAGGAAGCTGTCATCCGCACCGGCGGTGTTGGAGTCCTCGAGTCCGATCTCTCCGCTCATCTCGAGCGAAACGTCATCGCTCTTGATTCCGGGCGCGGAACCACTCAGACCGAGCGAGTCAGCTTCGCCGCTGTCTTCAAGATTGATGGAGAGGTCGCCGATGTCGTCGGTCGAGGAGATCATGTCGATCTGCTCGACGCGGAACATGTCCTGATTGTCCTGCTTGAAGGACTGGACTTCGCCGCTCTTCGCCATTGCCATGAGCTCGTCCACGGACTTCCCGAGCTTGCCAGCGGCCTCTTCGGCCGAATAGAACATCTTCGCCATCGGATCTACGTCTCCTGGGCCAAAGGCCCGGTCGCGGTCGATTCGTGGTACGAGGAGGCCGGATTCGGCCCACCTTCCTACCTTCGAGGATCACGGAGGCTACCCCGAGTGCGAGGCCCCCGCAAGGCGGGATTCGCAGGCATGTCCCGGTGGTTCCCCTCCGGATGTGCTTCTTGGGCCACAATGTCCGAATGTCCGGTTCACAGAACCAAACCGAGCTCGAGGTCGGTCATTCACAACCGCCGCGACTCCTGGCCGCAGAAAGCGTTGCTCGAGGTCTGGAGGGGTGGTTTCCTCGCCATCGCCGTCGACTTCCGTGGCGTGAGACGCCGAGCCCCTGGCGGACTCTGGTGAGCGAGTTGATGCTCCAGCAGACTCAGGTCTCACGGGTCGAGGAACGATTTGAGATCTTTCTCGACCTGTTTCCGGATGCTCGTGCGATGGTCGAGGCGGGTGAGGACGCCGTGGTCGCCGCATGGGAGGGGCTGGGGTACTACCGCCGAGCCCGACTCCTTCACGCCGCCGCGGTTCGGATCTGCGAGGTTCATGAGGGTCGGGTGCCGGACTCGACCGACGCATTGCTCGCCCTGCCGGGAGTCGGTCGGTACACGGCCGGATCGATCGCATCCATTGCATTCGGCCACCGTGCGCCGATCGTCGACGGCAACGTGATTCGAGTGGTGGCCCGCCTCGAGGCGGTCGATGCGGCCGCGGATGACCCGGAACTGGTGGCGCGGTGTTGGGATCGGGCTGAAGCGATGGTGGGGGTCGCAACGTCGCCGGGGGTCTTGAACGAGGCCATGATGGAACTTGGTGCGACCGTCTGCACGCCGGCGGCACCGGCCTGTTTTCGTTGCCCGATTCGGGAAGAGTGCGCCGCCTTCGGAACGGGAACCCCGTCGACCATCCCTCGGCCGAAGCGACGGCCGGTTCGACAGGAGGTGCATCTTCACACCGTCGTTCTTCGACGGGGTGACCGCGTGCTTCTCCGACAGCGCCCGCCCGAGGGGATCTGGGCGGGGCTCTGGGAGCTTCCCTCTCTCGAGACCGTCGATGGAGTGGATCTTCCGGCGATCGAATCCGGCCTCGGTTTCCGGATCACCGGCCTTCGCCCGCTCGAGACCTTCAAGCGGCTTCTGACCCATCGAGCGGTCCACTTCCACGTCTATGAGGGGTCGACTCGGATTCGACGTGGTCACTGGTGTGATCGGGCGGCGGCAGCCGAACTCGCGATGGCGAAACCCATGCGATCTCTGATGGATCGACGTGTCTGGCGCTGATGGTCCGGTGGTCAGTTTCCCGAGCCGACGGCCGCGAGCACTTCGTCCTCGTCGCGTTGATCCCGATCCTCTCGTCCGCCGGGATAGGCGATTCGAGAGTGGTAGATCGCGCAGAGGCTCTTGATGATCGAGTCTTCGATCACTCTCAGGTCACGGAAGGTCAGTTCGGATTCGTCCAGTTGGCCGTCGTCGAGGCGGCGTCGGCTCATCTTCCGCACCAGTGATTCGATGCGGCTCGGTGTCGGATCGCCCATGGCGCGAGTGGCGCTTTCGATGCCGTCGCACAGAAGCAGGATCGCGGCTTCTCGGGTCTGGGGTTTCGGACCTGGGTAACGGAATTCGAATTCATCGACTTCGTCACCTTCGTCGGCGGCCTTCTCGCGCGCGGCGTGGAAGAAGTACTCGACGAGCGATGTACCGTGATGACTCTCGATGAAGTGACGGAGGACCTTTGGAAGGCCGTACTCCTGGGCGAGTTCGAGTCCGTCCTTGACGTGCCCGATGATCACCAGAAGGCTCATGGCCGGGCTGAGTTTGTTGTGCTTGTTGCTGCCGCCGCCCTGGTTCTCGATGAAGTACTCGGGCTTGTTCAACTTCCCGACATCGTGATAGAGCCCGCCGACATAGACCAGACGGCTGTCGGCGCCGATCGCTTCCGAAGCGTTCTCCGCGATGGAGGCGACGGCCAGCGAGTGGTTGTAGGTGCCGGGGGCACGGGCCTGGAGTTCTCGAAGCAGAGGCTGTCGGGTGTCCCGCAGCTCCGCGAGGGTGAGTCCGGTGGTGATATCGAAGAGTTTCTCGATGCTCGGCATGATCCCGAGCATGAAGAAGCCGGCGAAGAGCGTGCCGGCGCCGGCGAAGGCCGCCTGCACCATGACCTGCATGGGGGCGCCCGGCGTGTCCAGGGGAACGGCAGCGAGGCCCTGAGCGAGAAACACCACGATGGCGACGATGCCGGAGAGCACCGACGCGCGAACGAATGTGCCGCGGTTCGGTATCTCCTCCAGTTGGAACGCGAGCACCGAACTGACCGCGAGGAGGGCGATGGCGTCGATCGTGTGTCCGCCGATCGCGACCGTGATCGACACCGCTCCCAGAAGTCCCGCGAAGATCGCGATTCTCCGGTCATAGGCGAGGGTCAGCGTGATCGCGAGGATCGAGATCGCCAGGGCCGCTCCGAAGGGCGTCAGTCGTGGGAAGGCCACCGCGAAGAACGTGCCGAGTGCCGTGCATCCGACGAGTAGCAGAAGGACCGCGGACAGACGGGAAGTGCTTCGAGCGATCCGGGTGTAAAAGGTGGTTCCGTGTCCGGCGAGCAGGACGACCACCACCAGAGCCAGGAACATCCAGCCGCCGATCCGGCTCCAGGTTCCGCGGATTCCGCCTTTCTCCAGGGCGTTGGCAAGGGCCAGTCCGCCGATCTCGATGCCTGATGCGTCGAGGATGTCGCCTCGGGCGTAGATGACTTCGCCGGCGGCATGTTCGATGAACACGTCGGCGACACGATCGGCGGCTTCATCCGCCGCGAGGGTGGTCGCCGCGGGATCGAAGAGCACCGTGGGGCCGGGGCGGTTGATGATCGCGGCGATGATGATCTCCGCCGCATCTCGCGGGAATCCGGAGTAGCGGGCGAGTTTGATCAGGCTCTGCCGGACGCTCGTGGTCATTCCGTCCGGGACGAGTTCGATGGCCCGCTGCACGGTCACCGCGGTGGACCGATCCTGAAGGCGCGGGGCGTTGATCTGGCCGTCGTTCGGCGTCGAGGCGTTCTCGCCATCGGGCGGGTTCGAGTCACCCGCCGTAGAAGGCTCGGTCGGCGCGGCTTCGATGGGCAACGGGGGCAGCACCCTTCGGGTCGACACCGTCGTGAACTTCTGGAACTCCAGCGTCTCCAGCAGCGGTTCGTTCTGCCAGAGGGCGTTGACGAACTCGTCCACCGACTCCCGCCAGGTCGGCGAGGGGCCATCGGGCGTCTGGTATCGCTGCAATACCGAGAGCGATGCATCGGTGAGTCCGAACTGGTCCTGCAATCCAGGGTCGACGTCGTCGAGGATGAGGGCGGAGCGAACCGCGACCGGCAGTCCCATCAGTTTGGCTCGGAGGTCCGCGAGATACGTCGAATCCGCGTTGTAGAACCGAGGTGCTGCGCGGCGTGCTTCATCTCTTCGGCGTTGGGTCTCCGCGTCGTCGAGGACACTGAACGCCAGCGGGTTCACGAGGCTGTCCGTGGCGACTTCGCCGGGCCAGACCCGAGGCTGGGTCCGTGCCCAGGTGGTCACCAGCGTGAGCAGCATCGCGGCCACGATCGTGGCAAGAAGTCCGTTCACGAAAAGCGGTTGGCGCGCGATCTCTCCGACGGTCGGCCCCTTCGGCCGGATGGCCGCCGAGATGCGGCTCCGTCTGTTCGAACGCGGCTTGAAGATGCGAGAGAGTGGTCCGATGGGTGCAGTTCTCTTCGGTCGGGGTGATGCGAGATCGGTCGGAATGGCGATCAGCCGGATTTTAGCGGCGGCCCCGGGGTGAAATCACCTTCGTGGCGCTCGCTCCAACACTTGGTATCGACCAATTCGCCTGTTCAGACGGATCGGAGGCCGCCTCAAGCCTCCAAGAAGCCCGGAAAGGGGATGAAACGACGGGGATTCGGATTATCGGACAAGATCGGCCTTCTTCCCAATCTCCCGGAGGATCGGGTGGTTCGGATCGTCAACTGGCCGAGATGAGGGCGTCTTCGGGGTCTTTCATCGGGGTACCATCGCCCCGTGATGCTCCGACGCACTCCTCGTCATCTCCTGCTCCGATCCGCCGCCGGGATTCTGGCGATCGCGATCGCCTCGGCGATCGGAGGTTGCGGTGCCGATCCACAGCCGGCCGCGGCCTCGAATGAGGACTTCACGGGCTCGGGATTGGAGTCCGCCTCCAGCATCGATGATCGATGGGCGTCGGTCGTACTTGACGGTGCGCAGCGGCAGGAGGTCCGGGACGCCCTTCGAGGTGCGGTCTCGGGCAAGACGGTTCCACTTCGCGCCGCCCCCTTCGGTATCCGTTTCGAGGATGTTCCTCGTGCGATCCTGATCGCTGCTCCCGCGGTCGAGATGGCCGTGATGAAACAGACCTTGATTCCCGCGGTCGCTTCCGTGACGTTCCGGGATGCTTTCGGTCAGGAAGCGGTGGCGAGCATCGATCTCGGTCGGATGACGGCGCTCTCGAAGGTTCGGTACCTGGTCCCGGGCGACGATGTCGCCGGATCGGCATCGAGGATGCTTGACGCCATCAATGGCCTGCTCTGGTCGCACGACACCTTCTTTGCGGGATCGACCACCCATCGTCGCACATCCGCACGCGCCGAGGTGGAAGGAGTCCAGGCGTTGGGTATTCTCAAGACCGCGGTCGAGGACGCAGGAGGCACGCCGCTCTCGAGTGCATTCGAACCGGAGAAGTATGAGATCGATCTCTTGATGCTCGATGATCAGTCCGCACGACTCGAGGTTCGGCGTGAACCCGATCCTCGGGTTCTCTCCTGGACGGCCGAGGCGGGGACTTTCCCATTGCCGGAGAAGGCTTCGAGCCTCGGCTCGGCGTTCGAGAAGGCGCTCCGGGAATGGGGCCGGACTCCGACACCCACCGAGACCGGCGACGTCGCGACCGAGAAGAACTGATCGAACGACGCCGACCAGGCCCTCGCTGCATTCGATTCAGCGCGACCGGACCATGGACTCGATGGTCGAGGCGACGCGGAGAAGCTTCGATTCACCGAAGGCGGGCGCTTGAAGATGAAGCCCGATGGGCAGCGTCTCGCCGTCCTGCTCGACCGAACCCCCGGGAATGGAGATCGCCGGAATTCCGGCGATGTTCGCGTTGACGGTGTAGACGTCGTTGAGATACATCGAGATCGTGTCGAGACCGGCACCGATTCGGAATGCGGGACTCGGCGAGGTCGGGCCGAGAAGAATGTCGCACTTCGCGAACGCGGAGTCGAATTCCTGCTTGATCAGCCGTCGAACCTGCAGCGATCTCTTGTAGTAGGCGTCGTAGTAGCCCGCGCTGAGGACGTAGGTGCCGAGCATGATCCGGCGCCGTACCTCCGGTCCGAATCCCTCGCTTCTGGTCCGGGCGTAGAGTTCTTCGAGGCTCTCACCGGGGCGGGGATCAGCGCGATATCCGTAGCGAATGCCGTCGTATCGGGCGAGATTGCTGCTCGCTTCCGCCGGTGCGATCACGTAGTAGGTCGAGATCCCGTAGTCGGTCATGGGAAGATCGACGTCCACGATCGTCGCGCCCGCGTTCCGGAGGGAGTCGATGGCTTGCTCGAGCCTCTCCGTGACGCCGGGGTGGTTTCGATCCGTGCAGTGTTCGCGGGGAACTCCAATCCGAAGGGTCGAGGGGTCGATCGGGCCGTCGGCGAGCGACGGTTCGATGGCGAGGTCCGAAGTGGTGGCGTCATTCGAGTCGACTCCGCCGAGCACCTCGTAGATCAACGCCGCGTCACGGACGCTTCGCGCCAGCGGGCCGATCTGGTCGAGACTGGAGCCGAACGCGACCAGTCCGTAGCGCGAGATTCGTCCGTAGGTGGGTTTGAATCCCACGCAACCGCAGAAAGCGGCGGGTTGGCGGATCGATCCGCCGGTGTCCGATCCGAGCGCCGCGTCCGCGAGTCCGGCCCCGACCGCCGAAGCGCTTCCGCCGCTTGATCCGCCGGGAACGCGATCGTTCCCGTGTGGATTCCGCACCGGCCCCCAGGCGCAGGTCTCCGAAGAGGAGCCCATCGCGAATTCGTCCATGTTGGTCTTGCCGACCAGCGTGGCGCCCGCTTCGAGGAGTCGAGTGATCACCGTCGCGTCGTAGGGCGATCGGTAGTTTTCGAGCATCCGTGAACTGCAGGTGGTGTGGCCTTCGGTCGTGCAGAGATTGTCCTTGATCGCCAGGATTGATCCGGCGAGTGGTCCGGGGTCGTCGCCGGCGGCGAGACGGGTGTCGATCGAATGAGCCGTCGCTCGTGCCGAGTCGGCGAGAATCTCGTGATAGGCGTTGAGCGTCGAATTCGATGACTCGATCTCCGTGATCATGGACTCGAGTCGGAGCGTCGTGGAAGTCCCGGCGTCTCGAACCCGGTGGACTCGTGCAGTGAGATCGTCTTCCGGGTCGAGGAACGAATCGGAATTTCTGTCGTGGTGAGGTGTGGTCATCGGGTCGATTCGCGAGCGATCAGGCTCCTCCCTCCCCGAGCACCTTCGGAACGGCGATGAAGGGGCCTTCGGTCTTCGGCGCCATGGCCAGAAGAACATCGCGATCCAGGGTCGGGCCCGGTTCGTCGTCTGCGAGGCGATTCACCGTGTCATGAGGTCGTGGCATCGGCTCCACGCCCTCCACATCCAGATTCTGGAGGTTCGCGACGTGCTTCAGAACCGCCAGAAGGTCGTCTCTCGCCGAGTCGAGGGCGGGGGCGTCGAGGGCGAGTCGAGACAGGCTCGCGACCTTGGCCACGTCCTCGGGAGTCGGGGATGGATTTGAATCGGAACTTGTCATGACGCGAAGAGTAACGCTCTGCGGCGACTTTGGCCGTTGCGGGTACCATTTCCGGTTCGATCTTCGGAAGAGGTCGGGCCGCCGGAAAGGGCCGTGACCTGCTGCCGGCTCCGTCGTCTAGGTGTCGAGCCGCTCCTTCCTTGTTCCCGGACCCCGCACCCGGATTGCCAACTTGACCCAGCCCCGTCGAGCCGTCGCCGTTTCCGTCATCACCAGGGTTGTCGTATGCGGATTCGCCATCGGCATCGGAGTGACGGTCGCGGTGATCCTGACCAACACCAGCCCGACGGCTGCACGGGTGGAGGGCGGCGAGCAGACGGTCAAGATTCAATCGATGAACGTTCCGCTCGAACCGGTCGCTCGCGAATGGAGGGGATTCGGAACCATCCGAGCGCTCGATTCGGCGACGATTCCCGCGGAGGTCGTTTCCACGGTCGTCTCGATTCCCGACGAAATCGAGGTCGGCCTTCCGGTTTCGGCGGGGCAGGTGATCGCCCGGCTCCGTGACTACGACTACGTCGAAGCCGCCGCCCGGATTCTGGAGCAACTCGCGGAGGTCGATGCGGAGGTGGCTCGACTGGATACCGAGGAGCGTGTACTCGTCGAACGCCGGAAGGTCGCGAATCGTGATCTCGAGCTTTCCGAGGTGGATCTCCAGCGAGTGACGGATGCTGCGGCGAAGGGGGCTGCGGTGGACCGGGAGATCGATGCGGCGGAACAGCGACGCCTCACCACTCGTCGCGCCCTGATCATGCTCGAGGAACTGCAGTCCCTGATACCGGTTCGAAGGAAGGCCTCCTCGGCGCGGCGGGACGGTCTCCTCGCCACCCATCGGCTCGCGCTCGAGCAGATCGATCGGTGCACCGTGACTGCGCCGATCTCCGGAATTCTCTCGGAGGTGATGATCGAGGTCGGTGAGCAGGTGGCGATCGGAACCCCGGTCGCTCGCGTCGTCGATCCCTTGCGGCTGGAATTGCGGCTTCGGATCCCGGCATCCTGTCGCGGTCGGGTCCGAGTCGGAGACCGGGTCGTCATCAATCGAACCGTGACCGCGGATCCGATCGAAGCCGCGGTGAGTCGGATCTCTCCGATCGATGATTCGGCGACGAGAACGATGACGGTCTTCGTCGAGATCGACGGCCATTCCGATCGGGTCGTTCCGGGACTCTTCGTGGCCGGGACGGTCCATGAAAGGGACTCGGAACCACGGAGCGTCGTCCCCAGGCGATCGGTCCGGAATGCGACATCGCGCGCATCGGAATCCGCGGCGGCGAGAAGCTGCACGAGGTGCTGATCTCCAACGACGAGGCGCGGAACACGCTCGAACTGACGGACTTCTTCG
>JABABZ010000083.1 GCA_014237965.1 Phycisphaerales bacterium | reverse complement strand
CAGGTCGAAACTCTGATCTGAATGAGAAGACGAGGTCCCGAAGCGGCCGAGGCCTTCAGGATCACTCTCGAATGAACGTGGAGGGTACCCGATTCCGACCTCGAATCCGGGCCTCAGTCGGTGGTTCCGGGAGTCGGCTCGGAGTTGGATTCGTCGGTGGCGGAACCTGAGCCACTCGATTCTCCGTCTTCGGTGCCGCCTGATTCGGACGTCGGCCCTTCATCCGGCGATTCCGTGGCCTCGGACCGGTCCGCTTCCAGATCCTCTATCAACCGACAGAGGTACTCCACCGACCCGCGCCGCTCGATGAAGCCGGCGAACGTCTCCCAGGCGCCGGGATCGACCAGCACCGTGCCGAACGGCTGAAAGAAGTGCAACGCCTGCGCCCCGAGATAGTTCAGCGGGCGGGACATCTCGAGCAACATCAATGCGGGGACGGTCATCCGTCGCCGAACCACCTCTCGACAGAGTTTCTCCGCCGTCTCATGCTCTCGTTCCGTCGGCTGGAAGGCCGCGGCATCTTCGATCGCGAAGGCATGCTTCAACCGCTTGAACACGGACCGCTCGTCGGTCATCTCTTCCCCCCGCTGCTGCGTCGATGATCTGTGATTTCGATCGGTGTTCCCTGCTCGAAGGTCGACTTCGCCGCCGTGGCCACCGCATTCATGGTGTTCTCCGGCTGACGACCCCAGTAGAGATCAAGGCCCGACCGCACATCGAAACGGGATCCACCTCGCCGAACCGAGAGCCATCCGCCTGCCGGATCGATCGCCAGCCTCCGGGCTTCCACCCAGCGGACGGATCGCCGCCGCAGTGGATACGCGGCTTCAAGCCGCTCGCCGTTCACGCGGTAACTGGTCGGAAGAAACCAGCGATTCAGAGTCGAGAAGAGCAGTACCACCGCGGTGGCGCTCCAGAGGACATCACCTCCGATCATGCCTGCGAGAACCGCCAGGGCCGCGATGAAGAGCAGCAGAACACACGTCCTCGCAGGCCGTTCCGCCGCCGGCCACGCCGTCCACGACGTCTCCGGCGGCCCCACCGCCGCGACATCGACGTCGGCCGTCGCTCGCGGGCTCGAAATGACGGAATCCTGCTGGTTCATCGATGCGACGGTACGCGATGAAACGGACTCGCGTCGAACCCGGTGTGGTCGTTACCCTGAACCGTTGGAATGAAGCGTCTTTCCGGAGGCCTGAAGTCCTCAGCCCCGGGAATCGCCTGCTTCGGAGACCAACCATGCCGACCTCCTCGACCGATCCCGCACGCACCACTGCCAACCCCGAGACCCCACTGGAGCCAGACGGGTTCGAAGCCGATGGCTCGGTCAGCGGCCCGCTCCATCTCATGAATTGGGCGGCCGCGCACCACGCGGACTTTCAACCCCCCGTCGGAAACAAGTACCTCTATAGCGGTCGCGACTTCTTCACCATGGTGATCGGGGGTCCCAACGCCCGGAACGACTTCCACAAGGTCGACAGCGAGGAGTTCTTCATCCAGTTGAAGGGGGACATCGTCATCAAGACCTGGGAGGACGGCCGCATCGTCGATCACCTCGTCAAGGAAGGCCAGACGTTCTTCATTCCACCCAACGTTCCGCACGCGCCGTGCCGACCCGCAGACACTCTGGGACTGGTCGTCGAACGTCGCCGTCCCGAAGGAGAGATCGAGCATCAGATGTTCTTCTGCGAGTCCTGCGGCGAACTGGTCCATGATCAGGCTTTCGACTGCAGGGACATCGTGGTCCATTTCCGTGATGCGATGGAGAGCTTCTGGGCCGACGACTCGAGGAATCAGTGCGGCAAGTGCGGAACTCGCGTGACCAAACCGGACCCCTACGAGCTCCCGGCCAGGTTCGGATCCTGACTTTCGGACCAACCGAAACCACACCGCGTCAAACCGAGTTCATCCGCGTCATGGTCGATCGACCATGTCTTCGATCGCCCGCGCCAGATCCATGGACCCGGCACGGAAGACTTCCAGATGGCCTCCCGGAATCGTCTTGATCTGGATCGACCGGACGAGTTTCTCCCACCCCAATGACCGTCCGGCCGTCAGTTCCGTCTTCAGGCTGTCGACGGATCGGACCAGTGTCAGATCGATGTCGAGCGGCGTCGGATCGTACGCTCGCCAGGCCGCGAAACTCGACGCGATGACCCGTCGAAGCGACGCCATGCTGCTCCGGCGCTTCGAATTCACGATGCCATGCAAGGCCTCGGGCAACACATTCTGAAGGCGAACCCGGAGTTCCGCCTTACCGACCAGTCTCCCCCCTGACCATTGACGTCGCGGAAGAGAGTACACCGGCGCATCCACCACGAGCAAACGAACCTCGAAGTTCTCCCGCTGGAGAATCCGAGCGAGTTCGAAGCCAACGAATCCGCCCAGTGAATAACCCGCGATCGAGATGCGCTTCATTCCCGTTCGGCGGACGATCTCTCCAAAGCTCGTTGCCAGGTCCTCGATTCGCCGAAGCGGCTTCCGTATCCCACCCGCACCTGGATACGGAAGGCCGAAGACCGGAAGTGTCGCCGGCAGGCCGTCGAGAAGTGACTGGAAGCTGAAGACGGTCCCACCGACTCCCGGGATGCAGAAGAGAGCTCGACTGGTCACGCAGTCCGGACTGTGGAGACTGATCAGAGGTTGTGACTCCCGCTTGATATCCGATCGAATCTTGGACGCGATCATCCGGATGTTCGAGCCATCCATCACATCCGGAAGCGAAATCGGTCGGGCCAGTCGTTCTTCCAATCGGATCGCCAACCGGAGCAGTTCGATCGAATCGACACCAAGTTGCGACAGGGTTCGAGATGGGTCCCGGATCACCTGGCCGGTGATCTCCTCGACGCTCTCGATGATGATTTGAATCACTTCGTCGGAAGATGTGTCTGATCGAGTGGGCGGACGTACTGCAGAATCGGCCGATGCCGTCACGAGCATGCGTGAGACCTCGGCCCGATCGATCTTCCCATTTCTGGTCATGGGGATCCGCTCCACACCAAGAATCTCCGTGGGGACCTCCCAGGCCGGGAGGCGATGTGACAACATCGTGCGAATCGCATCGACATCGAGGCTCCGATCACCTGCTGAGAGCACCACGGCGCCGAGCCGACGGGGGCGATCGGGCATCTCGATGATGCTTGCTGCGGCATCCTTGATGGAGGCGATTCTTCGCAGTTCGTCATCGATCGCCGAAAGCTCGATTCGCCGCCCGGAGATCTTGACCTGATGATCGAGCCGGCCTGCGAATTCGATCCGCCCGTCCGAAGACCAACGGGCACGATCGCCGGTGCGGTAGAAAACGCCCTTGGCACCGTCGCTCTGGAATCCACCCCCCAGCGAGATCGCTGCGACCGAGTCGAGGTACCCCAGGCCGACGCCATCGCCCTCGGCCACCAGTTCGCCGAATCGACCGAGTGGAACCTGATGTCCTCTGGCGTCGAGAATTCGTACTCGGGTCCCGCGGATCGGACGGCCGATTCGAATCGACATCTGGTTCTCCAATGACCCCGCACTGATCATCTCACAGGCGGTGAAGACCGTGTTCTCCGTCGGGCCGTATCCGTTGACCACCACGAGATCCGGATATCGCTCCTGAATCCGGCGGACGTGATCCGCGGAGACGACGTCCCCTCCGGTGAGGACGACCGAAAGGGACTCGAACAGGAGCGGAAACTGGTCGACGGCCGCATGGAAGAGCGCGGCGGTGATCCATGCCCCACGCACCTGCTCACGCCGGATCCGATCTGCCATTCCTTGAAGATCGGCCCCGACCCCTTCCCAGCAGACGATCGATCCGCCGTTCAAGATCGTCCACCAGATTTCCAACGTGGAAGCATCGAACGCCAGCGGCGCCGCATGGAACATCTTGAATCCCGGCCCGCTCGGAAGGAACCAGGCGTCATCGACCAATCGCAGAACCGCTCGATGGGGAATCACCGCACCACGCGGCTCCCCCGTCGTTCCGGAAGTGAACATGGAGTAGAGGGGGGAATTGGGTCCGATTTCCGCCGAGACGGCCACTTCGATTGACTTGTCCTCGTCAAAGTCGGGATCGATCCACGCTTTCACGTTGCATGACGGAAACTGTCCCGCGTCCGGACCGATCGCGAAGCGTGGCCGGGCACAGGCGAGTTGTGCATTGATGCGATCAGGCGGAAGATTCGATTCGATCGGCACGAAACAGCCGCCGGCTCTGGCCGTGCCCAGCATCGCCGCGATCGTGGCGGCACTCCTGGAGCCGGTCAACGCCACGGAATCGCCGGGATCCAACCCAGCCGCGGCGAGTTGTCCCGCGATGCTCTGACTCCACCGGCTGATCTCCTCATACGTGAATGAGCGATCGGCTTCGATGACGGCGACGGCGTCTCCAGACAGCCGGACCTGCTCATCAAACCGATCGGTCACCGACTGATACTTGGAATCGAATCGATCTCCCGCTTCAAAGGTTCTGATCCTGTCTTTGGATTCAGGGCTCAACTCTTGAACGGCGCCGAGCAGGAGACCCGAGTCTCCCCGCGACAACGCGGCATTGATCTGTTCGAGGATCACGAAGTATCTGGAGAGGAACGAGTCGCCGGACTCGCCGTCGAGAAGCGATGGTTCGGCCTCCAGACCGACCGGCGAACCCGACGACTCGGCACTCGGGATCACCAAGGTGGCTTGAAAAGGCCCTCGCCCGATCGACTGCCATCGAACGTCGATGCCGTCATAGGAACGATGGAGGTCGTCCTGCGTGATCACCCCGTCGAGCGGCGGCCGGACGTGGGTCCGATCCGGATCAAGCCGACGGATGATGGGCCCGATCGCAGCCTGACGATGTTCCATGCCTCCGACGATCATCTCCGCCGTGGCCGCGATCGCATCCGACATCGGAATGCTCTCACCAACCGGAACGACGATCGGAAGCAGGCTGACGCCTAGTCCGCCATCACCGGATTCGCTGGCGAACGGCACGCCTACGACGACTCGCGACTTGCCCGAACATCGGCCCAGAAGCAGCGCCCACGCGAGCATGTTCACCGCCATCGGACTTCCGAATTCGGCGATCGAGAGACGAGTGGCCTCCTTGAGGGTGCCTATCCCATCAAAGGACGTCGTCAAAGTGATTTCAGACTCACCGGACTCGTGGATCGGAATCTGGGGAAGCGGATCCCCCTGCAGCTCGACCTTGATCTTCTTCACCCACCAGTCTTCCGCACTGGAGAGGATGTGCAGCCCTCCACCAGACTCTTCGGGCGGTTCTGCCGATTCGTCATCGACGAAGGTCCCCCGAATGATCTGTTCCGCAAGTCGCCCGTCCACTGCGACATGATGAAACACCAACAGCGTGACCCGCCGTCCATCTTCGATCCACGTCGCACACCTGAAACACTCACCCCCCCGGAGATCAAGTGGATGCCGCAAGAGATGATCCAGCTCTCGGGACAGAGGTTCGCGGGAGTAGACCTCGATCACGATCGGGTCCAGTTCGCCGGCCTCGGCGACTCGAGAACCCAGATCGGGGTGCCGACAGGTTCGCAACGTCGCCCAGTGCGATCGCATGTCCTCGACTCGACGTTCGACGGCTTCAACATCCATCGAAATCGGCCCGCTGATGCGCCAGGCGAGGTGATAGCTTCCTGGCGCCGAGATGGCATCCTCGAACAGAAGATCACGCACCAGTGGGTCCAGAGGTGTCCAGGAAGAACTCCTGGCGGCCGGAGTGCTTCCGGCGTTGGCGTCCCGGTCAGCATCATCCGAGACTGCCTGGACTCGATCGACTCGAGCGGACTTCGCCTCGAAACTCTGCAGAAGATCCATCGGTGTCGCACGAAGAATCCGGTCGATGGGAACGCTTGAGTTGAATTGCTGTCTCGCTCGAATCTGCACTCGAATCGCACCGAGACTGTCGAGGCCCTGCTCCACCAGCGGAACGTCCGCGTGGAACGACGTCGATGGTGGAACGCCGAGATCCACCAGCTTCGCTCGCATCTCCGCATCGATTCTCGATTCCGACCCGCTCTCCTGACTGCCCCATCCCGCCGCTCGTTCTCGGAGCGCCACCCGGTCGATTTTTCCATTTCGATTTCGAGGTATCTGAGGAACGGTCGCGATGATCGTGGGAACCAGCCAGGGTGGCATTTCCGCCGCCAATTCCGATCGAATCTCCTCGACGTCCCGGGTGGTGACGACGAAGGCTGCAAGCCGCGCCACGTCCGATTCGGTCCAGGTCACCACCCCGGCCTCGCTGATTCCCGACATCGCGGCCATCGCCGTCTCGACTTCGCCGGGCTCGACCCGGTGGCCAGCGACCTTGACCTGATGATCCACGCGTCCGAGATACTCGATGTCGCCACCGGGGAGCAGACGTCCGAGGTCGCCCGTGCGATACCAAGTGACGCCCTCGATCTCCTTGAATCGCTCGTTCTCAGGGTCGTTTGCATATCCAAGACCGACCGAAACACCGCCAATCATGATCTCGCCCGGGGTACCGAATGCCGTCAACTCCCCCGCATCGTCTTCAATACGAATGTGCACCCGGCGGATCGGAGCGCCGATGGTCGGACGATCGGGCCACTCATCCGGGTCGGTTCCCAGATCCAGGTTGGTGACCTGCGGCGCCTCCGCCGGGCCGTACTGGTTGATGATGCGAATCGAAGCCGAGGTTCGAGCCGCACCGCGAACCGCATCGTCGATCCGAAGTTGCTCGCCGATGCAGAGCACCTCACGAAGCGCCGGTGGAAAGCCGGAAGTACAGGCCGCGGCAAGGGCACGAAGCATCAATGGAGGAAGAAACGTCCGCGTGATGAGCTTTCGCCGAAGGAAGGCCTCGATGCTCTCCGGGTCCGTTCGGATCTCGAGCGGGAACGGACAGAGCGTCCCACCCGCCGCCCAGGTCGAGAAGATCTCCTGAAAAGCGACATCGAATCCAAGCGGCGCGAACTGCCCCGTCCTGGCGACGATCTGACCGTCGCATCGATCGCATTCGGCCGCGACGAGATTCACCAGCGACGCCTGAGAACCGCGAACCGCCTTCGGTTCGCCCGTCGAGCCACTGGTGAAGAGAACAAAGCATGGATCTTCAAGGCGCGTCTGCAGTTCGTCATTCGACGGCATCGCCCCATCGACCGAGCCGCTTCCGATGACATCGTGAAAATCGATCACGGGAACGTCGCCGAGGACTCCGTGGACCTCGGAGGCGATCGGGTCGACCGCGATGGCGATCGCAGGATCGACGGCATCGAACATCTGCTGAACTCGTGCCGGCGGTAGATCCGGCGTGATCGGCATCGGGCCGCCGCGAGCAAACGTGACCCCGAGCAGCGCCTTGGAATAGCCGATCCCCGGGGACGCGAAGATGGCAGCGGTCGCACCTGCCGGTACATCGCATGCCCGAATGGCGGTGGCGATTCGTTCTGCATCGAGGACGAGTTCCTCGTAGGTGCATTCATCGCCATCTTCGCCCTCGATCGCGACGGCCTTCGGTGCGCGAATCGCCGAAGCGAGGACCATCTGCGAAACCGATTGAATCGCCTCCGCCTCCTGACTCTGCGGCCCCGAAACCTGTGAATGCGCGGGCGGCGCATCCTCGAGCCAGCGCAGCCGGTCGGCCCACCGGGACAAGAGTCGATCTCCTGCGGACTCGGAGACGAGTTCCACATCAAGATCAAGATGAATCTCGACGGAGTCCGATTCGAAGAAGACGGTCGCGAAGATCGGCGCTGCGCCACCGCCACTGAACAATTCCCGAGCGCCATCGGTGGACGGCAGGCCTCGGTCATGCTCGATGACCCCGATCATCACATCGAGCCATGGTGATCGCCCGGTCGATCGGCCACTCTTCGCCGCTTCGAGAATCGACTGATAGGGGACTCGTCGATGCCGCCATGCACTGCGAAGTGCGTTCCCGGAATGAAGCACCCCGCGATCGGGTTCGATGGCCACCGGCAGCGTCGTGAGGAACATCCCCACGGTGCGTTCCAGTTCATGGCTGTCACGCAAGGACGCAGGAACGCCGATCGAAAACTTCGGCCCGGAAGCGAATCCTGATGACAAGATCGCCTGCCCGAGCGTGTGAAGTGCCACCGCGGCCCTGCTCACTCCAGCCGACTTCGCACGCGACTCCAGTCTCGCCTTCTCCGTCGAGTCCAAACGGCATCGAAGCCGTCGCGAGATGGATCCACCGGATCCACCGCGGAGATCCAACCCCTCGGGGACTCCGGCCAGTTGGTCGGACCACCACTTCCACGACTCACGGTCGACGGTGGTCGAGGTGACATCGGCCGACCATGCCAGTTGCGTCTGGATCTCGGGCGATGGCTTGATCCCTTGAATCGCACCACGAAGATCCGCCTCGAGAATCCGCAGGGAAGAGTCATCGACGGCTGCATGGTGAATGAGGAACAACACCGCCGACAGCCGTCCGTCCCGATTCAGGCCCACGCTCCGGAAGACTCTTCCATGTTCCAGTGACGGCGGACTCTCCATCAGGCCATCGATGATCGGCTGGAGAGAATCCTGCTTGAAATCGCTCACCGAACGGGATTCGAGCGGAATACGCCTCGGCGCCGGCGGAACGACCTGGAGCAGACTCGCCGTGGGATCATTCGATTCAAGGCGAACCCTGGTTCGGAGTGCAGGATGTGCTTCCACCAGATCGAGGAGTGCGGTGTGGAGATCTCCCCATGTGACGCCTTCGGGGAGCATCACGAGGAACGGAATCATGTTCCCCGGGTCTCCGGGATTCGCTCGCTCGAGGATCCACTGCGCATACTGGGGCGGCGAAGCCGGACCGGCGAGAGTCACGCGGTTCTCCGTCGAACGTGGCCCCGATTCGAGCCGTGGAGAAGGACTCGTGCTGGCGGCCGCGCTCCCGGGCTCACCAGGATCTTGAATCGCCCCGAGCAGTCCGTCGAAGGTCGCGGGGAGTGGAAGCGTCTCCAGCGCGATCGACAATCCGGTGGCCTTGAGCATGCGAAGTTGTATCTCGACCAGATCGAAACTCGAGCCACCCGCCCGGACGAGCGTCGGTTCGTCCTCATGGGAGACACCGAACAACTGGACCCAGAGCGCAGCAAGATGTTCCTCAGGGCTCATGCCGGAGGAACCGTCCGCATTCGACTCGCAGTCATGTTCATTCATGGTGGCGAGATTTTCTCAAACGCATCCCTTGCAAGGGTAGCCCACCGACTGACGCGTCGCCGCCGATCCGATTGATCTGCGCCGTCGATCCGCTGGGATCCCGCCCCGATGATGCCCATGCTTCGGCATGACATCCGGAATTCCCGTCGTTCAGCCTCGTGCTCTTCGTCGTCCGCACTGCAATACCTCTGGGAATCTCTCTCGTCTGACAAGCCGCACATCCGATGCGTCGCGGCAGAGGAACATGCCCGATAAGCAGGAATCGCCCTGAACGAGTTCTGAGGGCGATCGCCGGACATCTTCCCCTAGGATGTATCGGGTCAAACCGACTGGACAATAAGAGTAATACGGCGGAGAAACGCCTTGAATCACCGCTTCTCGGTGCTCTCAACCGCCATTGTGGGGCGGACGCCTCGCGCCCCGAGCCAGGTCTCCGCAAGATCTCGAACGAGGTCAGACCCTCGACCGCCATTCCGGGGTCTCGATCTTCCTGTCGGCTTCCGGAATCAGACGGCGGACGAGCGATCTTCGAGCATCGCTCTGATCGCGGATCGGTCGAGTTTTCCGTTCCCATTGCTGGGAAGCTCCGGGACGATTCGAATCCGCTGCGGGAGCATCCAGGCCGGAAGCACCGACTGGAGCTCCTCGAGAACTCCGATCTCATCGATCTCACCGATGGTCGTCACCACCGCCATCAACTGACGATCGCCCGACGGCTTCTCGACGGCAATGACCGCGGCCTCCTCGATATCAGAGAGCGAGGTGATCGCATGCTCGACGTCACCGAGCTCAACTCGGAATCCACGAATCTTGACCTGATGATCTCGACGCCCGCGAAACTCCAATCTTCCAGCTTCCGTGAGCAATCCCTGATCGCCGGTTCGATACCAGCGTGTTCCCGAGGCGTTGAAGAATCGGTCGCACTCCTGGGAGCCGATGTAACCCAGACCGGTCGCGAATCCGCCGATCTCGATCTCTCCTTCAATCCCACGATCCAGCACGGATCTCTCTCCGTCCACGACTCTGATCTCGACGCCTGGAATCGGACCACCGAGCACCGGCAGATCCTCCCAGTGTTCCGGGTCTTCACCCAGATCCGCATGCGTCGCCTGAATGGCTTCAGCGAGTCCCAGCTGGTTCATCAAGCGGAGTGATCGGCATGCAGCTCCGAACTCTCGAACATCCTGATCGACCCGCAATGCCTCTCCAGCGGTGATCACTTCTCTCAACTCGCCGAGCGGTCTCTCCAACATGTTCGAGGCTCGGGCGATCACTCGGAGGAGCAGAGGAACGCAGTACATTCGAGTCACCTGCTGCTGATCAAGAAACTCGACCAGCCGGGCAGGATCCCGCCGGGTTCCCGCAGGGACGACGATCAACTCGCCGCCCGCAGCCCAGGTACCGAACATCTCTTGAAAAGCGACATCGAACCCGAGCGGAGCCATCTGAGCGGTCCGGGCCGCCGGTTCGGGACCATTCCTCGTCGCTTCGAATCTCGCCAGATTCGCGACCGGGAGTTGATGCATGCGAACACCCTTGGGGATTCCGGTCGAGCCGGAGGTGAAGAGTGCGTAACACGGGTCCTCGAGACTGGTCCGAAGATCGATGGCCGGCAAACCCGAATCGGGCATCGCCTTCCGTTCAACATGAAGTCTCGGACACCCGTCGTTCCCGTCTCCACCGACGACCGCCACCGGATCCGCGAGGTCGAACATCATCCTGATTCGGAACTCCGGAAGCGCCGGGTTGATCGGCGCTGCGAAACAACCCGCCGAAATCGTTCCCAGTACCGCGATGCAGTAATCGATCCCGGGATGACAGCGAATCATGACGATCCGCTCCGATCCGCCCTCGAGTGACCGCAATCTTGCCGCGAGGGCTTCGGCCGAGGCGACCAGGTCGCCATAGGTCAGTACCTCGTCGCCCTCTCTGACCGCCGGTGCTGCCGGATCCCGAAGAGCGATGCGTCTGACCTGTTCCGGCAACGTCGACGGCTTGTCGACGGCTTCGCCGACGAGCCATGCCTTCTTGGAATCAGGTCCGGGATCACGATCCGAATCGGATGGCCGACCGGGCCACTTGCGATCGACCACGGTGACTTCCAGAGCCTGATCCGCTTCCCGATTCGGGTCTGCGGAATTCGCCGACCCTGACTTCGAATGCACCAGAGCGAGCACGGCCTCGAATCGAATTGGCAGATCAAGCACTTCGAGATCAATCCAGACGCCCGAGCGTTTATGCAGGCCGAGCTGGATCTCCATCAGCAGGAGACTGGAACCGCCTGCCCGCATGAAATCGGGTTCGACATCAGGAGATGCGCCCAGAAGCGTGTTCCAGAGCTCGCGCAGGAGCGCCTCGTTCATGATCGCGTCATTTGTCGTCGAGGTCATCGGGTCGCTGCTTCGTCGTAAATGACTCGTCGAGGCCGCAGTAACACACACACGGCTCGGCAATGGACAGGATGCGGAACCCGGATTCCCACCATCCGCAGCGACGTTGAACAAACCATCGAGCGAAAACCTGACTGTCGGAGTCTCAATCTCTGGGTCAAGCGTAACAAGTCCGGAACTCGATTTCACTTGAAAATCATCGCCTAGAACCGGAAGGAACCCTTGATGCCGGCCCTGAGGGCCGATCGGGCCCGGGAATCTCGAGTCGACGGAAGATGCTGATCGAGGTGGAACGAAATGAACGCCTCTCGTGCAATCCTCAGGCCGATCTCCTGCCCCAGTGAGATGCGCTGCTCCGCCGCATCGAATGAGATTCGAGCCGCCAGCGTCGCTCGCTCGTCCAACGTCGCTCGTCCATCGAATGATGTTCGCAGAGTGTCACCCGCCGGGATTCCGTCGATGCGCTCATCGAAGGCGATCGCCCCACCCAGGTCGATTCCCGGAGCCGCCCGCCATCGGGCGCCACCTTGCCAGGCGGTCGCAATGACTCCGACCGGATCTCCGAATGCCACGCTTCCACCCAATCGCAACGGCCGGGTCGGATTCGTGTCGATTCCGATCCGGAATCGTTCTTGCTGATCCTCGGCGAGCCGATCACCCTCCGATTGAATCCGACGCTTCTGCTCGATCCCAAAGCTCAACTGGTCTCCCGACACGGTGAGAAATCTCGCTGCGTCGATCACCAGATCGATGGCTCGCGGATCGAATTCAAGATCCGTGTCGACGCGAGTCCGAATTTCGAACTTCCAGGACTTCAGGAATCCCAGCCCATCGAGTGGAACCGACCAGCCCATCCGACCGAGCATGGCATGACTA
>JABABZ010000082.1 GCA_014237965.1 Phycisphaerales bacterium | reverse complement strand
GTTGGGGTCATCAGAAATGACTTATAAATAATGAGTGATGACTGATTATTCCCCTATGGCACAGGCACGGCGTCGAAAATCGAGGTGACGAGGTCTTCGCTGCTGATCTCTTCGGCTTCGGCTTCGTCGACCTCGTCCTGGGCCTTCTCGACGAGACTGACCACATCGCCCATTCCGAGGATTCTTCCGGCGATTCGTTCGGGATGGAATTCCTCCAACGCATCGAACTTCTCGCCTATTCCGATGAACTTGATCGGCGCCCCGGTGACCTGCTTCACCGAGAGGGCGGCGCCTCCGCGAGTGTCTGAATCGAACTTCGTCAGAATGACGCCGTCGATCGCCAGTCGATCATGGAACGCCTTCGCGCTGTTCACCGCGTCCTGGCCGGTCATCGCGTCGACGACCAGCAGGATCTGGTGAGGCGTGAGCAGTCTGTTGATGGCTTCGAGTTCCTTCATCAACTCGTCGTCGACGTGGAGTCGGCCGGCCGTATCGAGAATGACGGCGTCGAATTTCTCCGACCGGCCTCGCTCGATGCCACGCCGGCAGACGCCGACGGCGGCGCCGACCGCCTTGCCGTATTCCGCGCATCGTTCGGGTTCTCCGTGGAATGCGACCTCGCCGCTTCCCGGCGCGTCGGCTTCCACGCCTTCGGCGGTGATTCGAAGCTGCTCGACCGCGGCGGGCCGCTGCAGATCCGCAGCGACCACCAGAACTCGCTTTCCTCGCTTCTTCAGCAGGGCGGCGAGCTTGCCGCAACTGGTCGTTTTTCCACTCCCCTGGAGTCCGCACATCATGAAGACGGTCGGACCGGGATCGATCAACATCAGATGGGAATCCACCGGTCCCATCAGTTCGATGAGTCGTCGATTGACGATCTCGATCATCTGCTGCCCCGGCTTCAGGCTCTCGATGACCTCCTGGCCGATGGCATCTTCGATGACCTCCGCACAGAATTTCTTGACGACGTCGAGATGGACGTCGGCTTCGAGCAAGGCGGTGCGGACCTCCTGCATGGCCTCACGAACGTTTGATTCGGAAATCCGCCCGCGCCCCGAGAGGCCGCGAAAAGCTGCATTGAAGCGATCGGAAAGAGCGTCGAGCATCGAGGCGTCCGCTGGTCTCTCTAGGTGGCGTGCCGGTCTGAAAGCCGGCCGGGGAGAACCCCGATCCGGGCGCGAAGAGGCAAAGTATACAGATCACGACGCTTGACCCGGCCGTCCGAGGCGCAGACCATGAGGGTGCGATCCGATTTCTTCGATGACCGGTCGCCCGGAGGCTATCCCATGACACACCCGACACCCGCCGTTCTTCGTCCTCATCACGGGGGATCTCGCCTTCGTCACCTCTTCGAGGTCGCCTTCGCCGCGTTCCTGGGCCTGGCGACCGTCACCTCGGGTGACGCCCATGCTCAGGCCGGTCTCGGACAGGGAAGCGCCGAGCGGCCGGACTCCCTTGCGGTGGGCCCGGTCGAGATCTCTCCCGCCACCCGAGCCGCCGCCGACGCCGAGGGGCGTGGCGTGGCTCTGGCCCGGGTGCAGGAGTCACTCGAGGAACGGCTCGGTCTGGCGCTCTCCCAGACCAGGAAGTTCACCATGGTCACCCGGGCGCGTCTGGATTCGATCCTTGCCGAGCAGAGCCTCGCCGCCTCGGGCTTCATCGACGCCGACGATCCCAATGCGGCCAGAGCGCTCAAGATCGCCGGGGTGAGATGGATGGCGGTGCCGCGGATCATCGCCTTCGAGGACATCACTCGGACCCGCCGCTTCGAAGGCATCGAACGCACCGTCGAACGACGGACGATCCGCTTCAGTCTCGCGGTGCAGATTCTGGATACCACGACCGGCGTCGTCGGCGAGACCGCCAGCGTGGTGGTGGAGCGAACCGATTCCGCGGACGAGAACGACCGCGCCCGGCCGACCGGCGGTGACGCGACCAATCGATTGCTCGATTCCATGGCGTTGGAAGCCGCCGATGACATCGCCTGTCGTGTGCTTGATGCCGCGTATCCCGCCTCGGTGCTGGCGGTCACCAATGGCCTGGTGACCTTCAATCGGGGTGACGGTGGATGCGTCGAGACCGGGCAGACCTGGATCCTGACGCATCGAGGTGGCGCCCTGGTCGATCCCGACACGGGTGAGACTCTGGGATTCGACGAGCAGGAGATCGGCGCCGTGGAGATCATCACCGTCGGCGCGAAGCTGGCTCGGGGCCGGATCATCGGAGGCACCGCCGCTCGAGGTGACGTCGTTCGCCCGGCACCCGAAGGCTGGTCCCCGCCATCGTCCTTCGCCGTGGCCGCCTCGGAGTCGACTCCTTCACCGTCGACCGCACGAGAAGAAAAGAGCGAGGAAGGAGTGGGCAGGACCTCCGAGCAGGCGCTGGCCGCACTGGGACCCGTCGCGGTCGTGGTGCAGGGCGAGGTGCCGGGTCTGCCCGCGAATGCGACCGCGGCGCTCGCTGCGAACGTCGGAGGGGCGGTCTCGGGCATCGGCCTCCGAGCCGTCGATCCGGCTGATGTCGTCCGTGCGATGCGGCCCGGAGCGGCGGACCAGGCGTTGGAGGCAGATGCTTCGATCGCTCGAATGGCTGCGGCGATCGGGGCCCGTTCGGTGCTCGTCATCGACCTTGCGACGGTCGATCAATCGATCCGGCGAGTGGAGGTCGGCGGAAGTCGAACCAGCATGCAGGAGACGACGCTTCGTGGAGGCTGGCGACTTCTCGACGCCGGCTCGGGCGCTGCCGAGGCGGGCGACTACTTCGTGGTCAGGGTCGGCTCGATGGCCTCCGACGGTGGTGGTTCGGCGGCCGTTCAGGTCGATGAATCCCTGGCGGGGCGGCTCTACTCCGATGCGGCGAAGACGATCGCCGCCCAGCTCAAGGCGGACGCGGCGGCCCTCTCGGGATCCACGGCAACCGCGGCCGGAACCGGGTACCTGCAGGTCGATGCCATCCTCGACGGGCTCTCCGTGCCGGAGATCATCAGAAACCAGGATGGTGAATGGCGGATCTCCGGCGAGGTCCTTCCGGTACTTGCCGGAGGTGCCGAGATCGCCCTGGACGGTTTCGTGATCTGCACCACGCCTTGCGGCGTCGAGGTCGACCGCGGACCTCACCGCCTCACCGTCACGCGAACCGGCGCAGAGCCGTGGACGCGAGAGATCCGCGTGCTCGGCGGAACCACCGAGACACCCCAGCGAATCTCGGTGGGGCTTCGATTGACCGACGCGGAGCGTCGACGATGGTTGGAGAACGCCGCGATCTTCGAGGGGCTCAAGCAGGATGCCGCCCTCACCACCGCGGAAGTGGAACGGATCAACGGATTCGCACAGTTCCTCCGGCAGAGCGGCTATCGGATCGATCGCGAAGAGCGACAGGACATCAAGGTCGATACCGATGAAGCCCCGGTGATCGAACGATGGAACTCCTACTGGAATCGCTGGTGATTCACGCCGGAGTGCGATGCGTCGCGGCTGCGGCGATGGTCGGCTCCCTTCTGAGCGGGATCGGTTGTGCGAACCACAACGATCGCGCCGAGGGGTATGTGACCGCGCTGGCCGCGGGTGACTGGCAACTGGCGGTGGACGCGGCGAGCCGGGCCGCATCGGATGGAACAAGCCGGAACACGGTGATCGATGCGTTGGAACTGGGGACGGTGCAGCGGATCGCGGGGGACTACCGACAGAGCGACGAAAGCCTCGGCCGTGCGTGGCGGGAGATGAAGCGTTCCTCCGATCCCGGTAAACCGGCGTTCATCGACACCCTCGCGGCGGTGGCGGCGAACGAACGGGCGCTCGACTACATCGGAAGCTCCTCGGACCGGGTGATGTGCGCGACCTTCCGCGCTCTGGATGCGATGGCGATGGGTGATCTGGTGACCGCTCGGGTCGAACTCAAGCGAGCCCAGTTCGCCCAGGAGGACGCCGAAGCCCGCTTTGCGGATCGGATCGCGAAGGCGCGAAAGAAGATGGAAGGCGAGCACGCCGACGTCGCGAAGATCGAAGAGAGCGGCGACTTCAAATCGAACTACGCCGAGACCTACAGCGGGCTCGAGGAGACGTTCCGTCCCTACGACGGCTGGACGAATCCCTTCACGGACTGGCTCACCGCGATCCTCCTGTACGTCGATGGCGTCGACCGCGGAGACGAGAACCGTGCGATCGACCTGCTTCGTCGGGTTCGCGGGACGATCGGTGCGAACTCGGCGGTCGAATCGGATCTGGCCATGGTGGAGTCATCGACGGCGACGTCGCCTCAGGTCTGGCTGCTGCTGGAAAGCGGCTTCGCGCCGAGGAGAGAAGAGGTCTCCTTTCGAATCCCGGCCTTCATTCCGGAGATGCCCTTCATCGGAATCGCGTTGCCGAAGCTCGTGCAGGTTCCCGGCGCCGCCAGTCACGCGACCATCACCGGTGATTCGACGACCGTGGAGACCTCGATCGTCTGCGACATGGGAAGCGTGATCGCTCAGGAGTTCCAGGTCGAACTCCCATTGATCACCGGCCGGGCGATCGCCTCCGCCGTCGCCAAGGCGGCCGCATCGCTCGCCGCCAATCTCGCGGCGGAGAATTCCGGCAACAGCTGGGCGCTGGCCGCCAGCATGCTGGCTACAAACGTCTACGGGTATGCCACCACGATCGCCGATCTCAGAACCTGGCGAACACTTCCCCGGTACTTCGCCGTGGCGAGGATTCCGGCACCGCTGGATGGCCGGGTCCGGATCGTGGGTCCGGCGGGAGTTCACGAGATCGACGTACCATTGAATCGAGACTCGATGATCGTGCTGCGAAGTTTCCGGGTCCGGGGGCCCGCTTCGATCCATCTCATTCCTCTGGACGAGGCCCCGCCGGTCGAATCTCCACCGAACGAGGTCGCGCTTCGGACGGCCAATCTCACGAAAGGAATCGGACCATGAATCCGGTCATTGCTCGAACTCTTCTGGTCGCCACCGTGTTCCTCGCAGGCTGCTTCGCCAACACCGTCACGAGCACCTCGCAGATCCGCAAGGATGGCTGGCTTTCCTCGCACGCCAACGTGCGGGTGGTCCGCGAGACGAAGGTGAGCGACGACCTTCTCCGAATCGATGTGGAAGTGGAGAACACGTTGCCCTTCGACACGCGGTTCAACTACAAGTTCGAATTCTTCGATGCCGAGGGAAGACTGCTCTTCAGCCCGGTTTCGGGATATCGTCAGGAGCAGGTCGCCGCAGGCGCCTTCTCCACCGTGACCGCGACCGCCAGCGATCCGAGGGCGGCGGACTTTCGTCTCACGTTGACCAACGCCGATTGAACCTGGAAGGAACCTGAACATGAATTTGAATCTCTTCTGTCTTTCACTCGCCGCCGCCACGGTCGTTTCCGCGACCGGCTGCAATCAGAACGCCCGCGTGGTCACCGACGATCGGGACAAGATCGTCTCGGTCGACCAGATCGACGTTCAGGACTGGTCCAACGCGGCTGATCAGGTTCTGCAGCAGCTCTTCGCCAGTGGCGCCCTCGAAACGGCGCCGACGAAGCCCGCACGGATCGAGGTCACCCGGGTCGTGAACGACACCGCCCAGCGGATCGACACCGACCTTCTCACCCAGAAGATCAAGATCGCGCTTCAACAGTCCGGAAAGGTCGCTTTCGCCAGCAGTGACGCTCGCGCCAATGAAGTCGCCGACTATCGTGAGTTCAAGGCCGGTGAGGATGCTCCGAGACTTCCGTTCTTCGTGATCAACGGGAAGATTCTCGAGATCCGGGCTTCCGCCGGGTCGACGAAACAGTCCAGTTTCGTCTTTCAGCTCAATCTGGTGAACACCGTCGAGAGCGTCGATGCCTGGAGCGGCGAGGCCGAGGTCACCAAGCAGGGCACTCGAAACGCGAAGAACTCGCGGGGTTGAACCCGACGCGGCGCGACCACGGGAGGCGCGAGCCGCCGTTCATCGATTTTGCGCGAGCCATTCGAGGAGCCGATCGTCGGGCCAGGCATTGAGGCAGCCGGGAACCCGGAGTCGTCCTCGCCGTCCGGTGAGGACTCCGTACCGGATGAACTCCAGATGCTCCGCTCGGTGGGCATCCGTGTTGATGGAGATGAGACATCCGGCGTCGACCGCGGCGCGGACGTGGGTGTCCCGGAGATCGAGACGGTACGGATTCGCATTGATCTCGAGCGCCGTCCCGCCCTCGATGGCCGCGGAGATCAGCGCTTCGATGTCCGGCTCGAGTCCCTTCCGAGTTCCGATCAGCCGGCCGGTGGGATGGCCGATGATCGATACCAGCGGATGTCGGGCTGCGGCGCACAAACGAGCCGTCGCGGCATCGGGGTCCTGTCGCAGCGACGCATGCGGACTGGCGACCACCACGTCGAGCATCGCCAGAACGTCGTCGTCGTAGTCCAGAGACCCGTCGGCGTGAATGTCGACTTCGCTTCCCGCGAGCAGTCGAATCCCCTCGATCTTCCCGTCGGCCTCCCGGATCGCTTCGGCATGTCGGCGGAGACGGTCTTCGTCCAGCCCGTTGGCCTGGGCGCTCGATCGGGAGTGATCGGTGATGGCCAGGACCGTTCGCCCCGCGGTTCGGGCCGCGACCGCGAGTTCTTCGATCGTGAGGCGGCCGTCGCTGGCCGTGGTATGGCTGTGCAATTCCGCGCGAATGTCCTCGACGGTGATGAGATCCTCGGGAACGTCGAGTTCGAACTCGTCTCGATCGACTCGAAGTTCCGGCGGTATCCAAGGCAGATCCAGCGCCTGGTAGATCTCGGACTCGCTCGCCGATGCGATCGCCACGACGCCTCGCGACTGCGGGGATCCATCCTCGCCGTCATCCGGGAACAAGCCGTACTCGTTGAGGCGGAGACCTCGGCCGATCGCCCGCTCCCGCAGAGCCACGTTGTGATCCTTGCTTCCCGTGAAGTACATGAGGGCCGCGCCCCAGACCTCTTCCGGAACCACGCGCAGATCGACCTGGATACCGTCTTCGAGCCGAACCGACGACTTCGTCTCGCCCGCCACGAGGATGCGGGTCACGCCGGGTTGGGACTGAAACGCCTTGCTGGCCGCGGCCGGGTCGTCGGTGGTGACCAGAAGGTCGAGATCGCCGATGGTCTCCTGTCCTCGTCGCAGACTCCCGGCGTAGGCCACGCGCCGAACCCCGGGTACCGACTGCATCATCTCCACCAACCGCTCCGCGATCGGCATCGCGGTGCCGAGACGACGTCGGTCTCCCGCGGTCTTCATGAACTCGATCGACTCGCGAATGTTGTCGATGGTCTTCCGCCCCATTCGAGGCAGTGCTTCAAGCCTGCCGTCCTCGATGCCCGCTTCAAGGTCGTCAAGCGATTCGATGCCGGCCTCCTGCCAGAGTCGCCGAACCGTCCTGGGGCCGAGGCCCGGCACCTTCATGACCTCCCGCAGGCCGCCGGGGACCGACGCGCGGAGGGTCTCGAGATCCTTCACGGACCCGTCCGCGGCGAATTCGATGATCTTCTGAGCGCTGGACTTTCCGATTCCGTCGATCGCTTCGAGCGACTTGAGGGCGTCGTCGGACCGAGCGAGTTCGCCGAGATCGGACGTGAGGCCTTCCACGACGCGGGCGACCTTGGAATGGGCGTTCACCCGGAACCCGTTCGCTCCCGTGAGTTCGAGGAGGATCGCGAGTTCCTCGAAGATCGCCGCGATGTCTTCATTCGTGCTCATGAGAGGGCATCGTACGAGACTGGTCGATGATCAGCCCACGTCGCCCAGTCCGAGCGTCGCGCCGTATCGAGCCATCAGTCGTCGTCGCATGTGCACCGCGTCCGGTCCGAGGAGGCGAGGATCGCGCTCGATCCAGTCCGCCGCATCCTGGCGGGCGAGACGGAGCAAATCGAGGTCGTTGAGCAGGTCGGCCACTCGAAAAGGGGGGAGGCCGGACTGCCTCGCCCCGAAGAGTTCTCCCGGCCCGCGGATTCCCAGATCCAGCTCGGCGATCTCGAAGCCGTCCTCGGTGCCGCCGATGGCCTCCAGACGTCGTCGCCCCTCCTCCGTGGTGGGTTCGCCGATCAAGGCGCAGACCCCTCGCTTCTCGCCGCGACCGACCCGCCCACGCAATTGATGCAGTTGGGCGAGTCCGAACCGCTCCGCATGCTCGACCACCATCACGGTGGCGTTGGGCACGTCCACACCCACTTCGATCACCACCGTCGCGACCAGGACGTCGATGTCGCGGGCGCGGAAGCGGTCCATCACACCCTCACGCTCATCCCGGCTCATCCGGCCGTGAATCGCTCCCAGACGCACACCGGAGAGCGGTCCCGCCGCGAGCATCTTCAAGTGATTCTCGACGTCGGCAAGCCCCATGTCCGATTCCTCGACGGCCGGTACGACCACGAAACCCTGTTCGCCGGCGGCCACGCGTTCCGCGAGGTACCCGTAGACGTCGGGTGCCTTCGATGGTGCAACCACCCTGGTCACGGTCGGAGTTCTTCCGGGCGGAAGGTGCCGGATCACCGACACATCCAGGTCGCCGAACACGGTCAAGGAAAGCGTTCTCGGGATCGGCGTGGCGGTCATGACGAGAACGTGGGGCACCCGCCCCTCGGCGTTGGGACGGCGAAGCTTCGATCGCTGTTCGACGCCGAACCGATGCTGCTCGTCGATGATCACCAACGCGAGGTCGTCGAAGACGGTTCCCTCTGAAAGGAGTGCGTGCGTTCCGATCAGAAGTTTCACGTCGCCCGCGGCGATCCGTTCGAGCAGCACTCGCTTTTCCTTCGCAGGCGTCGAGCCGGTGAGCAGGCCCACCTCGACCTCGGCACCCTCGAGCATCCGGCTGATGGAAGCGTGATGCTGTTCCGCCAGAATGCCGGTTGGCGCCATGATCGCGGACTGATGCCCGTGGGCCGCGGCGAGGAGCATGGCGTGCACGGCCACGGCCGTCTTTCCAGCGCCGACGTCGCCCTGCAGGAGCCGGTTGGTCGGCACGTCACGAGCGAGGTCCGCGCCGATCTCCCGGCACACCTGCCGTTGGTCGGGGGTCAATTCGAATGGGAATCGACCGAGAATTCGTTTCTCGATCTCGGGGGTCAGCGCCAGGGGAGCGGCCTTCATCGTCTCTCTCAGGTGACGCCTCTTCATCATCACGCCGAGTTGGAGAAGCAGAAGCTCGTCGAAGGCGAGTCGGCGCCTGGCATCGGCGGCGTCGCGCGGCGACTCGGGTTGATGGATGTCACGGTAGGCGTCGCCGAGCCGTTTCAAGGCCCGCGACTTCCGGATCTCATCGGGAAGTGGATCGATCAGCGTCTTCGTGGCCGGCTCGAGGACCTTGGTGACGAATTCCTCGATTCGTCGGCTTGGGAGATCCTCGCTCGCTGGATACACCGGACGGAGTCGAGCATCCCGGGCGGGTGTCTCGACGTCATCCTCCTCTCGCCACTGGGGGTTGCCGATCTGCAGGTAGCCCCGCCATCGCTTGGCTCGGCCTTCGGCGACCAGGCGGAGACCGGGTCGGAGCTTGTTCCGAAGCCACGGTGCGTTGAACCAGACGAGCTGGACGGTTCCGGTCTCGTCCTCCAGCGTCACTTCGATTCGAGGCCGTCGCCCGGGCGGGATCTTGATCGCGGCGATCTCACCCCGCACCGAGACGTTCGCGGCCGCGCCTTCATCGTCCGGGAGCGCGGCGTCGACTTCGGCGATCGTCGACTCCGCATGCTCGTGCTCGTATCGCATCGGAATGTGATCGAGCAGGCCCCCGACCGTCGTGATCTCCATTCGGCCGAGTACGGCGGCGAGCCTGGGTCCGACCCCGGGGACGACCGTGATGTCAGCGTCGACTTGGAAAGGGGTGGAGGAGGTCATCAGGAGTGGTACCGGTGAAGAGGGCGGGCAGGTCGTAGCATACGGTCATGGCCTCCAAGCCCTCCGACAAGAAGCGGTCCTTGAACGACGCGATGCTCTTCGTGCCTGGAAACGACGAGGGAGCGATGGAACCGCCCGGAACGAAGAACGGCGATTCGGATTCTGCGGAGCCGTATTCCGTTCGAGAACTCGTCGACCTTCTCAATCGGACCCTCTCCAATATCGATGGCGGCCGAAAAGTCCGCGTGATCGGGGAGGTGGGATCGGCGAGGCTCGGGCACCACTGGTATTTCTCCCTGAAGGACGACACCAAGGCGAAGATCGAGTGTTCCTTCTTCGCACAGAGGCGGGGTTTCGATACCCCGGCGGCCACGCCGGTGGTCGGAAGTCTGATGGTCGCCACCGGCACGCTCGAATTCTGGGACCAGGGCGGCCGGCTGTCGCTGATCGTGCATGAACTTCGCGAAGAGGGCGAAGGCGACTTCCATCGACGCTTCGAACGACTGAAGTCGGAATTGGAAGCCGCGGGCTACTTCGATCCTTCGGCGCGACTTCCGCTGCCGTCGTTCCCCCGGCGGGTCCTCATGATCACGAGCCGCGAAGGCGCTGCTCGCCGCGACATCGAAGAGACCGCTCGTCAACGGTGGCCGGGGCTCGAGATTCTCCTGCATCATGTCGCGGTTCAGGGATCAGGGGCGACACCCCGGATCGCCGCCGCGATCCGCAAGGCTCGACTGGTCGCGCCGGCGCTCGGGGTCGACGCGATCGTGCTGACCCGGGGAGGCGGCAGCCTCGAGGATCTCTGGTGCTTCAACGAGCGAGCGGTCGCCGACGCGATCCAGGAATCACGACGCGAGGCCATCGATCGCCACGCCGCGGGCGGACCTCCGCCGGTCCCGCTGGTCTCGGCGATCGGCCACGAGACGGATCTCACCATCGCCGACCTCGTCGCGGACCATCGCACCTCGACTCCCACGCAGGCGGCCATGGCCCTGGTGCCTGACGCCGATGAGCACCGTGGAATTCTCCAGAGCCGGGGCGGGAGAATCCGCATGCTCGTCGAACGGCGTTGTGGAGAAGCCGCGGCACGACTGGAATTCGCATCACGGCACGAGTTGCTTCGTCGGCCCGATCGGCTTCTCGTTCCACATCAACAACGGCTCGATGGCCTGGCGAACCGGCTTCAGGTCGCGATCGAGACCGGCACCAACGCCCGAAGAGCCGGCGTGGCTCGTCAGAGCACGGCCCTGGAACGCGTCGCGCCCAAGAGCCGATTCGCGGTGGCGGCCACGACCTTGCACGCCGCATCCGACCGTCTCACCCTGGCCATGAAGGGCCGGCTTGCCGCGTTGGACGCCTCGCTGGAGAACGCGTCGAAACGGCTTGGATCCACGAATCCCGATCAGGTCCTGTCGAGGGGCTACTCGCTGACCCTCGACCCGCAGGGCAGGCCGGTTCGCTCGGCGAGCGAACTCGCGGAAGGGGATGCCATCACCACCAGGCTCGCCTCGGGCGACTTCGACGCCACGGTGTCCCGGATCCGACCCGCCGAAGAGCCGACGTCCTGACCGGGACGGGGCGTGTCACCCCACCCGGCGTGATAGAGTCCGGGGCATGGCGACCTCGAAGAAAACGAAAAAGGACTCGGAACCGGAGGCACCGCTTCGATTTGAAGCCGCGGCCGAGGAACTGGAGTCGATCATCGACCGGCTCGAGCAGGGGGACATCCCCCTCGAAGAGAGCCTGGCGGCGTATGGACGCGGGCGATCGTTGCTGGCGAGATGCCGGTCGATCCTGGATGCCGCGGCCGCGGAAATCGCGGAGGTCGACCTCGACGCCCTCGATGGCGACACGGAGTCGAATGCCTAGCCGAGCCGCTCACGAGTGGGTTCGCCCCCGCCGATGCAAGGAGTCTTCTTCTTGAATTCGGAGCCCCTGCTTGCCGACCTGCCGCCCTGGGTCCTGATCTGGTCGCCCCGAATCGTGACGGCGATCTTTCTCTTCGCCTTCGGGGCATGCGTCGGCAGTTTTCTGAACGTCGTCGCGTATCGCCTTCCGGAAGGCCGGAGCGTGGTGAGCCCGCCGAGCCGCTGTCCTCGATGCGGCTGGCGCCTTTCCTGGCACGAGAACCTTCCGATCATCGGATGGATCCTTCTGCGCGGACGGTGCCGCCGATGCCGCGGGCGCATCAGCGTGCAGTATCCGTCGATCGAACTTCTGGTCGCCCTGCTCTTCGCGATCACCTACTTCGCGTTCTTCTGGACACCCTCGGACTCATGGATGACGGGGATCGGCGGTTCGTGGTGGACTCGATCCCAACTGTCCGGCGCCTGGCCCGCCTATCTCGTGATGGTCGGCCTGCTGAGCGGATTGGTGGCCGCCACGCTCGTGGATGCCCGCACCTTCCTGATCCCGGCCGGTATCACGACCACCATGACGATCGTGGCGATGGGGGGATGGGTCGTTCAAGGGCTTCTTCCGACCCGGATCTCCGATCCGACGCTCTTTCCGCTGCCGCTGGCGGATTGGACGACCGTGTTCATCACGCTCGGGGGTCTCGCCGGGACCTGCGTGGCCTGCCAATTCCTCCGATCGGGTCGGATTCGGCGGAGTTTCGCGGATTACGACGAGTATGTGAAAGACGAT
>JABABZ010000081.1 GCA_014237965.1 Phycisphaerales bacterium | reverse complement strand
GAAGACGCCGCGATCGTGCCAGCTGCAAGAGACCACATCGATCCAACCATCGCCGTCGACGTCCATCGGCACGTCGGCGAAGTCGACCCGGTATCCACCCACGCTTCGGACCAACCCGATGGGATGGCGGGTCCAGGTCGGTGATTCGTACCAGGTGTCGCCGCACACGATGTCGAGATCACCGTCGCGGTCGAAATCGGCAACGCCGCATGCTTCGAAGTCGGAGTCCGCGGCGATCACGACGTGCTCGAATCCCGGCTTGATCACCAGCGGCGAATCAAGAGGCGGCGGCGAGGCCGACCAGAACAACGCCGCAATGAATGTGATGACGAGGTTCATGACTGCATGATATCCGTCTGAGGAGCCGCGCTCAGGCGTCAAGCAAGGCAAGCGCGGAATAGACCTTGGCATCCACTGCGAGGCCCTCGCGGATGCGTTCCTGGATCCAGGCGTGAATCCGACTTCTCGCCACGAGCACCACGTGGATCCCCTCGCCGTCGACGCCGCCGCCTTCAGCCGATTTCGTCAACCCTTCGGCCCGGAAGAAGTGAATGCACTCGTCGGTGAGACCGGCGGAACTGGCGCACGTGACGAGGGATCGCCATCCTTCGGCGGTGTATCCCGTCTCTTCCAGTAATTCTCGCCGGGCGGCCTCCAGATCGGCTTCGCCGGTCTTCTCGGCATCGTCCCCCACGAGACCGGCGGGAATCTCGATGACCATTCGGCCGAGTGGTGGTCGATGCTGTTCGATCAGGACGAGTTGGTCATCATGAGTCAGGGCGATGATGGCCACGACGCCTTGGGCGTTGGATCTGGTCACGAACTCCCAGCCGTCCTTCTGGACGAATTCCAGAAAGCGGCCGGATGCGATGGTGGAGGGTCTTTCTGGCATCGTCCCATCATGACCGACTCGAGCAGGGGGCGTGGTGAACGACCATCCCGTCCGGTGGCTCGGAATTCGAGCGCGGATCTGTTCTAATCGCGTCGATGCCGATGCTCATCATCGCTGAATCCGGATGGGCCATGCCCGACGCGCTCCGCGCGGTCATCGGCGTGGTGTGCCTGTGCCTGATCGCCTGGGCCTGCTCTTCGAATCGCCGGCGGATTCCCTGGCGCGTGGTGCTCGGAGGACTCGGGCTTCAAGTCGTGCTGGCCGGACTGATCCTGGGCGTGCCCTTCACCGCATCGGTCTTCGAGTGGATTGCTCGCCAGGTCTCGACCGCGATCGGCATGGCGAATGAAGGGTCTGCGTTTCTATTCGGATCGTTGGCCGCGGTCGACGGGCCCGCGGGCTTCGTCTTCGCCTTTCGCGTGCTCCCGGTCATCGTGTACTTCGCGGCGGTGATGGCGGCGCTCTACCATTTGGGTGTGATGCAGCGAGTCGTCGCGTCGATGGCCTGGGTGATGCGGCGGACCTTGAAGGTCTCGGGGGCGGAATCTCTGACCGTCGCGGCCAACGTGCTGGTCGGGCAGACCGAAGCACCACTCTGCATCAAGCCCTTCCTGCCGAAGATGACTCGGTCGCAGTTGATGGTGGTCATGACCGGCGGATTCGCGACGATCGCCGGAAGCGTGCTGGCGGGATATGTCGACTTTCTGGGTGGCGCCGACGAAGAGGCTCGGCTTCGCTTCACCAAGCACCTGATCACCGCATCGCTGATGTCGGCACCGGCGGCGTTCGTGATGGCCAAGTTGATGCTCCCGGAGTCGGAAGAGGAGCCGCCCGAGACGCTGAACGCCCAGCCGACGGAGGATCGAGTCGCCTCGAACGTGCTCGATGCCGTGGTGGTGGGGGCGACGGATGGACTGAAACTGGCGTTGAACGTCGGCGCGATGCTGGTCGCCTTCATCGCGATTCTCGCCCTGCTCGACTGGCCGCTCGGAGCGTTGTCGGAGACCGAGTGGATCGCCGCTTGGCGGGAGACGCACGGATACGGAACCTGGAGCGTGCAGGGTGGACTGGGCCTGTTGTTCCAGCCAATCGCCTGGTGCATCGGGGCGCCGGCCGCGGACATCCCGCAGATCGGCCGCCTGCTGGGCACGTCCGTGGTCGCGACGGAGTTCGTCGCCTACGCGGATCTTCGCACCATGATGGCTGAAGGCACGATTTCGCCGCGTGGCGTCATCGTCGTGACCTATGCCCTGTGCGGGTTCGCGAACATCCCTTCGATGGCGATTCAGATCGGCGGACTCGGCGCCATCGCGCCGACTCGGCGGGCCGACTTCTCGTCGCTCGCCCCGCGAGCGATGCTCGCCGGGGCGCTGGCCTGCTGGAGTACCGCGGCGATCGCGTCGGCGATCGTCGGCACGGGATGAAAAGGGGACCGAACGTCAGTCGTCAAGCCAGGCATCGGCGTCTTCGACCGAGCCGAAGGTCTTGAGATCCGCTTTGGTGAACGGGCCGGTGAACTTCACCATGATCTCCTGCCACTTCTTGAGATCGCCGACGATCGCGATGCGGTCGAAGTCACTCCAGTGAGTCAGATCAAGCTTGAGATCCTGCCATGCGGCACCCGCGGTCCAGCCTTCGAAGCCGTCGGTGAGTTCCACGAGCATGCGGATTCGCCCGTGATCTGCGAGCTCCTGGTCGATGACCGGGGCGAGCCCGTGGTAGTCATCGGCCGTGAGTCGGCCGGCCAGTCGAAGGTGAAGATGGGGGCGGGTGGCGGCGATTTGGAATCCGGTGGTCATGATGATTCTCCAGGGACGTTCGTGGTGGGAAGGAATTTCCTTTTCCCTCGCCGAGGTTGTCTTGTCAAGTAATCAGCCGTTCCACGGTAGCATTCTGTCATGGCCTGGCTCGTCGAAATCATCCTCGTGGCGATCGGAGGGGCGATCGGCGCGACGCTTCGAGTCATGCTGACCATCGCGGCCGCGACCTCTCTCCGTATTCCGTTCTGGATCGGCATCATGGTGGTCAACATCGTGGGTTGCCTGCTGATCGGCATTGCCGCCGCCGTGCTCGCATCGGCGGATTCCTCCGAACTGCCCTTGATTCAATTCATCGGGACCACGCTGCCCACCAGCTCGGCTGGTGTCGCGGACGCGAAACTGATTCTGCTCACGGGGCTGCTGGGTGGCTTCACGACCTTCTCGACCGCGATGCTCGACACCTGGGTGCTGTGGCGTTCGGGGCATGTGTTGAAGTCGATCATCTCGCTGGTGGGAACCCCGATCGCTGCGATCGTGGCCCTTGCGATCGGGTTGGCCTGGGGAGGTGGAGCATGAAGAACCTCGAACCGCGTTCCAACGCCGCGCCCGATTCCCGCATCCCCTCGGACTCGACCGGTCAGGCGGACGTCGAGGCCGGGTTGGTTCGACGCCTGTCGTTCGTCTCGCTCCTGCCGTTGGTCGCCATCGGCGGCGCCGTCGGCGCCGTGGCGCGTTGGGGAGTCCAGCACCTCACGATCGAGCTCGGGGGCGCGATGGTGGGGGCGCTGCTTCTCGTCAACCTGCTGGGTTCCTTCCTGCTCGGGATTCTCTTCACTCGGCTCGATTCGCGTTTTCCAAGTCTGATCGACATCGATCTGCCGCCCGGATACGAACCGGGGCGTCGCCCGATCCATCCGATCCTCGTCGCGGCGGTGATGGGTGGCTCGTTGGGCGCATTCACCACGTATTCGAGTCTCTGTCTCGAAGTCATCCGCCTCTGGGATGACGGCTCGCCCTGGTCGGCGGTGGTGTTGATCGGCGCGTCGGTGGTACTCGGCCCGGTGGCGATCGCGATCGGGGTTCGAGTCGGACACCGATCCCACCCCGCCATGCGTTGATGATGAGCGGCTCCGAGAGGAGACGACCGAGTCGTCAACCGACGAACCGCCACGACGCGGCACCGATCTGGGCCGCAAGGCGGTTTGTGGCGGTTTCAAGCATCTTGCGGTGAAGACGGGTGTCGCAGCCGGGTTCCCACCACGGCCCGCGAACCAGGAGCACGTCGTTCTTGCGATCGAACTTCGGATCGATGCGGCCGAGGAAGCGATCGCCGCGCAGCAGGGGCAGCGTGTAGTAGCCGTATCGGCGTTTCGCCTCCGGGACGAAGGCTTCGAAGCGGTAGTCGAAGTCGAAGCGTCGCAGGATCCGCTTGCGGTCGCGGATCACGGGGTCGAACGGGCAGAGCGTGCGAATGGTCTCGTCCCATGGGTCCAGCTTCGCCATCCGTCGCGACTCGTTCGTGGCATAGGCGGCTCGCGATCGTCCATCGAGATCTTCCAGCAGCACCGGCTCGATTTCGCCACGTCCGACTGCCGCGTCGCACCAGACTCGGGCATCCGCGGCGGGGATTGAGTTCCAGAATGCCGCGACTTCGTTCGAGGTCGCCACGCCGAGTCGCTCGAGCGCGGTGCGACAGGCCCACTCGACATGCGCTGCGGCGGAAGGCTTGCGGCGGGCGTACGGTTCAGGATGGACCCGTTCGGTCAGGTCATAGATCTTCTCGAATCGGGTTCGCCCGGCGATCGAGAGTCGACCGGCCCGCCAGAGATGTTCGAGTGCCGCCTTGCCGGGATGCCAGTTCCACCATCCACCGCCGCCGTCTTCCGATCGCTCGTCCTCGAGATCGCGGCCGCGCAATGGACCGGTCGTGCGGACTCGAGCGTGGATTCGTTTGAGCAGTGGTGCGGGATCGCCGCCGAGGCGTTCATGCCACCATTCGTTGCGATCGGCGCGATCGGCGTATCTGGCGAAGCGAGGCTTCCATTGCTCGAACCAGCAGGTGGGGATCAGGCTGGCGTCGTGAGTCCAGTGCTCGAACAGGGACCGGTCCTTCTCGAGCAGGGTGGTGAGCGTCTCGTGGCGATATGACTCCAGGCGAGTCTGGAGAATGAGGTGGTGCGCTCGCTCCACGACATTGATGGAGTCGACCTGCACGAACCCCAGTCGGTCGATCAGGCGTTGGACCGATACGGGGCCGGATCGTGCGGCAGGAGGAGTCGCCAGGCCCTGTGCGGCGAGGAGGATTCGGCGGCTCTCCCGAGCGGGGATCACGCGAGGATGGCGGGTGGCGGATGGCATGCGGTGGGGGCTGCCCAAGGTCTCGGTTGGACTGGGCACCGATCTTTCGGAGGGGAAATTCCCGACTTTCGGGCGAGATCCGCAGATCTGATTGGCTCAGCGGGGCCGCCGAAGGGCGGGGACCGTATCATGCCCGACTTGCCCCGAATCAGCCAACCGGCTGATTCGGATTCCCGGCCTCGGCCGATTTCGATCCGGCTCCGACGACTCAGAATTCGTCGTGGCCTCAAGTCTCTGGAGATGCTTCAAATCATGCGACGCGCGAAGATCAGTGTCATCGGCGCTGGAAATGTCGGTGCGACCTGTGCCCACTGGGCGGCCGCCAAGGAACTCGGTGATGTGGTGCTGCTGGACATTCCGGACAAGGAAGGCGTCGCCAAGGGCAAGGCCCTCGATCTCTTCTGTTGCAGCCCGATGGAGCGTTTCGATGCCAATGTGCATGGCACCGCCGACTACGCGGACACCGCCGGAAGCGACGTGGTCATCGTGACCGCCGGACTCCCGCGGAAGCCGGGCATGAGCCGGGACGATCTCATCGGAACCAACGTGAAGATCGTCCGCTCGGTCACCGAGCAGGTCGCGAAGCACTCACCCGACTCGATCATGATTCTCGTCTCGAACCCGCTCGATGCGATGGTGTACACCGCATGGAAGTCCTCGGGATTCCCGACCAGTCAGATCGTCGGCCAGGCCGGCTGTCTTGACGTGGCACGCTACCGGGCGTTTCTGGCGATGAAGCTCGGCTGCTCGGTCGAAGACATTTCGGCACTGCTTCTGGGCGGTCACGGCGACGACATGGTTCCGCTGCCGCGATACACCTCGGTCCACGGAATCCCCGTGAGCCAGTTGCTCTCCGAAGCTGAAATCACCGAGTGCGTCGACCGAGCGAAGGTCGGCGGCGGCGAGATCGTCAAGCTGATGGGAACCAGCGCGTATTACGCACCGGCATCCGGCTCGGTGCAGATGGCGGAGGCGATCATCAAGGACAAGAAGCGAATTCTTCCCTGTGCCGCGTACTGCGACTCCGAGTACGGAGTCGGCGGATACTTCGTGGGGGTGCCCTGCATCCTCGGCTCGAACGGTGTGGAGAAGGTCATCGAGATCGATCTGGACCAGAGCGAGAAGGCGTTGATGGACGAGTCGATCAGCCATGTGAAGGACCTGGTCGGGACCGTCACCGAGATGTTCCCCGATCTCGCGTGAGGGCTGGCTGAGCTTCAGAACGATGGATCTTCAAGGCCCGTGGCAATCCTGCCACGGGCCTTGTCTTCTTCTTGATCCGAGGGCTGGGCGGGTTGAAGAAGATTCAGAACGCTGTTTCTCGACTCCGAGGCGGGGTTTGGCCGATCTCACAAGGTGGCTTCTTCCCGACCGCTCTTCCGATTCGACCCAGGCTGGTTCTTCCTATTGGCAGGCCTGGCGATGTTGGTGTCATTGGTGCTGGTGCCCCAGGAGCAGTCGCTCCGGACTGCGGAGATCGGCCTCGCCCCGCTGCAGTTCGAGCAGGACCTTCTGCAGGTTCACCAGGCCAGGTATGACCAGGCGATCTTCGAATTGGAAAGCGAAGATCCGGCGGTGATGCAGCGGCTCACTCGTGCCAAGTTGCAACTCATCCCAGTGCTCCCAGATCACGATGTGGAAGTGCTCGCCGTTTCAAATGCCATCAATCAGCCGGTGACGGATTGGATTCATCGGCTCATCGAATTCGAGCGACCAGTGATCGCGCCGCCCCGAACGACGGCGCTCGCCAGCCTTGTCGGGCCTGGCATCAGATTGTGGATCGTCGGTGCTGCGACGTTCAGCATCTTCATCGGATTGGTGCTCGGCAGTCCCGGGGAACCGCTGGTCCGAGAGGCGGCCCGCAAGATTCTTCGGATTCCGGCGGTGTTCGAGCCGGAGGCTGTCCAACCCCACCTCTTTGGAAACGATGAGGAAGAGGAAGAGGAAGAGGAAGAGGAAGACTTTCCTCCCGCGAGAGAGGAGGGGCGTGCCGACGAATTCCCTCCGGTCGAATTCGTGGGTGTGACTGCACGCGAGGATGATGGCGTCGATGAGGAGGAGTTCGAAGGCGAAGAGGACGGCGAAGAACGGCGAGAGGTCGTGGGTGATTCACAGGATGAAGATGAAGAGGGGTTGGAAGAGGACGAGGACGGCGATGACGAAGATGAGGAAGTCGAGGACGAGGAAGAACTAGGCGAGGAAGAGGAAGAAGAAGAGGAAGAGGAAGAGGACGAGGAAGAGGAAGAAGAAGAGGACGAGGAAGCCGACGAAGAAGAGGAAGAAGACGAGGAAGCCGACGAAGAAGAGGAAGAAGAAGAAGAAGAGGACGAGGAAGAGGAAGGCGAGGAAGAAGATGGGGCGGTCGAAGCTGGGGTCGGTGACTCCTCCGGGAATCCCGAAGACACCGGTGGGCAGGCCGAGGTTGGCGAGTTGACGTACGAGCCGGTTTCGGATGAGGGATCGCTCTGGGATGATCTGGAAGATCAGGACCGGAGCCTCTGAACCTCCGTTGGCGGTTGTTCTGAAAAAAGGCCACGCCGCGTGAGGCGCTTCCATCACCGCGTACGATCACCGAGAGGTGGGCGAGGCGATCGGGGTGGTCTTGAATGCACGATGAACGGCAAGTCGCAGCATTGGCGATTCAAGGCGTCAAAGGGTGGGGGCCGCGCACCGTCTCGAAATTGTGGCAGGCCTTCGGGTCGATCGATCGGGTCCTGGATGCGTCGCCCCGCTCGATTGCGGCCGTGACGGGCGAATCTGAATTGGTCGCGGCGGCCAGAGTTCGTTCGCTTGATCGCAAGAGCGCCCGGTCGGACTTTCGCCATCTGGAGAGACTGGGCGGATCGGTCATGACGCTCTTCGATGCCGACTATCCCGCGTTGCTCGCAGGTATCGACGATCCGCCGGTGACGCTTCGAGTTCTGGGATCTCAGGCCGTCCTCGATCGAGATCCGGTCATTTCGGTCGTCGGTGCCCGGCGATGTTCCGCGATCGGGATCGACCTGGCGGCGCGGTTCTCCGCGGCCCTCTGCGAAGCCGGGTACGTGATCTGTTCCGGCGGGGCCATGGGGATCGATGCGGCAGCGCATCGAGCCGCGCTTCGAAGCGGCCGGCCGACCATCGCCGTACTTGGCTCCGGGCTGTCGCACCTCTATCCGCCGGAGAATGCATCGCTCTTTCATGCGATCGTCGCGGAGGGAGGCGTCGTCTTGAGTGAGTACCCATGCGATGCGGGGCCGCGGCCGGGACGATTTCCGGAGCGGAATCGAATCATCGCGGGACTTTCGCTCGGCGTGGTCGTCTTCGAGGCGGGGCTCCGAAGTGGTGCGATGATCACCGCGCGTCTGGCAGCCGAAGACTATGGCCGAGAGGTGCTTGCGGTTCCGGGTCGAGTGGACACGGGTGCCAGCGCCGGCTGCCATCGGGCCATCCGTGAGGGGTGGGCGTGTCTCGTCGATCACCCGGATCAGATCGTCGAACGGGTCGAGGAGCAGATCGGGCTTCTGGCATTGCATCGAGCATCCTCGAACGGGTCACCATCGGTTGGAGAATGAGCCCCGATGCCGCGACTGGGTGGAATTTTCGAGATCGGCCGACTTGGCTGGTGCGGGGCGGGTGAATATCCGATGAGACAGAGCAGGGGCATTCCGGAGAGAAAGAACCGTCGAGTGAGACGTCATGCTTGCATGCCGCGTCTGAAGAATCGCGAAGGGTGGAACGATGCGGCTTGGAATCATCTCCGACGTGCACGGGAATCTGCTGGCGCTGAAATCGGTACTCGCAGAGCTTGATGCCGCCGGAATCGACCGACTGATCTGCCTCGGCGATGTCGTGGGATATGGCCCGGATCCGATCGAGTGTCTCGATCTCATCTTCGAGCGTGATCCCTTGATGGTCGCAGGAAACCACGAGGATGCCTTGGTGCGACCGGAACTCGGTCGGAAGTTCCGCGAGGTCGCTCGTGAAGCGATCGACTGGACCCGGCGTCGGCTCGTCACGGAGCGCCCCGATCTCCTGGAAACCGTCGGGCGTCTTCCCGGGATGATCTACTTCGAATCAAACGTGATGATCGTGCACGACTCGCCGATTCCCGGTGGGGCTCGGTACATCCTTGATGGCGATGCCGCCGGGCCTGCGTTCCAAGGAGTCGATGTGCCGATCTGTCTTGTGGGACATACGCATTTCCCCGCCTGTTTCCGGCTCGTCAAAGACGTTCCGACGCCGACGGTCGAAAGTTATCGAAGTGTCTCTTCGAGGTCGATCGACGTGGATCTCGAGGAACGATGCATCGTGAATCCCGGTTCGGTCGGGCAGCCGAGAGATGGCGACCCCCGGGCTTCATACGCGATTCTCGATCTGGAAGCCGGCGAGATCGACTGGTATCGAGCCGGGTACGACATCGCATCGGCTCAATCCAGAGCCATCGCGGCGGGGCTCCCCGCACGAGCCGCCGAACGACTCGCCCTCGGAGCGTGATCGCCCGCGATCAGCCCAGTCCGAGGGTGAAGAAGAGTGCGGTGAAGAACAGATCGGCGAAGATCACGGTGACCACCGTCTGAACCACGGTGTCGGTCGTGGCCTTGCCGACGCCGGCGGCGCCTCCCGAGACCCGGAGCCCGTTGCGGCAGGCGATCAGTCCCAGAATCGTTCCGAAGATGCCCGCCTTGAAGAGCCCGGTCAGGAAATCGGCACTGGTGAGCTGCTGGATCGTGTTGTCCTTGTAGACCTCGTAGGGAATCCCGAGTTGGAGGATCCCGATCGCGCCACCCGCGAAGACCGCGGAGAGGTCGGCGATCACCGAGAGCAGGACCAGGCTGATGGCGCTCGCGATCACCCGCGGAACGACGAGGAATCGAACGGGGTTGAGACCCATCGACTCGAGTGCTTCGATCTCCTCGCCGACCACCATGGTGCCGATCTCGGCGGCGATGGAAGCACCCGCGAAACCGGTGAGGACGATCGCGGCGATGAGTGGGCCGAGTTCACGGAAGACCGCGACGCCGACCAGGTTCGCGACCTTGTCGACCTGGCCGAACTGTTGGAGGCTCGGTGCCGTCTGCAAGGCCAGAATGAACCCGATGCTTCCGGAGACGAGGACGACGATGCTGATCGACCGGACTCCGACTCTCACCATCTGGGAGATGAAGGCCGTTCGTCCGAATCTGAACTGATGCCGGATCGTGGATCGCCAGACCCACCCGATCAACTCGTGGAGGAGCCAGTACAAGCCTCCGACGAACTCGAGGATTCCGAGGACGAGACTTCCGACGCCTTCGAGGGCGCGTGGGATCAGGCCGGGTTGGCTGACGGTATCGGGCATCTTGGGTCAGGCGTCCAGTGCGGAATTCACATCGGGCGTGATGGTGAACACGGTATCGAGTCGAGCGATCTCGAACACGGATCGCACTCGATCCTGAAGCCCCGCGAGGAAGAGGGAGCAGTTTCGGGATCGGCTCTGCTGCAGGGCTTCGACCAGCGTGGCCACGCCCGAACTGTCCATGTACGGAACCTGGCTCAGATCGACCACGAGTCGGGCCGGCGAGTCGCCGAGAATCTGTTTGAGTCGGCTTCGGAGCGAGGGACTTCGAGCAAGGTCGACCTCGCCGATCGGAGTCACGAGAACTGAATCGTCCCGGTTCTCAACCTTAATATCCATGTCATTCCCGCTGCTCATTGGTGTCCATTCTCCGGCGAACCGGCGTGATTCTGATCCGAGGGATCTTTCTTTGCTCTGCGCGGTGTCTTCTCGAGGATGAGCCGCATTCCCCCCGGGGTACGGCGTTCGAATTGGCAGGTGTCCGTGACCTCCTGCATGATGTGCACGCCCAGCCCTCCGGGCCGGACTTCTTCAAGATCTCTTGATGCGATCTTCTCCGGTTCGGTCTGATGGCCCTCGTCTTCGATCTCGATTCTGATCCGGCGTTCAGGTTCTTCGATGAGAAAGGCGGACAGCCAGATTCGGCCGTTGGGGCGAGAGTCGTACCCGTGTCTGATCACGTTCGCGAGCGCTTCGTCCACGGCGAGGGCGAGGTGTCCGGTCTCGACGTCGTCGAATCCGGAGCGTTCCGCGAACGATGTGAGCATGGCGCGAACCGGGGCCAGGAGGTCCGCTCGGCTGAGGATCTCGATTCGGATGGCTGGCGGAAGGCGGGTCAAGATCCGAGCTCCCGGTCGGAGGCGCGTGCGGGGGCGAGGGAGTCCACCCAGGCTCGCCAACGGTTCACGGCGAGGAAGCGGATCGCCGCAGCCGCGGAGGCGTCGTAGTCGAAGTCCTCACCGGTCACCATCCGAAGGGTCTCCGCTGCGACCAGCCTCTCGGCCGGGTCGCTGGATTCGAGCATCACCACGAGGTGCCGAAGAGTGCCGATCGCCGGCCGACGGCGAGCCTCCGGCGGCTCGGTCGAGGCCCAGTCTGCAGCCACGCCGGCGGCGGCATAGATCCTCGAAGCGGGGTCGGGGGCGTTGAAGCCGCCATCGGGAACCGGCGGGGCGCATGCGGCGAGCAGAATCAGCCAGGCGGCGCCGCCAAGCAGTCGTCCTCGAAGATGGGTCGCCCGAGACATGGCCAGCAGGATACCAGCCTGCCACGTTCTTCATTCATGCTCCCGGATGGGGGAGATCGCGTCGGTGGTCCCCGGCAGAGTCGAGGGCGCGGTAGCCTTTCCGGCTTCCCCTCAAGGGGGCGAATCCCTCAGGCATCGGATCCGGATACCCATGAGCAATGAGACCGCCAGCGGCGTTCCCGCCACCGAGACCATTCCGATTCTCGACTTCGGAAGCCAATACACGCAACTCATCGCTCGGCGGATCCGGGAGTTGGGCGCCTTCAGTCTTCTGGTGGCGCCCGACACCGATCTCGAGACGATCCGTGGGCTGAATCCCAAGGGGATCATCCTCTCAGGCGGGCCTTCGAGTGTGAACGAATCCGGCGCGCCCGTCTGTGATCCGGGAATTCTCGATCTCGGTGTACCGGTGCTGGGGATCTGTTACGGAATGCAGCTCGGATGCGAACTGCTCGGCGGCACGGTGGAAAGCTCGAGCACTCGCGAGTTCGGTCGCGCCCAACTCGAGATCGGTGATTCGGAAGGTCTTTTGGCGGGCATTCCCGCTCGCACCTCGGTCTGGATGAGTCACGGTGACCAGGTCACGGGGCTCTCCGACGCCTTCGAGTCGGTGGCCTCGACCTCGACCTGTCCCTACGCGGCGGTCCGGCATCGGGACAGTTCCTTCTGGGGTGTTCAGTTTCACCCGGAAGTGACGCACACGCCGCACGGCGTCGACATTCTCCGGAACTTCCTCTTCAGCATCTGCGAGTGCAGCGGCAACTGGCGAATGAGCGAGTACCTCGATGCGGAATGCGTGCGGGTGAAGGAGCAGGTCGGTGACGACCGGGTGATCTGCGGCCTCTCCGGCGGCGTGGACAGTTCGGTGGTGGCGGCGCTTCTTCAGCGTGCCATCGGAGACCGGCTCACCTGCATCTTCGTGGACAACGGGCTGCT
>JABABZ010000080.1 GCA_014237965.1 Phycisphaerales bacterium | reverse complement strand
CATCAATTCGGTCGCGAGAATCTCCTCCTCCCGCCAGACCATGCAGTCCTTCAAGGTCGCGTCGACGATGTGATCTCGGTGGAGTCGTTGATGAACCACCTCTACATTGTCGACCAGGCAGATGAAGAGATCGGGAGCGAGGGCTCGGATCTGATCGAAATCGAAGGCGCTGAAGAGTCCGTGGTGCCATCGAAACGTCGCGTGGGTGTTCACCATGACGTTCCGATGCTCGTCGACGGGCCTGGTCGCCGCGATGATGTCCTTGAACGCGGCCCGTCGGAGTGAATTGAGCCTGCTGATCGGAAGATCGAGGATGCGTCCGGGGCTGACGTCCGCCGCCTCGGCGTACATCATGTCGCCGACATGGAACGTGTCGATGGTCTCTCCACGTTCACCTGCGAGACGCATCGTGTCCTTGAGGTAGGGCTTCTTGTCCACGCCGATCTGGCCGGTGACGATGGCACGCATTTTGAGACTCCGAGGGTTTCAGGAGTTGGAGGAGGAGATGGTCGATCGTTTTCCACGAAGCCAGCCGGCTCGAGCCCGAGGGGCTCTTCCGTTCCGGCGATGGCGGTTGCTCAGCCACCAGTGAAGGAGCGCGGTGGTCGCGATGATGGTCGCGATCACGGCGAAGGCGAAGAAGAGGACTTTCGGAAGAGAACTTCCGGCGAGCCCGTGTCCGATCAGGATGCCGGCGCCGACCTGGATCGGCGTGGTGATGGCACAACAGATGATCTCGACGATGGTGAATTTTCGCCAACTCATGTGCATGAGGGCGGCGATGGTCAAGGCGGGTGATCGGGTGCCGGGGATGAATCTGGCGATGACCAGCATGCCGCCTCCACGGCGGTCGAACTGGTGCTTCGCCTCGAGGAGGCGTCGTGGGTGGACGAACCGGCGGAACCATTTTCGATGCAGGAGGCGCTTGCCGAAGTGACGGCAGATCGAGAACCAGAGGAAGTCGCCACCCAGAACGCCGACATAGGCCGCCAGGAAGGTCGACCACGCGGCCATCTCTCCCTGTCCGACGAAGATCCCCGCTGGCACGTTGACCACTTCCTCGCCGATCGGGATACCGAATCCAGAGGCGAGCAGCAGCGCGATCATGGCCATCCAGCCGAAATCACCGAGAAATTGATGGACGAGTTCTTCCATGGGCTTCAGTGCGCGGACCATCCAGCCCCCCTGATCGACATCGGATCGCCGGGAGGGAATCCCCAAGTGTATATGCTCGCGTGTCTCTGCTCCTCCTTCGATTGTCAAGGATTCTCCATGCAGCCATCGGCAGGGTCGATTCAGAGGGTGCTGGTCGCCCCGGATGCCTTGAAAGAGACCTGTTCAGCGGATGAGGCATCGCTCGCGATCGAACAGGGGGTTCGGCGTCGTCTTCCCAGTGCCGAGGTCGATCGCTGTCCGATCGCCGACGGGGGTGAGGGAACGCTCGACGCGATGGTGGTCGGGATGGGGCTGGAGCCACAGGCCTGCACCGTCCCGGGGCCGAGAGCGGATCGCCCTCCGGTCGAGGCGAAGATCGGCATCACTTCCGACCGCGGATCAGCCGTGGTGGAGCTCGCCCAGGCGTCTGGCCTTCAGCTCCTTGAGCCAGCCGATCGCGACCCGGAAAGGACCGGAACGGGTGGAACCGGGGCGATGCTCCGGGAATCGCTGAATCACCTCAAGACCTCTCCGGGGCGGCGGCCGAAGATCATCCTCGCCGTGGGAGGGAGCAGCACGGTCGATGGTGGAATCGGGGCCCTTTCGATGCTCGGGGTTCGGTTTCACGCCCGGGGCGAACTGCTTCGGCCGCCCCTCTCCGGAGCCGACCTTCTGCGGGTCGATGCCATCGAGGTGCCCACCGATGTTCGCGATGCCTGGGGTGGCGTCGATCTGCGGGTCGCCGTGGACGTCACGAACCCGCTCCTTGGCCCGACGGGTGCTGCTCGAGTCTTCGGCCCTCAGAAAGGTGCCGACCCCGAGGGTGTCGAGCGACTCGAGACCGGACTGTCGAGATGGGCGAGCCTGTTGGCTCGGGAGTTCGGCGAAGACCAGGTTCGGCAAGCGGCCGGGGCGGACGGCGCGGGTGCTGCGGGAGGAATCGGATTCGGTCTCCGGGTGGTCCTCGGGGCCGTGATGGAATCAGGATTCGACGTGGTCGCCAGATCACTTGACCTGGAATCGAGAGTCGGCGCCTGCGACCTGGTGATCACCAGCGAAGGACGTCTGGATTCCCAGACGATGATGGGGAAAGGTCCCGGTCGCCTGCTCGAAATGGGATGGCGGCGTGGGGTTCCGGTGATGATCGTGCCAGGCAGCGTCGGACCGCTCTCCGAGTCGGATCGACGTCGTTTCGCGGGGATCGTGGCACTCGAATCGATCGGTGATCCCGGAGATTGCATCGCGCGGCCGTCAGAGGCCTTGCGTACCGCCACCGAGCGACTGCTCATGCCGCTCTCCGGTGATGGCTGAGTGCCTCAGTCGACTCGGAACAGGAGGACGACGACGTGCACTTCGATCGCCCGTCCTTCGCCGATCGCGTCGACCTTCTCGTGTGACTTGCCTTTGAGATTCACATCAGCCACATCCATGCCGAGAATCTCGGCGAGATGGGCGCGAATCTCCATCTTCCGACTTCCCAGTCGGGGCTGCTCGAGAATCACGGTGGCATCGAGATTGCCGATGCGGTATCCCGCCTCTCGCACGATCTCCACCGCCCGGGTCAGGAATCTCCGAGAGTCCGCGCCATCGAAGGCGGGGTCGGTATCCGGGAACAGCTGCCCGATGTCCTCATGTCCCAGCCCGCCGAGGAGGGCATCCGTGATCGCATGGAGGAGTGCATCGCCGTCGGAATGTCCGACCGGGCCCCGATCGTGTTCGAATCGAATTCCACCGAGAATGAAGGGACGACCCGAGCCTTCCGGGGCCATCGGCTCCAGGCGGTGGAGGTCGTAGCCATGGCCGATTCGAATGGGGGAGTTGGCGGAAGACATGCCTCGAACTCTACCAATCCGAATCCGGCGGGGGGACTGGGTCCGATCTCAATCCGAATCGTGGGAGAGAATGACCATTTCGGCCTCCGGGACGGCGGATTCGGCGTGACCGGTCGGAACTCCCGGCTCCGAGTTCCGACTCGTGTCTCAAGGCCGACGCCGGTCCAGACCGATGAAGGAGATACGGACATGGTCCACGCGGGCCGCGCCGTTTCTGCGCTAGTCAGAGAGCCTCGTATGCGTCTTCGACCCCTGTTCCTCACCGCCGCTGGCCTCCTGTTCCTCACGATGAGCGGATGCGCCGCCTACAGCACCAAGGGCGGTTGGTTGCCGAGCAGCAACTCCACCTTCACCTACGTCTCCACGACGGCGAGCCCGAAGACCATTCGGATCATCGATACGCGGAACGAAGAGGCGTTCTTTTCTCTGCGGCTTCCGGTCGGGAAGCAGCTGTCCTTCAAGTTCATGGATGGCAAGGGTGATGATCCGATCTACACGCCGGACCGAATGCTCTGGGAGATCTGGGACGCGCCCCACAAGAACGGAAGACTCTCGAACCAATTGACCGTGCCTCCCGCCAGCGCCCGGAGCATCCGGGTCGAGATCCGACCCGCTCCCGAATGGCCCGAGGACGACGAGCGATATCGACTTCGCGTCGACCTCGAAGAGGATCGGCCGGATCACTGGACACCCAAGGGTGGTCCGATCCCCGACGACGGCGGTACCTGGCCGAACTGATCTGGCCGCGGAAGAACATCCAGTCGAGCACATCACGACCGCTCACCGTTTCGGTGGGCGGTCGTTCTTCCATGCATGGTCATCGTCGATCGTGATGGCCCGGTCGACTCACCGAGCCGATTCGACCAGGCGCCGGAAGGCATTTCCTCGGTCCTCGTAATTCGCGAACTGATCCCAACTCGCGCACCCCGGACTGAGGAGCACGATGTCTCCGGCGTCGGCCTGTCGCATGCATCGTTCGACCGCGATCTCCAGCGTGCCGCAGGCTTCGCCCCCTCCGCGGCAGACGGACTCGCTGGTGGATCCGATTCCGAAGAGCCCTCCCAAGGACGGAGCCAGGCGGGCGATCGGCTCGAGGTCCGATCCCTTGTCGTAGCCCCCGGCGATCAGATGGACGCGGGCGCGATCCTCCATGCTCTCGACGGCGAGGACCGACGCTTCCGGCGTCGTCGACTTCGAGTCATTGAAGAAACGCACGCCTCGAATCTCCCCGATGAACTCGAGCCGATGAGGCAGCCCGCCGAAGTCGGCCAGCGCCGCCGCGCAGTCGAGGGCGATGCGGCGTCGATCGCGGATCGGGCCTTCGACGAGTTCGAGATGGGCGAGAATCGTTCGGATGGCCAGAAGGGCGTTCGAGCGATTGTGCGCGCCGGGAATCGCGAGCTCCAACGCGTCCGCGATCGTGTCATCGACGTCGGGATCGGAGACCGGCACCGGCCGGGGTTGTTCGCAGGCCGGTGACGGACGGAGGATGGCATTCTTGCTGTCCGTGTAATGCTCGATCGACGTATGCCAGTCGAGGTGATTCGGGCTGATGTTCGTGATGACGGCGATGCCGGGGGTGAACCGATCCGCCGGATCGCCGCCGTCTCCCGCCAGCCAATGAAGCATGAAACTGGAGAGTTCGAGAATCACCGTCGCATTCTTCAACGGCGGATCTTCGAGAAGGGAACCGCCGATGTTGCCACCGAGGCGGGGCGTCAGATCCGGCCTGACTCGGCTCAATGCGTGGTGGATCATCGCCGAGGTGGTGCTCTTCCCGGCGCTCCCCGTGACGCCGATCACTCGGTCGGCGGGATGATCGCCGATCGCGAGACGAATCTCCGTGAGCATTCGGGCACCGGCCTTGCGAGCGAGTTCGAGAAACGGGTTGTCCCATGGATGGGGGACCGCCGGATTGACCACCACGATTTCCGCCGATGTGAAGTCCTCCGGAAGATGTTCGCCGAGGTGGAATTCGATCTCGAGGTCCTGAAGTCCCTCGAGGGCATGCTCGAGGGCCTCGGCCGGCCGAAGATCCGTGACCAGAACGCTCGCACCCGCGTTGCGAAGATGCCGAGCCACCGCTTCGCCTCCACCGAAGCCGCCGAGCCCCATCACGACGGCTCGCCGATCGGCCAGAGGACCGGGGAACGGATCGAATCCCGTCGGTGGATCGATTGAGTTCGAGGAAGCCATGAGCGGAGCGTAGACGCCGATACACTCCTGTGCCATGTCAGGGTCGCCCACTCATCCCCAGACGGCGGACAAGTCCGCGGGACCACGGAGCCAACTGGCCGTGGCGGCCTTCATCACGTCGTTGGCCTTGTGCTGTCCCTTGACCGGCATGGTCGCGGTGTTTCTGGGATTTCTCGCCCATCGACGGATCACGGCCAGTGGTGGCCGCCTGGGCGGTCGTCGCCTGGCCCTGGCCGGGATCGCCATCGGGACCGCCAGCACCGTCATCTGGCTCTTCAGCTGGGACGCATTTGGAAAGTGGTATCTCGAAGCGCTCGAAGAGCGGATGCTGGGAACGACGCGCAGCATGATCGACGACGCGGTGGCGGGCGACCTCGCGGCGGCGAGCCTCGGTTTCGATGCGGCCTCGACGCCGGAACAGGCCGAACTCGCGGAATTCGGCGTCACCATTGCAGAACGATTCGGTGAACTCATCGATGTCGAACTGAAGGATGCCGTGATGCTCGGGGATACGTTGGACCCACGCATGGAAGTTCGTCTCGTCCTTGACTTCGATCCGGGAGGAATTCGATACGGCGCGGCGGCATTCTCATTGAGAGCGAGAGCACTCGACGACGTCATCCCTCAGCCGAAGTTCCTCTGGATCGAGATCGTTGATCCGCCCAACCCGCTTCTCCGGCTTGGATCCGAGCCTGCTGGGAGCGGAGTCGATGCGATCGAAAGCGACGCGGAAGATCCCGCCGCGGCGGTGGAGAACGGGGGGAAAGGTCCGCGGGAACGGCCTTCCGGGGCATGACGAGCCTCACGATGTAGACTGTTCTGCAAGATCGTTCCTGAAAATCGGAATAACCACCACGCACCGGAAGGTCGCCATTCCAATCCTCGTGAACCAGGAAAGCCAGAATGAACACTGACGTCGAATTCACCGAGTCGAACCAGATCAAGCCCATGAGCGGTATGGCGGTCACTGCATTTGTGATGACCATTCTGTTCTGCATCCCGGTGCTCCCGCTGGTCGGGCTCCTGCTGGGCCTGGCGGCGTTGGGTCGAACCAGCACCGATGGTCCGTTCAGAGGTCGGCCTCTGGCGATCATCGCGATCATCCTCGGTCTGCTGTTCACCGCCGGGCAGACGTACACGACCGTGAAAATCGTTGAAGTCGGCGGAATGGTCGCGGGCTCGATCATGATCGTCATGACGGGTCCGGACGATGCGATGGAAGGCGCCTTCAAGGGCGACTCGAAGCAGACGAACGATTGGTGGGCGGTGGGTCAAGAGCCATCAGCGGCACAGACTGCGGCCTTCGTCGTCGAGGCCCGGCGCCGTTTCGGCGAATTCAAGTCCGCCGTCCCGGACGACGGGGGGCAGCCGCCCGTCAAACAGTCCAGTTTCAGCATCCCCTACAAGTTCGTTTTTTCAAACGGCGACTATGACGGGTCCGTTTCATTCCAGGCGATCACCGGCGATGGGGGCTTGCCGGAGAACGGACGGTTGCTGGGGATCGTGCAGATCACCGTGGTCGACACCGACGGGACCGAAGTCGTCTGGGAGGCGGCCAAGGCCGGCGCGAGTGCACCGGCGGGATCGTCGGGCGAGGGCTCTGAAGACACGGCCGAGAAGACGGAGTAGGAAGATCTTCGAGCATGGCCGAGTCATGCTGTTCCATGCTGTTTCAGGTCGTTCCAACTCGATCATGGGTGAACAATGAGTTCCAGCGCCATTCCCGAGCCCGGCGAACCGATCATCGAGGTTCGTGATCTGAAGAAGATCTTCGGCACCCAGACGGTGCTCGACGGGCTCACCATGGACATTCATCGCGGCGAGACGCTCGTCGTGATGGGCGGATCCGGTTGCGGTAAATCCACGTTTCTCCGAATGCTCATCGGTTCCTTCCCTCCCTCGGAGGGAACGATCTCGATGCTCGGGAATCGGATCGACCAACTTGACGAAGAGGGAATGAACGAGATTCGGAGCAACTTCGGGATCCTGTTTCAGTCCGGCGCGCTCTTCCAGTCGATGACGCTGGCCGAGAACGTGGCGCTCCCGTTGGAAGAACACACGGATCTCGATCGAACCATCATCGACATCCAGGTCAAGATCAAGCTCGAACTCGTCGGTCTGCGAGAGCATGCCGACAAACTTCCCTCGCAGATCTCAGGCGGAATGAAGAAGCGTGCCGGCCTGGCCCGAGCCTTGGCACTCGACCCGTTGATCCTCTTCTACGACGAGCCCTCCGCCGGTCTGGATCCGGTCACCAGTGCGGAGATCGACCAGCTCATCGTCGATCTGACCCGGAAGCTCGGGGTGACGAGTGTCGTGGTCACGCACGAGATGGACTCGGCCTTCACCATCGCCGATCGCATGGTCATGCTCGACAAGGGGCGGGTCCTGCGCATCGACACTCGGGAGGCATTCGACGAGATCCGGAAGATCCCCGCGGACGAGACCGAGAAACTCACCATCGACGAACAGTTGATCAGGCAGTTTCTTCGAGGGGACTCCGTCGGGCCGATCACGCAGCGTCGGGCGGAGACGAACTATGCGGATGATCTTCTGAGCACCGCAGGGCCGTCGATCACCAGCAGTCCGTCGGTCGAAGCGACCCGTCGTTCCAAGTAGACGGTCGGCGTCGGCGTGAGCCATCACTCGAACTGCGGCGCGGGATCCAAGGTCACCGACCACCGGAAAGAAAAGCGGGTGGCACTTGCTCGTGCCACCCGCTTCATGTCTTCTGGCAAGGCCGAGAGGGCGTTGATCAGCAGTCGCCCCAGGCTCCCAGCATCAGGCCGAGGTCGGCACCGTTGGTCAGCCCATCCCCGTTGATGTCGCCGCCGTTGGTACCCCACGCTCCGAGGAGCAGGCCGAGGTCCGCACCGTTGACGATGCCGTCGCCGTTCAGGTCCTCGGGGCAGGGATCACCGAACGGAGTACACGCGATCACGAGGTCCGCCGAGCCCGTCGAGCCATCGGAACTTCCGACACGGATCAGGAGGATCTGGCCTTCGAACGCAGGGAAGGTGACCGACGATCCGGTACCGCAGGCGTCATCGTTGCATGCGGAGGCGGCATCACCACTGGAGGGGCAGCCTCCGGCAGCGTCGTAGACACTGATTCGAGTGTTGAAATCCGCGCCGCAGGTCGAGATCTCGACCAGCCCGGTGCAATTCACGTCGTAGGCGTACCAGAAGTCGGCGGCGACCGTGGGGCCATTGGTGGTGCTGCAGCCGATGGCGTCGTCGATTCCACTGCTCGTGGCTCCGGTGGTCACGATGAGATTGGAACCCTCGAAGACGGCTTCGGGGGAGTCACACTCGTCGTTCTCCGGGCCTCCCTGGCCATCACACTCGATGCGGAGAACGCCGTCGCCCACCGAGCCGTCGGAACTTCCGATTCGGATGAGGAAGGTCTGGCCAGTAAAGGCGAAGGTGGAGATGAAGGATCCGGTCCCGCACGAGTCGTCGTTGCAGGCGAAGGGCGTGTCCCCGCTGGAGGGGCAGCCCGAACTGGCCTCATAGATGCTCATCCGTGTGTCGAACGACGTTCCGTCGCAGGTCGACAGTGTGAGCGGTCCGGTGCAGAAGGCCGTGAACTCGAACCAGGCATCCTTGTAGACCGAAGGGCCGCTCGAAGAGCTGCAATTCAATGAATCGTCGATATCGCTGTCGGTGGATCCGATGGTGGTGAAGGCATTGTCTCCTCCCACGACGGCGATGGCGGTGCCGCACTCGTCATTGGGTATCGAAGACTGCTCTTCTTCTTCGATCTTGAAGTCATCGACGAACCAATCGTCATTCGTTTCATTGACGTCGGTGCGAATGCGGAAACGGGAGCCGTTGTATCGGGCGGCACTGGGAAGTTCGAGCTGATGAAAGTCGTACTCCGTCTGATCCACGCCGTCGGACACATGGGTCTCGAGGTTCACCCAGTCGCCGTCGTTCTCGAGATAGTCCACGTACAGGACTTCGCCTGCTTCGACGCCCCGGTGCTGGGTCCAGTAGGAGACGAAGGCGACGGGCACGGCAAGCTCGATGTAGTTGGTCCGGATCTCGTCATCCGCGTACTCGCCTGAACCGGTCGCGTCGAGGCTCAGGCTTCGAATGCCCTGCGGCTCGTTCATCCCCGCGGTCGTGACGCTGGTCCCGTTGTTGGAGATCCAGTCGTTGACGCTGGTGACGCCTTCGAAATCGTCCACGAAGGGGAGAACGATCGGATCCGCGAGCACGATGTCGCATGGCCGGCTCGCCAGATAGCTGGTGATCGCATTCTGTGCGGAGGTTCCGAACTTCAGATTGGTTCCGCCGACGCCGTCACAGCCTCCGTTCCCGGAGCACATGATGTGGCAGCCGCTCGACGAGTCGCAGTGTCCGCTGTTCCAGTTGTGGCCCAGTTCGTGTGCGCTCAAGGAGGTTCGGTAGGTGATGTTGTTCGTGTACCGGCTCTCCACCACCGAGTATCCGAAGGTCCCGCAGATCGATCCGAGCCACGCGAGGCCGATGGTTCCGCCGGAGAAGTTGACTCCGCTGAACATCTGCGCCGTGTCTCTCAGGATGTCGTTTTCGGGGGAATTCTGCCAGTTGGCGCGGAACTGATCGAGACGTCCATCGATGCTGGAGGATGTGTACGGGTCGTTGGAGTCGGCTCGGACGATGATGGTGTTGATGTCGTGCGCGATGCCGACGTCGCGTCGGTAGATGGTCTCGCAATTGTTGATGATCAACTCGACGTCGTTCACCGTGGCGGTGACGGAGCTCGAATTCCGCTGGAAGAACTCATAGTCGCAGTCGATGCTGAGATCGATGAGGTTCAATCCCGTTCCGGCGACCCCTCCCCCGAGTGGATCGCCGGCTCCTGCGCCGGGCAGCTCGAATTCGGGTTCATCCTTGGGAAGATCGAATCGTCCGTTTCCGCACTGGCCTTCCGCGAAGGACCGGCTCGAGCGATAGATGATGTGTCGCTCCGCTTGGGCGTTGATACCAAAGTCGCTGGCGGGCTGGATCACGATCTCGTCATCGCCCAGATGCACGATTGCGCTGACGCCGTTCTCCAGAAGGCTTGCGGAGACTTCGCTCCCGGGGATCTCCTCGACCAGGCCCACATAGGTTCGAGCGGGAGGCATGGGAGTGTCGATCAGCTGGCCGTCCCCGTAGTCGACGAAGACGGTGAACTCGGCCGATCGATTCGAGAACCGATCAAGACCGAGCCGGTATGAGTCGCCTTCAAACTCGAAGGTCGCGTCATAGGACTCCGGAATGTCCAGAGGCAGGGGGAGGTCGATGAGCTCGTACTCTTCGATCGTCGTCCCCTCGAATTCGATGGGAGGGGTCGGTTGTGCAGGAGCCTGAGACCGGACGACGGATCGAGCGGCTTTCGAAGCTGCTCTCGGAGGTGCAGTGGTGGCAGCGACCAGAGTGGCGGCGACGCCTCCGGTCAGGAGAATGGCGATCGCGTTGGCAGCGGTGACAGGCATCTTCACGGTGGGTATTCCTGGATGGGTTCGGACGGGTGGGCTGGAGCTTCTCGGACCTCGCGACTGGCGAATCGGCCTCTGATCAAGGCTAGCGTTTGAAACCGTTCAAGGCCACTAGAAACGCCGGCTATTCCCGACCTGAGGGTCACTTGTGAGGACCACTCAGTATCGGACGGGTGATCGAGGGTTGAGGTTCGTGTATTTGACGATTGGCGCAAGAAACGAGCCCCCCGCAAGTGCAGGGGGCTCGAGTATTTGGTGGAGATGTCGGCCATGCGGGGAAGCATGGCCTGCGAGATCAGGGACTCCAGGCGGCGAAGAGCAGGCCGAGGTCGGCGGAGTTGACGATGCAGTCTCCGTTGAAGTCACAGAAGTTGCCACAACCCTGGCCCCATTGCGTGAAGAAGATGCCGGCATCGGCACCGTTCACGATGCCGTCGTCGTTGAGGTCGTAGGGGTTGGCGCTACCACCGGGGACGTACAAGCTGTCGACGACTTCCGTCCCGTTGGTGCGGAAGATGTCGAGGACCGCATCGCCCGTTTCGGGTTCTGCGTCCGCGGTGAAGGAGAAGTTGTACATCGAGGACCAGCGAATGGCGTTTGCGTCCTCATCCTGCGAGAACTCGTCGGTGGACCAGGTGATGCTGCCGCCATCCTGAGTGACCACCCAGGTGTCGTTGCTGTAGGGATCGCCGGAGTGGTGAACCGGGAAGCTGAATTCAACGTCGCTGATTTCGACACCGTTCGGAACGGGGATGGTGAAACCATTCACCCCGTCGTGTGACTGGTAGTTGTAGATGGCGTACTCGTATCGGAAGGTTCCGTCACCATTGTCGATGACGTCACTGGCGATCTGGAGACGGCCGTCGTTCGGGAGGTCGGCCACCTTGATGATGACGCTGTCACTGTTGTCTTCCCACGCATAGATCGCGGTCTTGCCGAGGAAGGTGGTGCCGGTCGGCGAGAGGTTGTAGCCGTTCCCACCCAACGAGCCCACGAGCATTCGCTTGTAGGAACCGTTGTTGAGGTTGTTGCCGTCCTCGTAGTCCTGCGGATGCAGGTACTGCGAATCGGTGTAGTAGGTGGCGCCGGAATTCTGCTGAGGAGAAAGGTCCGCCTGCAGCACCTGGACCCGTCGACCGATGGTCTGGGCGTACGAGGGCAGGCCGGAGGGCGGGTACTGGAACACTCCGGTGGCGGGGTTGCACTGCCACTTGGGGGCGAGTCCGCTCTGGCTGCCGTTCAGCGAACTGGAGTAGGGGTCCGAGCAGCCTGGGCCGAGCTGCTGGGGGCAGCCGCCGCCGGCGGGCTGGCAGGAGCCGCACTCGTTCATCTGGAGAGCGCAGAAGCCGTCCTTGCACCACGAGTAGCCGATCTGGTCGAGACGGCCATTCTTGAATCGGTACATGTTCATCGGCATTCGAGGATGCCGATTGCTGTTCGCGATCCACTGGAGATTGACGTCGCCCAGGTTCACGCTGGTCGTGCCGATGGAGTACGCCGAGATTCCGCCGACGGTACCCCAGCGCGAGATGGCGGGAATGTTACAGACCGCAACATCCGCTCCGATACTTCCTGCGGTTCCTCCGCCACGTTTTCCGCCCGGGACGGCATCTGCTGAAACCTGACCGAGAAGGGCAGCGGCACTACCCAGAAGAACCGTTGTGAGCGTGATACCAATCTTCACCGTGATCTCCAGTCTGAAGTTATTCGAGGCGGGCAACTGCCCGTCAGTGGTCGACTCAACGAGACGAACCTCCGGAGGCTCCGGAAAGAACATCTCTACCGAGGTAAGGATAGCCACGATTCGCGGCGAAGAGGCAAAAAGCGGGAAGTTGCTGAAATGAAGACGAGTGCCTCCGGAGTTCCATGAAACTCTTCAGATTCCAGCTTTTACCCCCAAAAAAAGAACCGCCCCGACCTCTGGAGGCCGGGGCGGCGATATCACTGTCCATCAAGCGGATCGGCGGGGCCGATCAGCCGTTTCGACGACGACGACCGGTAAGACCGGCGAGGCCGAGGAGTGCCATCGCACCCGGAGCGGGGATGTTGACGATGAAGCCGGCCTGGTTGCCCGGGGTACCAAGACCCTGGTTCCAGGTCACGAAGAGCTCCGAACCCGTGAGGTCGTGGCCACCGACGGACGCGAAGCGACCGATGAGGACACCAAGTCCAGCGGCACCTTCACCGAC